>PLYW01000094.1 GCA_003151875.1 Acidobacteriaceae bacterium
GCCCATTTTGCAGGTTCGTTGGATGTTCGCGGGATCGCTCCAAGCTCATACATAGGCTCGCCACGTAAGTTACTTAGGTCAAATAGGTTACTGGATTCTGCCCTGCGTCCGAGCCGTAGGTTCGCGAGAGGTGTACAAAAAGCCTTGACCCTTCACGAAGAATCAGTGAGTTACGTAAGTCCGATCCCGCAGCACTGCAAATCAATTCCGCACAAATAGGTCCGAATTTCGGCGAATTTGGGCGCGATAAGACGCGCCAAAAGTCACCAAAAACCGCGATACGCCGCCAATGCAAAATAATTCTAAAACGCACAGAGACTGTAATTGTTCGAATTCAATTGCAGCAATGTTTGGATTGCGTTGCAGTGAACTTGAATTATTTTGCAGTGAATCGGCAGGTCACCCACAGGACGGACAAGCCGGGAGGTCACCGTCAGGGAAACGGGCAACACGGATTCTCGGAGCGGGCAGCCGGCTGACGGCCCGGCGCGCCCTGTCATGATGCAGCGTCAAAACTGACATCTCACGAAATGGGACAGCGGAAGAGAAAGAGCAGACACCACGAGCAACGCACTGATGCCATTCTCGACGGGCGGAGCGGAGCCGGGCAGGGCAGGGGCTATCGCCGGTGAGATGGGGTACGCGACCGATGCCAGCTGAGGGAAACGCGACAGAGCAGAGCAGGGCGGAAATAAGTTTGTAATCTTTTTGTATTCCCATTGCGCCCTCAAGCCCCGCAGGATCACACTTCATTACTGTGACACGCTGACAGCTGTTCTTGCGGCAAAGGTGAACAATGAACGCCTTACTCGTCTATCCCAGGTCTCCTGACACCTACTGGAGCTTCCGTTATGCCCTGTCGATTCAAGGCAAGCGGGCCGCTCAGCCGCCGCTGGGTCTCATGACTGTAGCCGCACTGCTTCCCCAACCATGGAACAAGCGCCTGATCGACACCAACGTTGAGCGCCTGAGGGACTCTGACCTCGCCTGGGCCGACGTCGCATTGATTGGCGGCATGCACATGCAGCAGGAGGACCTGATCTCCATCGTGCAGCGCTGCCATGCCCGCGGGCTCCGAACCGTTGTGGGCGGCCCCATCACCAGCAGCGTGCCCGCGTCCATACTGCAAGCCGACCACGTGGTGATCGGCGAGGCGGAGGATCTTATCGCCGGCCTGGCCCGAGATCTGGAGGCAGGCACGGCACGCCCCTACTACCAGGCGGCCGAGCGTCCCGCCATGGAGCGCAGCCCATTACCCGACCTGCGTCTTATCCAGATGCGCCGCTACAGCACCATGACCGTCCAGTATTCGCGCGGCTGCCCCTTCAACTGCGAATTCTGCGACATCATCGAGATCTATGGCCGCCGTCCCCGCACCAAGGCCGTGGCGCAGGTCCTGGCCGAACTCGATCAGTTGCGCGAGGCAGGCTGGCGCGACGCGGTCTTCGTCGTTGACGATAACTTCATCGGCAACAAGCCCCGCGCCAAGGCATTATTGGCGGCCATGGCCGAGTGGGGAGAAGCTCACGGTCATCCCTTCCGCTTCAGCACCGAAGCATCGCTCAACCTGGCCGACGATCTCGAACTGTTGCAGTTGATGAAAGAGGCCGGCTTCATATCCGTCTTTTTGGGCATCGAGACCCCGGACGAGTACAGCCTGGTCGCCAACCACAAGCTGCAGAACACGCGGCGTGACTTGCTGGAAAGCATCGGCATCATCCAGCAGTACGGCATCGAAGTGATGGGGGGCTTCATCCTGGGCTTCGATACCGACCGCGAAGACGTCTTTGAGCGCCTCGTTGAGTTCATTCAGAAGAGCGCCATTCCCGTTGCCATGGTGGGCCTGCTTCAAGCCATGCCAGGCACACAACTGTTTCGCCGCCTGTTGAGCGAGGGCCGAATTCTGCATGCCGGGGGCGGCAACAACACTGATTGTGAACTGAATTTCCTTCCGCGCATGAACGCCACCCGCCTCCTCGAGGGCTATCGTCATGTGCTCACTAGAATCTATGCCTGCGATGCCTATTATGAGCGGGTCAAGCTCTTCCTCAGCCGCTGCCAGCCGCAATTCCGGCAGCGCTGGAGCTACGGCAGCCTGCGCGCCTTCTTTTCTTCTATGGTGCACCAGGGATTGCTGGGAAAAGCTCGCCTCAGCTATTGGAAGTTTCTGCTCACCGCCGCCACGCGCTACCGCGGCTCCTTCGGCGCCGCCATGACTCTGGCAGTGATGGGCCATCACTTCCAGACGATCACCGACCAGCTCTCTAACGCAGACTTGATCGAAGTCGTGGACTGAGGAAATCGATTCTTGCCTGGCTGCGCGCTTTCGATATAAGCCGGAATTTGGCCCGGTTCGCCTGAAACTCCCACCAGCGGCCATCGTAGGCCCGGCTCTTCCGTACCTCGCCCTGGACATCCCGGCAAAGTATCTGGTGATCAGAGTGGCTGTCGGCGTCGAAGAGATGGAGTGGCTTGTCGTCGAGCGCGAACAGATATGCGTGCAATAACCCATGCCCGGCTTCATGCGCGAGCGTGGTCCTCACGCGGCGCTCAGCCACTTTGCCCTGTTCGGCGTCGAGCGCTACAGCAATCACGATTGCTTCGACACCATTCTGGCCGAGTTTCGTAAATCCCAATACTCCTTCTGGCAGGTCTTCGTGCTGCGGCACGATGCCAAAACGCTTCTCGACAAAACGATCAATACGTATGGCTTCCGGGGGATTAGGATAAAGACCCTCTTTCCGCAGTTCATCGGCGCAAATCCCGTCTTGAAATTGTTGGAATTCAATTGCAGCAATGTTTGAATTGCGTTGCAGTGAGTTCGAATTACGTTGCAGTAAATTGCCAGGCCAAGCGCAGGGCCAGAGGACGGAGGTCTTCGCGCCACCGGGCGTGACGCTCCTGTGCCCAATATGCGAAAAGAACAGCAGGTTGTTCAGTGTTCAGTTAACCGCAGGTTCTGGGTTCGCAAGAACGCCAAGTTTAACAGGCGGCAAAATGGAGGGACAAACCGTTGGGGGGTATTACGCATTGAGGGGATTTTGCTACAGCACCACTTTTAGTGCACTTGGCTGAAGCAATTTATTGTGCGTTGGAACACGTTCCGCTCTAATTGGTGGGTGGGGCAGGGCCTGGGGCGTGCACTTTTGCGTGTGCAAACACGTTGTCGCTAGTTGGAGGGCCGGGGCGCGCGTGCGTGAGCAGCTCGTTTTCAGCAGGATCTGTCTCTTCGTCGACCCGGCAGCCTCCGTAATGCCCGAGGTTAGACCGTCATCAGAATCAAGTTCCCAGCTCATTGAGCAACTGAGCGCGTGGGAGTGCTCAGCTTGAACGCGTGCCGTCATTTCAAGCTAGCGTGAGCGGTTCGAACCGCGAGATGATATAACAATCGAGAGCCCAACCGACCGCCTACGGAACAGGAACTCCGAAATGAACACTTGTCCAGAGGTGGCCGGCCCCGTTTGCAAAGTAAATGCTCGAAGTCGCGCTGAAACAAGCGCTTGACTAGCGAGTTATCGTAAGTTGCTTGGTGGTTTGAGTGGCTACCAATCCCTCTGACATACCGACAAGACCGACCTTTGTTCATCTCTCGGACATTCATTTCCACGGCCATTTACAGCCTAGTCCCTTTGACCTTGACTCCGAGGTCAGAGTGCCAGGCCCTTGTGGGCAACTCTAACGCTCTGGCCAAGAAGGCTGCTGCAGGGATAGACGATCTCCGAGTCATCACGCAAGTCCACGATGAAGAGCTAAACATGCTCTGGTGGGTCTTTGGCGCATACTCTAACGACGCCAAGAAGTCTTTCAAGGATTTGACGGGGAGTGAGGCTTGTCTTCTGGTCGGTAAGGAACTTAGTGACGTAACGGAGCTCACGCCTGGACCCGTAGCTGTCGGGGCTCTGATTCATAGAGCACTCGCAAATGTTAAGGATGCGCCGTCAAAGACTTCAATTCAAAAAGCCGTGTCCGCCACCAGCCTGAAATGGCGGGACGCAGTGATCAAGGACGACCATGCGTTGCAGGACATCTGCCCCCTGCACGATGCGCTTCTACTGTCTACGCATACAAAGAGCAGCGATGATTGGCTCTCTACCTTTGAGTCAACACACGGAATAGCACCGAAATCTGAGCTGGAGCCCACTAAACTCGCAAATCAGTTCTACACGGAATCTATGCTGATTAGAGTTTGTGAGCTCGCCAAGCGAGGCTGAAGGTGGAACCATTGATTTGTACGAAACAAGAATGCACATTTGCCAAAGACGGTAAGTGCATCGACGGCTATGCGCCACCAGATTGCCCGAACCTCCGAGCGCCTTTTGAATCGGAGGTCAGCTCGCTGCCAGTTTCAGAGGAAGTATACATTGACCTACCGCTGGGCGAAGAGCTGGACTTGAATGGGGCAGCAGAGATCATGGGTGCCTCCCTGTCACGTGTGATCGTCGTCGCAGGCGACGTAAACAGCGGGGAAACGACTCTCATTGCAGCCCTTTACGACAAATTCAATGAAGCCCCCTTTGCGAATTATCTCTTCGCTGGCTCGAAGACGCTGGTTGCGATGGAGCGCAGGTCCCATCTTGCGAGACTCACCTCAGGTGCGTTGCGTCCTAATACGGAGCGAACACCTGTTACTAACATTTAGGGATATACGTTTCTTGCATTTCTGCCTTAGGCCGTCTGATTTGTTGGCGAAAAGGCGCAACATCTTGTTCACGGACATTTCAGGAGAGGTGTTTCAGGCTGTGCGAGACTCCACGGAGGAGTGCAAGAAACTTTCTGTCTTGAGACGGTGCGACCATTTTGTTCTGCTTCTTGATGGCGAGAGACTCTGTGATCGCATCAGCCGAGCGCAGACATATCACAGTGGGTCAGCTCTACTTCGCAGTTGTCTTGATGCCTCCATGCTGGCCTCCAGATCGTTAGTGCAGGTGTTGTTCTCGAAATACGACTTGATTCTGTCTAAGGGCAAGGAGGCAGATGAGTATCTCCAATTTGTGGAAAGTGCACTGACAAAGAGATTTGCTGATCGCCTTGGTAGCATAGATTTGTTCAAGATAGCTGCCAGACCTACGGAGGAAGAGGTTGTTCCGTTTGCTTATGGGCTTGATAAGTTACTGCCGATCTGGATGGAACAATCGGCCTTATTTGAGCAGCGTCCATACGCTTTCGACCGACCGAGCGGTCTTCGGGAGTTTGACGAGTTAAGGTGGAAGGATGAGACAAAATGAGCGAGATCGTCCCGATTCATCAGCTTGTCGTGGGACTTCCGGGGTCAGGCAAAACGACTTTTCTTGCGGCACTGTGGCATGCCCTGGAGTCGGCTGAGGTTTCACTAGCTCTGCAGCTCACCGAGGTGCACGGCATGTGTAAGCGCCGGAGCAAAAATAGACCGCATTACGCCGCGGAAGGGGCGTGATGCGGCGGAGTAAAAGTAGACCGCCGGATCTTGGTTTCACGAAGTGCTTGTCGTAAGTAGCTGCTTCGTGGAACACCGGAGGGATGTACCAGGTGGAGATCTATGGGCGTATACGGCGAGCGGTTTTAGTCGAGGGCAGAAGTCAACGGTCGGTAGCGCGGGAGTTTGGACTGGCGCGCACAACGGTACGCAAGATGTTGGGTTATTCGATTCCGCCGGGCTACCGGCGGAAGGAGCCACCGAAGCGGCCCAAGCTGGGGCCGTGGGTAGGCGTGATCGACGCCATTCTGGAAGAAGACAAGACCAAGCCAGCCAAGCAGCGGCACACCGCCCGGCGGATCTTCGAGCGTTTGCGGGCGGAGCACGGGTTCTCCGGCGGCTACACGATCGTGAAGGACTACGTGCGCGCTGCGACGTTGCGCAGTCGGGAGATGTTCATTCCGCTGGTACACGCGCCGGGGACGGCGCAGGCCGACTTCGGCGAGGCGCTGGTGATCGTCGGTGGCGAGGAGCGGAAGGCGCGCTACTTCGCGATCGACCTGCCGCACTCGGACGACTGCTTCGTGATGGCGTTTCCAGCCGAGACGACCGAAGCGTTCCTCGAAGGCCACATTCGGGCCTTCGCCCACTTTGGCGGCGTTCCCAGCTCGATTCTGTACGACAACACGAAGCTGGCGGTGGTGCGGATTCTGGGCGATGGCACCCGGCAGAAGACGCGAGCATTCTCCGAGTTGCAGAGCCACTACCTATTCGCCGAGAAGTTCGGACGACCGGCCAAGGGCAACGACAAGGGCAAGGTCGAGGGGCTGGTGGGCTACGCGCGGCGCAACTTCCTGGTCCCGGTTCCGCGAGTGGCGAGCTGGGAGGAGTTGAACCAGGGGTTGCTGAACGCGTGCCGGGAGCGGCGAGCGCGGCGGTTGCGCGGTCACCAGGAAACGATCGGGGAGCGCTTTGAGCGCGACCGGGCAGCACTTCTTCCGCTGCCCGCCAGTGAGTACGAAGCCTGCGAGAAGCGGGTGATGCGGGTCAGCTCGATGTCGTTGGTACGCTACCGCACCAACGATTACTCGGTGCCGACCGAGTATGGGTATCGCGACGTGCTGGTGAAGGGCTACGTGCACGAGGTGGTGATCGTCTGCGGCAGCCAGGTGATCGCCCGCCACCGGCGCAGTTACCAGCGCGAAGACCTGGTCTTCGATCCGCTGCACTATCTGGCTCTGCTGGAGCAAAAAGCACGAGCGCTAGACCAGGCGGCGCCGCTGGTGGGTTGGGAGTTGCCGGAGTGCTTCGACCGCCTGCGGCGGCTGTTGGAGGCGCGGCTGAACAAGGGCGGCAAACGGGAGTACGTGCAGGTGCTGCGCTTGCTGGAGACGTTCTCTATCCGGGAAGTCGAGCCGGCCATCCTCGATGCGCTGCATCTGGGTACGATCAGTTTCGAGGCCGTCAAGCATCTGCTGTTGTGCCGTATCGAGCGGCGACCGCCGCGGCTGGATCTGGAGAACTATCCGCATCTGCCGCTGGCCGAGGTACAGACCACGCAGGCCGCCGACTACATGACACTGCTTTCCGCGCAGACCATCGTTTCCTCGGAGACATCTGTGGGCGAGGTGACGCCATGAGCCGTGAGGCGAACCCTGACACCACCGACACGCCGCAGGTGCTGCTGGAACATCACCTGAAGCAGTTGCGGCTGCCGACCTTTCTGCGTGAGTACGACAAAGTGGCGCGGCAGTGTGCCGCCGAGAGCGCGGACTATCCGCGCTACCTGCTGCGTTTGACCGAACAAGAGCTGCTGGACCGCGAGCGTCGGGCCACCGAACGCCGTATCCACCAGGCCCGCTTCCCGGTGGTCAAGAGCCTGGACACCTTCGAGTTCCTGGCCATTCCGGCGGTCAACAAGGCGCTGGTGTTGGAACTGGCGCGCTGCGAGTTTCTGCTGCGGCGCGAGAACGTGCTGCTGCTGGGTAACTCCGGCACCGGAAAGACGCACCTCGCGCTGGCCCTCGGCCTTTCAGCCTGCCAACGCGGCCATCGGGTGCGTTTCACGACGACGGCGGCAATGGTGCACGAGCTGCTGGAAGCCAAGGATGAGAAACGGCTGCTGCGCTATCAGAGGCAGATGGCCGGCTACGAACTGCTGATCGTCGATGAACTGGGTTTCGTGCCGCTGTCCAAGTCTGGCGCCGAACTACTCTTCGAGGTCTTCAGCCAGCGCTACGAACGTGGTTCGACGCTGGTGACCAGCAATCTTCCGTTTCAGGAATGGACCGAAGTCCTCGGTTCGGAACGGTTGACCGGCGCGCTGCTGGACCGGCTCACCCACCACGTCCACATTCTGGAGATGAACGGCGAGAGCTACCGCCTGAAGCAGAGCAAACGCAAGCGAGGCTTACAGCCGAACTCCTGATTCCGCCGACCGCCCCCTACCTACTGCGTCGAACACGCCTCGGGGAGGAGGACGTCTTCCGCTCCGGCCTAAACGCGCCGCCTTTCAGGCGGCGCAGGCCTCCGCTCCAGACGCCCTGCTCCCCGACAATCCCCGCTCTCCTAGCTGCTCCTCTGGTCTGGTTTTACTCCGCCCCACCGGTCTAGTTTTACTCCGCCCTTGACA
>PLYW01000189.1 GCA_003151875.1 Acidobacteriaceae bacterium
CTGCCCTCACCGAAAACCGAACCAACAGATTTCGGCCAGGCAGCAAAGCGCCGGCCAACACGAGTTGTAGTTACTACGCCTTGTTAGTCCTCACTGCTTCAGGATTCCAGTAGCTTCTGAAGCATTGCCGTAGCTCGCTCAAGAAACCGAGTAACCTGCGCAGCCTGGACCATAACCACTCTCCCAACGCCCACAGCCAACACAGCAATGCCGTGAGCAGGAAAGCCAAAAGTGCTCCCATCAGCAAATCCGAAATGCTCAGGGGCGCATACTGAAAGTGCTGCCGGACCAACACAAACAGCTCGAACAGCAGAATTGGTCCGCAGACTTTTGCTACAGTGAAGAACCAACGTCGGAACAGCACCCGAAACCGTTGCTTCACCATCTCTTCCTCCTTTTCTCTTCCGCGTGGTGCCAGAACAGAAAGGAGGGCGCTCGCGCGGTCCCTTCGCTGTCCTGGTCGAAAACGTTATCGGTTCCCGGCCAGGCTCGCGAAACGAACCAGACCAGCACTCAACCGCAATCAGCTTGCGGATCGCTCACCACAGATCAACATCATCTGTAAATGAAGCCTGTGCTACAGAAACTCGCGGATTCTATTTGCCCTTAACCGCTTCTTTGTTCAGCTGCGGCTTTCGTCCTGAAAAGTCCGGAACCACGCGAAACTCGTGAACCTCGTAGAAGGTCAGCCCCAGGCGCAGCGCCTCGACCAGTGCTTCGCCTTCGCTCGCCATCTCCCGATCCAACGCCGGGCTGCCGCCATTGCCGTTTGCCTTGGCGAGGAAATAGCGTGCGTTCCCATTGCTTTCCTCGTCCGAACTCGCACGAGAACGTCTCGTCCGGGCTGCGGTTGTCTCCGTGCCGCTGTCAGTTCTGTTCGCTTTTGCCGCCGGAACCGTGTCTGTTGCCGCCGTGCCTGTCATGCTTGACTCCTATTGCCTGAAACCTGCATCAGGTTGCATGTCGCCACTTCTGGATTCACCAGATTGCCTCTGGTTGGGCAACTCTCACTTATCCAATTCGCTCTTTTGTTCAAGCCCATTGTTCCGCTCACCGACCATTTGCTGCTCGGAGTACTCAGCCACCAGCAGTCCGCTGGGATTGAATTCACTTCGCCGCTCCTCGACCAGCCGTATGTTGTACTGACCAACAATGCGGTCCGTCACCTCCGCACCACTCTTCATCTTGTGTACTTCCTTGACTCCGAACACGACATAATCCCAAGGCGCGTTCTTGGAGCGTTCGATCGAGCGAATTCGGAGATCCGAGATGATGTGATCTTCCTGGATTTTTCCCACGGTATCGTCGTCGCGCAGCTTGTTCAGGGTGAAGGTCCGCAAGTTGTTTGTCATCATGTTTAACGACTCAGCGAGGTTGCGGGGCGCGGAATCCGGCGTATATGAGAGGTAGTGTTCGAGGAACCGCCGAACGACGGCTTTGCCTTCCAAGTCCGTCGGCGCGACGCCCTCGGAGGCAGTTGCATCCGAACCCGCTGCCTGCGCCGACAACACCATCGCCATCTGCGAGGTCCGGTCTTGCTTTGCGCCACCGCCCACCACCATCGCATTTCCATCCTTATCTACACGGATGACCGTGGGTGGCTGGATGCGGACATAGATTGCGAACCCGAGCGAACTGAGTGCGATCACAGCAAACAAGATCGCCAGAAACATGGCGCGATTGGCGTATGCGCGCAACATGCCGTCGTGTTCGTAATACCTGGTGAAGCTGGCGATCTCCGGTGCTTCTCTCCTCGACTGTGGTTTTTTCATGATTCTGCACCCATCCCTGCCCAGCGCATGGTTCTGCCAACCACGTGTCCGGCTTGCCAAGCCGCGAAACCGGCAAGGCTGCGGCCGTTGTAGCCACTGGCTGGTTGCCCGGTAACAGAAGGCGATCCCGGCCCAGAAGGATCTTCACTATTGCCCTGTGGAGCAGAATGAACTGCTCCAGTAGAAGGGGCCTCACCGCCAGCGGACATCGTCGCAACGGATGTGCCATTGACCCCATCGAGACTCGGCGGTGTGGGTGGTCTTGACCCGCCGGTCACGGCGCCTCCACCAGGACCTTGGCCGACCACCCCGCTACCTTGACTGGGAGCTCCGGAACCACCGGACGGGGGAGATGGCGGCCCGCCGGATGCCGCCTGCCGTCCTGCAGCCAGACCGCCTCCCCCTGCGGATGCCAGTCCCGACGCCACAGCTCCAGCGGTCATTACTCCACTGATCACTGTCATCAGGGTGCTGCCAACGTCGCCACGAACGATGCGGCTTGCAATAAAGGGAATCAGAGCAATCATGATCGAGAGCAGCACGCTGGCCACGCTCATCACGATCATCTGGCTGGAACCAACGAATGCTTTCAGAAACGATCCGTTAAACTGCATTGGGTCGGTGATCTGCAGCGCGGACATCAGCGATTGCAAGATTGCGTATAAGAGGCCCCAGCATTGGAAGATCATCATGTTCACGAAGTAGGTTCTGCCCACTTGGCCGAGCCCCCGCGACGGGATCAAGGCCAGGACAAACGGACCGACGACATACAAGATCGATCCGTACAGCGCATAGAACAACGTGAACAAGGTGTAGGTGAAGGGGAGGATTAGGTAACCGATCAGCGTTATCAGCCCAGCAACAATGGCCGAGATGCCGCCAGTTACCCAGTTCCAGAGAGCTGAAAACCAGTTTGGATTGCTCTGCCACGCCTGTGAAAGGCTATTGTTCCAGTTCTGAATTACGTCGAGACCGCCAGAGAGGTTGTAAATGCCATCGGCCACACTGTTGAACATGGTGTTCACTGCACGAAAAGCACTTTGGTAATTCAGGAACACCAGTCCCAAGACCAAATACTTGACCGCAGCCACACCGAGGAGCCTTACGTCTCCGCCGTTGCTATAGGCTTCATAGACTGACCACAACAGACTGAGGATTAGAACGACACCCGCGATTTGCAGCACAGCCGTCGTGATCCCTTGCTGGTCAATACCGTTCAGTCCGGTTCGTAGCAACTGCTCGAAGTAAAAACTTGGCATAGCATCTTCCTTTATTCGTGACTCACTGGTGCTGCATCAAATTGGCCAGAGCCTGACGCAGGCTGGTGGTGTTCGTTGCTCCCATCTTGATGTCGGCGCTGGCGTTGGCGAGATCGATCGCGCGCAAGCGCATGAGGTCCGCCGTGGCTGACTGGGTGTAGGCGTTCGCCCGGATCAACCAGGCGTCCGCCTGCGCCTCGATAATGGGAGCGCTGCCGGGTGCTGCCGTCTGAATGCTTTGGTTGAGCTGACTCGCTGCCTGAAGTTCCAGATCGGCCAACGCATCGATCTCGATGGCTCGCTTCATTGCCGCCTGGGCGGCAGCATCTGTCATGTCCACCATGTTCAGCACTTGCGGCGACGCGCCAGTGGGCGCCGGAACTGGACCGTAGAGAGCCGTGTACGCACTAGATGTTTGCCCAATCTGATTGGGGTTACGTGAAAGCAGCACCTGCTCCAACTGTTGTGAGATTGGCAAGGTGGCACTGTTGACCGGTATGTGCATCAGGTTCTGAATCTGGTTGTAGTTTCCTTGGAGAACTCCTACCAGATTTCGCGCTTGGTTGATCAGGTTCTGTGGCCACACCACGGCCTGCTGAAACTGCTGCATGGCTTTGTCCACGCCCAGGATCTGGTTCAGTCCTCCTCCAACCACTTTCGTCAACGCCGACTGAATGCTCGACAGCCCTGCCACCAACATGGCGCAACATGGGGAAAGGATTTGCGCCCTTGCCGGCCAGGGTGCCGTGAACACAAGAACCAGTGCGAGAATTCCTGCACGGAGTTTGTGACCGAATAGCCAGTTCTTAGTGGTCTTGAGCAATTCTCTGAATCTCGTCATGCGTTGCCTTCCTTCTCCCTTACTGGTGCTGCAACAGGTTCACGAGCACTCCACGCAGCGTCGTTGTGTTGTTGGCGTTCTCTTTGCAAAGGGTGTTGCGATGTGCGATGCGAGCTGCTTCCTGCCGCAGTTCGGCGGCCAGGAGCTTTTGCGTCAGAGCCTGAGCGTGAATGCCGGAGGTGATTGCCGTCGCGGTTAAGAACGGAGCAGAGCCTGGGGCTGCTTGGCTGGCGGAATTCTCGATCGTGTCCGCCGATTGAAGTTCTATGTCCGTTGCCTGGTCGCCAGCCTTCAACGTCTTCAAATTGTCGAGAGCCAGAGCATCATCCATGTCCGACATGGCGCGGTCACCTGGGTTGGCGGCGGTTGTAACCGGGATTGCGCCATAGGTGCTGGCGAAGGTCGACGTCAAACTAGGAAAATTGTTTACTTGGTGGTCCCGAATGACGGCCTCAAGTGCTCGCGGGTTAGGCAAGGTGGCACTGTTGAGCCTTATGTGGAAGATGTTGCTCATCAGGTTGCGGTACAGCCCGATCATTCGCGTGACCTGCGCCCTAGCTTGATTGATCAGCTGCTGAGGCCAGACGACAGCCTGCTGCAAATTGTTCATAGCGGTCCGTACCGTGTTGATCCCATTTAGCGCGGTGTGAATCACTCCATTGATCACATTGAGGACCGCCTGAATCTCTTGCAGTAGCCCCATTTGCGCTTGTGCTGGCTGCGGCGCTCCCACGAGGGTCACAACCATGACGCCGGCAAGCGTCACTGCCAGCAGTCGCCGCCGGTTCTGGACTGTCACCACGAACAACGTAAACGCTCCAAAAAACACCGCGTACCCGAGAACCTGCATTTCCTCCAACCTCCCGAAGCAACTCAGAGTCTTGAGTGCTTCACGATTTCTTTCTCCATTGCCGCCGCAACCTCAGCCACTACATTCACCTTGCCGGAGATTTCTTCCGGAAGGGGCGGAACGTCCGCCAAGCCCTGGGAAAACTTCCTGGACAGCTCCTGGTAGCACTGCAGCAGCAGCTTTCCTTGGTGTTCCTTCAAGAACCAGCTGCGGTATCTCCTTTCCCGCGGAAACGTTGTACAGATCCAGTACGACAATGGCGTAGGAACGATCCGGATCGTCTGGGTCGTCTCGGCCTTCTCTCCAATCGCCAGCAGCACCTCGGCGCTGCGCCCTTTTCGCGGAGCGCCGAATCCCTTCACTTGGTTAACTGCTACCGGATTCAGGTTCAGGTGGGTGATCAGAGGGGTTACATCGCCGGGCTGCTGCCCGATAATCTTCGTACTCGCGTTCTTCAAAATGCCGGGTCCGTGGACTCGCGGTTGAAACTCCGTGCCCACGAAGTCTTCAACCGTTTGGCTGATGCCCCACACACTTGAGTTCCGCTTGCGAGCCGTCCGATAAAGTTGCACCACCTCGGGGGCCAGAGCCGGTGAGTCCAACAAGAACCAGCACTCGTCGAGTACCGTG
>PLYW01000320.1 GCA_003151875.1 Acidobacteriaceae bacterium
CGCTGCCCACTTCCACCACGAACATCACGGGGTTGCCCATCATGTGGCGCGGATCCAGCTTCAGTAGGGAATCGACAATCGCGCGCCGCACGATTTTGCCCTGCCAGACCGCTTTCGATTTCGCTTTGTTTCTTGCCATGTTGGAAGCCTCAGAACGTCTTGCCTGCCGCCATCAGCAGGTGCTCAAGGATTGGTCCCAGGCTGAGCGCCGGGAAAAACGTTAACGCGCCGACGATCAGGATCACGCCGATTAGAAGCATGGTGAACAGCGGCGTGGTCACCGGAAACGTCCCCAGTGACGGCGGAACATACTTTTTCTGCGCCAGATTGCCGGCGATAGCCAGCATGGGAATGATCATGAAGAACCGGCCAAACAACACGTCGAACCCGATGGTCGTGTTGTACCAGAGCGTGTTGGCACTTAAGCCGCCGAACGCCGAGCCATTGTTGCCGGCGCCGGAAACAAATGCGTACAACATCTGGCTGAAGCCGTGCGGCCCGGGGTTGCTGATGCCGGAAGTGCCAAAGCCATTGACCGATGAAATTCCGGTAAATATCAAGATCACCAGTGGAAAGATGAGCGCCACCAGCATGGCCATTTTGACGTCGTAGGCTTCGATCTTCTTGCCCAGATATTCCGGTGTGCGGCCCACCATCAGTCCGGCGATGAACACCGTCAGCACAACGTAGATCAACATGCCGTACATTCCCGAGCCCACGCCGCCGAAGATGACTTCGCTCAACATGATGTTGACCAAGGGCACCATCCCGCCCAGGGGCATGAAGGAGTCATGCCATCCATTGATGGCGCCGCAGCTGGCGTCGGTGGTGACGGTGGCAAATAGCGCGGAGTTGGTAATGCCGAAGCGGACCTCTTTGCCTTCCATGTTGCCGCCCGGCTGGGTCGCAGTCACCTGCTGATTCACGCCGGCTAGCAGCGGATTGCCGCGAGCTTCGGCCCAGTAGGCCACGGTAACCCCCACCAAGAACAGGATCGCCATCGCCGCCCATACTGCCCATCCATGACGCTGCGAGCCGGCCATGCGGCCCAAGGTATAGGTCAATCCTGCACCAATCGTGAAGATGGCGAACATCTCGAGCAGGTTGGAGAAAGGGGTCGGGTTCTCAAACGGGTGAGCGCTATTAGCATTAAAGAATCCGCCGCCATTGGTACCGAATTCCTTGATGATTTCCTGCGACGCCACCGGTCCTTGCGCGATGGTTTGCGTGGTGACGGTATCCATGACCGGTTTGCCCGCCGCATCCACCGCAGGCTTGCCATCAGCGCCCACGTGCTGGACTTGCTGCGGTTCAAGCAATTTCACCGTGTCGTAAGGCCTCAGGTTCTGGACGACGCCCTGCGAGACCAGCACCAGAGCTCCGACGATACAAAACGGCAACAGGAGCCACAGGCAGGAGCGGACCATGTCCACCCAGAAGTTCCCGATGGTTTGCATCTGGCGGCGCGCAATCCCGCGAATGAACGCAATCGCCAGCGCGATACCGGTTGCTGCCGAAGCAAAGTTGTGGAAGGCCAGGCCGGCCATCTGGGTGAAGTAGCTCATCGTGGACTCACCCGAGTAGGCCTGCCAGTTGGTGTTGGTGGTAAACGAAGCCGCCGTATTCCAGGCCAGATGTTCAGGCGTGACGCCAGCGAACTTCTGCGGGTTAAAGGGAAGATGTCCCTGCACGCGCTGCATCAGGTACAGCAGCAGCATGGACACCGCGCTGAACAACAGCATGGCAAATGCGTATTCCGTCCAGCGCATCTCGTGATTTTCGTCGACGCCGGTCATCCGGTAGATTAGCCGCTCAATCGGCCGCAGCACCGGATCCATGAACGTGCGCTCGCGATTGAACACCCGCGTCATGAACACGCCCATCGGCTTAGTGACCGCGAGGATCAGCGCGAGAAATATGACGATTTGAATCCATCCATTGGCGGTCATATCAGAATTTCTCCGGACGCAACAGCGCGTAGAAGAGGTAGATCATCATCACAGCGCTGACGACCAGCATGATGGTTGATTCCGTGTGCATAGCTCCCCTTTACTTCATGCGCTCGCAGAAGTGGACATAGCCCAGCGACAGGGCGAAGAAAGCAATTGTGATTGCGACATATATCAGGTCTTGCATGGTTAATCTCCCGGAGCTCAATCCTTCAATCCGAAGATCAGGCTCCTCGTGTTGCGGCTAGAGCGCTTTCTGCAGCTCAGAACATGACCATCAGGGCCCCAGTCATCCGGTTCTCGCTGTAGCGAAGATCAGGCGTGAAGCCCGGTACCACCGAGCCTGGCGCGCCCGTGTTGCCGCCGGGAGGCGTGATCCCACCCGGTCCGGAGAAGTAGGGCACGTTGGCCGCACGGTGGTTGTATTCCATGCGGAACGTGACGTACTGGCTCGGCATGTAATCCACCGTGGCGGAAACATCCCACGCCTTGTAGGGATCGCCAGGATTCTCCGTGAAGTACGGCGTACCGGAGATCGCCGTGGCGCCGTTGATAGGCGGCAATAGCACTAGGTAGCGGCCGGGATTGTTGATCTGGCCCCCGCCAATCGTCAGCCCATACAAATCTTTGTGAAACCACAGGCGGTTGTATAACATGTACCCAACAAAGCTCTGCTTCGGACCCTTGGCGGAATTACCCGTGCAGCTCACGCCGCCGCCGTGCTCGCATCCCAGGTCGCCGGTGAAGGAGAAGGCGGCCATATCGAGGAAGCGGGAAGGATTCTGGTAGTACTTGTATTGCAGGCTGTCGTCGGTGTGGTACCGCACCCGCTTAGAGATGCCGA
Source organism: Acidobacteriaceae bacterium (assembly GCA_003151875.1). Lineage (GTDB taxonomy): Bacteria > Acidobacteriota > Terriglobia > Terriglobales > Acidobacteriaceae > Bog-257. Next base: position 2,794 of record PLYW01000320.1, read on the forward strand.
GTGCGTCCTCGCCCAGCATGTACTGATTGCCCAGAATCGAAAGCCGGCCATTGGGCCGCCAGAGGATCTGCGCGCCGATGCCCGGCCGGTTATTGAAGCG
>PLYW01000334.1 GCA_003151875.1 Acidobacteriaceae bacterium
GCATGAGGACGCGGGCCGGCACCGGGCGCGCCTAATACAAACGGAAATTCACTTCGATGTTGACCTCCACGGCTACCGGATGTCCGTCTCTCATCGCAGGTGCGAAGCGCCACTTGCGCACCGCTTCCACGGCTTTCTCGTCGAGTCCCAGTCCCAGAGCGCGCTGCACGCGGATATCTCGCGGTCGGCCATCTGGACCGACGACGATCCACAGGATAACGGTCCCTTGATGCTTCGCCTTGCGGGCTTCCTCCGAGTATTCGGGATCAGGATCGTAGATGGCGCGCGGTGCACTGACCCCTCCTCCCACGTGATAAAGCCCCCCGCCGAAGCCTCCTCCGTGACCTGGACCTACACCCGGCCCGATTCCAGAGCCGATACCGCCGCCCGCTCCGCTGCCGATGCCTCCGCCAGAGCCGGTGCCGTTTGATGGCTGTAGCGCATCGAATGCCAGCGGATTTCCGGATATTCCGAGCTGGGCCAAACTCGGCGGAGCTACGATGGTAGCTTCAGCCTTAAGCTTGGGATTGTCATTTCGTATTACGACTGCCGGCGGGGTGATCTGTTCGCGCGCCGACCGGGGGACGTTCCCCCGCGACGCGGACAGCTTGTCTTGGTCTCCGCCGCCCCCGCCTCCACCCGCCTTTTGCTTTGCAATCGGCAGCGCATACGCGCCGGGCTCGCCTACCAATGGAACTACCGCTTGTTGGAATTTTTGGCGATGTTCCATGATCCAGGCGCTCGAGATTACGATCACGGCCATGGCCGCAACATGCAGCAACCCCGAAACCACGAAATTCGTGCGATGAATCGGATAGTTGCCATAGCCTTCCCCGAATAAGGTGGGAAGAATATCGGTTTCGAATCCAGCCGCTTTCCGTACGGGAACCACACGAGGACCACGGACCACTGGGAATGTCTTTACCTTGGCGCCACGGGGCGCCGTAGCCTGGTGCTGAAGGTCAGCCTTAAGGCGCAGACGAAAGTCCGCACGCGGCAGGGTGAATAGCTCAACCGCGACCTCCAGCAGATCACTGAGCTCGGGGTTGACTTCCTGGGGGACAAGATCTGGTTGCCTAAGCATCGCCTCGACGGCTTCATCCAGTTCGTCGTAAATGGAAAGGCTACTCATAGGTGCTCCTCATTCGCATTCGCAGGCTGTGTAGCGCTCGAAACTGCAACTGCTTGACGGCTCCCTCAGTTCGGCCCAGTTCCGTTGCAATCTCAGCGATACTCCGCTGGCCAACAAACCGTCGCACAATCACCAGGCGCTGATCGCGTGGTAACCCCTCGACCAACTGCGACAACATGGCCCGGCGTTCGGTTCCATCGTCCGCGCCCGCTTCTTCCAGGTCATCGACCGGGACCTCCCGCCGCTTGGCATTGCGCTGCCAGCGATCCGCGATCGCGTTTGAGGCAATTCGAAACAACCATGCGGCAAACGGTAATCCTTGCCATTCAAACTGACTGATCCTGGCAAGCGCGTCGTGAAACACTTCCGACGTTAAATCCTCGGCTTCCTCCCGGTCCCGGACCCGATACGCAATGAAGGCGTACACGCGAGCGAAGTTGTTTTCATAGATACGGCGAGTTCAGGATTGACGCTCGGGCTGTTCCATCCCGAGGGCAGGCGGACCGCANNACCGTAGCCAGCGGTCCCGACGGCAGCGGCAGCTTCTTATCGCCGGGCTCGACCTCGACCACACTGCACGACGACAGCGAACGCTGGCGCCCGTTGACCCACCAGCTATCGCTGATCAGAATTCCCGACATCATCTCCGCTGCGGGGGTAGCGATGGGCATCACCTCGCCGAACTCCGGCGCATGAAAATGGATGGCGACGCCGTGGAACGGGAACGATCGGGGCACGCCGGCCGCGATGGCTTGCAGCGTGGCGTACGGCACAGCTTCGCCCGCTCCCGGCGAGACCGGCCCGTTGGAGAGTCGCCGCGCGCCCGGAATCCCTAGCTGCGGCGCCGGCGAAGTCTCGGTCACAAATCGCGCCAGCTCAGGGTGACGCTTCAGCACCCGGTCCACGCTCGAGAAGTTGACCACCCCGCCATCGGCGAAGTTGAAACGAATAAATGGCTCCGGCAGCCCCGAGTCGATGAAGCCCTGGTGGACGCGGTCCATCATGGCGACCAGCGGTTCTTTCCGGCTGGCGACGAAGTTCGTGATAAGGGCAACGCGCATAGGCAGAGTTCCAATCCGAGTGAATGTGAAGATTGGCTACCCACATTGGAACACGGCGCAGCGCGTGAGCAGTAGGATTTTCGTGCGAATGAGGAGTCGGCAACCAGGGTCTGCTCACCAGGGCCAGTTGCTTCCGGTTTGCCCGTGATCGGAAAGTAATCCACCGGACGTGTGAGAAGCCGTGAAGATCGCTTCCGCTATGCCGACTTATCAGGACTTATTCGGACACACAACCGAAGTCTTGCGGACGACGTTAGAATTCAATCGGATCAACGGGCTTCTTAGCAGACATCCAGTTTCTTTTTTGGTTCTCTTCGAATTCCCGGAACGTCTTCTTGTCCCATTCCATTCTGGTCACCCGGAAGGCTTCACTGGTGATTGCAACGCGCTTGATGTGATGGACCCAGACGTTCTCTCTTGACAACTCAAGTGCAGGTACTCGTTGATCGACGATGGAATTCTCCTCGGCCATCATCTCGGCGATCAGCTCATCCATTGTTGGCTCGTGGCGCGGCAAACTTGGGGCCTCCGAGTCGAACTCCTCACGCACGCTGTACTCGATTTCCGGACCCCCTTCGTAACTCTCATAATCCCGTACGCTGAACTTAACGTCCTCCGGCCGCTTCACCTTTGCGACGACCGCCGCCTTGTGAAACAAAACGACATTCTTCATTTCCTCAGCAGCTTGAACCGATGGGTAGATCATACCGTCTAGTGTCGGATTGTCGAGCGATGCAAGATATTCCGCGATCACTTGAGTGGGTATATATTCCAGCGCTTCGTCGTCGGGCATTACGGGCATAGTAATGCGCTCACTCAGTCCCTGGAGAAATCCAGCTTTCTGCTTGCGTGCTAAGTACATAGGATCGAAGGGGCTACCCCCAACAGCAAGCGACTGCAAAGAAGCGACATCTAGGAGACGGAGTGGCCGCGAGATATCAAACTGCGCGACTACGACTTTGCTACCAACGGGGGGCCTCACCTCTGCCAATGCCGCTTCCGGATGTGTAGCGCCGTAAAAAACGGGTATGCCACGGGCGTTCATCCTCCCGGCCCCAGCGACCACCGGCGGGGGCGGACCGATCGAGAGTTCAGGACGTTCTAGGGCCGCAAACAGGCTCTTCTCGGATTGGAAGACCCTTGCTCGATAGAGCGCCTTAATCGTGCCGTTAGGTCCAGCGTCAACAATGACCGAAGCTCCCTGATAGGTACGATGCTCTTTAAGATCGTCAAAGATCTTGTCAAGCGTTCTCATAACAGTGTGGCTGAAGTATCGAGATTCCGTTTTGAGACTCCGCTCGAACAAACGCCACTCTCCGTCGAGATCACCCCCAGGTACGGCTCTACTTTCATAGCAAGAGTCGGAGTCAAACTCGGTCTCGAGACTCATCTCGTAATCCTCACGGGTAGAATGGCGCGATTCGAGTAGCTCTCGTATATCCTCAGCGATTTCCTTCGTGGTCTCACCAATCTCCTGCACAAGATCCAGAACCGGCTGACCGTCTCTCCACCAGATCTCCCCCATCGCTTGTTCAAATGGCGACGGTTCGCTAGCGGTCCGTTCGTAATGGGTGCTGAAGGCGGTCTCGAAGAGATTCGCTAGTTCCTCCAAACGAAGTGTGTTGCGTGTTCTCCCACAGTATTCGCAAACCTCTTTCTGTCCATTCCGCTTGATCTCGCGTTTGATAAAGGCATCGCCGAAGCATCCGCCGCACACTCTTGTTTCCCCATTGGCCATCTGTCGATCTCCTATTGGCGCTTAACCTTATATCCCCTCCTGGCTTACCCTAGCGTTTCAGTCTGGTCACNNCAGCCGAGTCATTGACCGGCACTGACTCGACCTGATGAGGTAGGTAACGGTAAACGCGCTTATGGTTACTTTACTCCCGGTGGCCGGTCACGCTTTCCCAATCCGGTTGCTTCCCGCTTGACCGTCACTCGACAACAATCAAGTCTGCATTCAAGGTACTTGTTAGAACCGCTGTGGGGTTGGCAAGGAGATGGCGGTATTCAAACCATCGCGCCTTGGAACTCTGTTCATCCACCTAGAGTTCCCGTCTAGGCCTGCCCTCGCGCCAGAGTACAATTCGTACCGAAAGGAGCCGCTTGTGCGCAAACTCATCTTATCCGCAATCTTCCTCACCACCCTGGCCGCCTTCGGCCAGAACGCCAGTCGCTTTGACGGCACCTGGAACACCACCGTCACCTGTGATCCCAAGGGAGGCGCGCTCGGCTATACCCTCCACTTTGTTTCGACCGCCTCCGGCGGCGTCCTCCATGGGGAGCGCGGCACAAAAGGCCATCCGGCCTATCTCGCCATCGATGGCAAGATAGGCAACGGTGGCAACGCCAAGCTCACCGCCAGCGGAAACACCGCTTCTGCCGCGTACACCCATGGCCCCGTCAAGACCGAAGGCGAGGAGTACAGCTACGAGGTCAAGACCCAGTTCACTGACACGGAGGGCAAAGGCGAGCGCAGCACCGGGCTTGGCATCGTTGGGCGTCCTTGCCACTGGACCTTTGAAAAGCAGGCGGTCGAGGCGCCAAAGCCCTAGACATAGCAACTTCTGCGTTCAAGATTCTTGTTTGAACCGCTGTGGGTTGGCAAGGAGAGGGCGGTATTCACGCCGGGGAACGAAGTGTCTCGCGCGAGCGTAACCTACCAACGTGCGAAAAGTCTTCTTCAATCCCCGGGGATTGCGCGCTGGCTGGCGCCTGCTCATTTTTGTCGGCATCTTCGTCGGCCTCGGATTTCTGACGGACTGGATCCTTCCAAAGATCTTCCATCTCAAACAGCGGGCGTTCCTCGATCCTGTAGCCTTCATCTCGAATGACCTGCAGGACCTTGTCCTGGCGCTGGTCGCCACCTGGATCATGGCCCGCATCGAGCGCCGCCGCTTCGCCGACTACGGCATTCCGGTGCGCAACGCCTTCGGACGCGACTATTGGGTTGGGCTTGCCTGGGGGATGGGATCCACTTCGTTGCTCATCGGCCTGATTGCAGCTTTCGGCGGCTACCGCATCCTCGGGCTGGCCATCCATGGCGGCGCGCTCTGGTACTTTCTCGTCCTGTGGACCATTGCCAATCTGCTCATCGGATTTGCCGAGGAGATCCAGTTCCGCGGCTATTTGCTGGCCACGCTCGCTGATAGCATTGGCTTCTGGGCCGCGGCCATTCTGCTCTCCATCGGCTTCGGCGCGCTGCACTATTTTCTGAAACCGCACGAGCGCTGGGAAGACTTTGCCTCCACCGGCCTGCTCGGCTTGTTCATGTGCCTAACGCTGCGCCGCACCGGCTCACTGGCCTTCGCCATCGGCTTCCACGCCGCCTTTGATTTCGCCAACCTCTTTCTATGGTCGGGGCAAAACGCCGGCGAGTATGCCGTCGGCCACCTGCTAGAAACCCGCTGGCAAGGGCCGCAATGGCTCACCGGCGGCTTCCTCGGACCGGAGGCGAGTTGGATGGTATTTGTGGTGATCGGATTGATGTTTGCTGTGTTCAATCAACTTTATCGGCACAAGAAATTTCCGTGCTGAGGTCCCAGAGGCGGGATCAAGAAACCCAGGAGTGATCGACCGGTTCATGTTGCAGACGCACGTACAATCAATTCAGGCGGGAAAGGAATGCGGGTGATGAAGCTAGTCTCAGTGAACGTTGGGCTCCCCCGAGAGGTGGTGTGGCACGGAAGAAACGTGACCACCGGGATCTTCAAGGAACCGGTCCAGGGCCGCGTTGCCTTGCGCAAGCTTAACTTGGATGGTGATCGCCAGGCCGACCTCAGCGTCCACGGAGGCGAATTCAAGGCGGTTTATTGCTATCCCCTTGCCCACTACGCCTACTGGAAAACGGAGTTGCCTGGCCGTGAATTGCCGCTGGGCATGTTTGGAGAAAACTTCACCACGGATGGCTTGCTGGAAGACTCGGTCCATATTGGCGACCGGTTTTCTGTCGGTTCCGCGCAGGTGGTGGTGACGCAGCCTCGGCTCCCCTGCTACAAACTCGGCGTGCGATTTCAGGCTGACGATATGGTGAAGCGATTCCTCGCCAGCGGGCGGTCGGGCTTTTACCTTGCTGTCACTCGCGAGGGGGAAGTCGGCGCAGGTGACGAGATCACGCTGCTTGCTCGCGATCCGAACGCGGTCCCGGTTTCTGCAATTACTCGGCTCTATATTGCCAAGCGATACAGCGACGATGACGTGACTTCCGTACGGCGCGCCCTGCAAGTTGCGGTGCTGCCGGAGAGTTGGAAAGCCTACTTCCAGGACCGCCTTCGCATGGCGAATGCTTGACCGCGAAGGCGGGAATGGGCGTGACGTTTCAGCTCAAGGCAACGAGCCGACAATCTTGCGGTACTCAGCTTCGATCCTTGGTCTTTTGCGCTCTCACCCGCTACGGTGACCAGGGTCACGGACAAACCATCAGCACGGGCGTGAAATTCTGCTGCGCCTCTTGCGCGTCCGTTGGCGGCAGCCGGGACGTGTAGCGGCGACCTCAGCCGCCACAAGACGCGGCGTCAGTCATCGGTGTTCCCCGATGCGGGCCCTGGATTTCACAACGCCGAAGCAAAGGTTGGAATCGTGAAAAGCTCCAGCATGAATCGAATCCTTCATGGCTTACTGACCTTGATGGTTCTCTGCGTGTTGGTCAGAGCTGACACCCGGGGACCGGCGCCGCAATTCACGGCCCAGACCTTGGATGGCGAAACCTTCAGCAATGCGTCCCTCAGCGGAAGAGTCACCCTGCTGCAATTTTGGACGACGTGGTGCCCAGTCTGCCGCGGCGACCAGTCCGCCGTGGACAACATCGAAAGCATGTTTGCGGGCCAGGGGCTGGTTGTTCTTGCCATTGATGTTGGCGAGTCCGAGGCCACGGTCAAGACATACCTCCAGGGAAACCCGAGATCATGCCGGGTTGTGGTCAATGATGGCCGCAGTCTGGCCGCACGGTTTGGGGTACACGGTTATCCCCACTATGTTCTGATCGACAGCCAGGGCAACATCGCGGGCACGCAAAGTGGCGGCGGTGGAGAAGCCTCGCTGCAACGTCTGTTGAGGCGCGCCGGCTTGTCGTTGCAATCGGACAAGCCGGAGGTTGGCAATCAGAAGTTGGCCGCCTCTCCGGGCGTTGGCCGATCGGCGTTGATCGAGGCGCCAGGAGGACCAAGCGCTTTGCCCGCGAAGCCTGCTCCGAAGACGATATTTGTGTTCGCCAACGGTGAGCGCTTGGAGGCGGACCACTACACGCTGGGTCCAACCCTCCTGCATGTTACGGTGGACGGACTGCAGCGCACCATCGCGCTTAGCGCGTTGGATATCAAGACAACCATCGCGGTAAATCGCGAACGCGGAATTGATCTCAAGTTTCCCAAAACCCGCAGCGAGGTTTATGTAACGTTCTGACGCGCCAGCGGTTGAGACGTATGGCTGGAGTGTCGTCTTTGGGTTTGCCGTAATCTGCCTCTTCGGCAGCTTCGTCGCCAGGATCGTCGTCCCTATCGCATGAGACACCCCCATAAGGAAGCCCGCCATCGGTGGGCGCACCGGACTATCAAGCCGGCCCATCCTGCCTTCGAGTTACCCGCTTGAGGTATCTGCTTGCTGTCAGGAACGATCTCCGATATAGTCCGTACCACTTCACTGGGGTCTAAACGGAAATCCGGAAAATCCTCATGATGCTTGCAACTTGTTGCGCCAAGTTCTGTTGTAGCGGTGTGTCAACTTCACACACCCACTTTTTCAGTCAGACCCCGACCCCCGAAGGGCCGATCACGCCCGGATCCAAAAACCGCTTCATGAAAATGGCCTGCATCGTCTTTCTGCTTTGTGTTGCGACAGCGATTGCCTCGCCTGCACAGAGCTTTCAGACTCTGCATGGTTTCAGCAACCGGGGAAGCGATGGCGGCGACCCCTGGGCAGGACTGGTGCAGGGTAACGACGGCCAGCGCGAACGAGTGGGATCTCCGATCGCGGCCGTCACTTTTTACGGACAAAGCTGTTGACGCAACCTAACTTAGCGATACACAATCCGCTGCGTTTAGGACCTCCGAGTCGGGCAGAACGCGAGCCTTCCTCGCTCCCACGTGCCAGCGCCCGTCCATGCACGTTTGGTTACGAATCCGTTTCAAGGCCCGGCAGTCGACCACCACGGAAGACCATTGGAGGAGTAATGCGCCCTACAAAATCGTCAATGCCAAACCGAGTTAGCGTTTGGGGAGCGGTTGCGGTTCTCGCGCTGTTTTGTTTCGCGACGGCAAATAGCTTGCCTGCACAGACCTTAACTACGCTGCACATGTTCGCGGGATACCCGAGTGACGGCTCCGCCCCTTACGCCGGGCTGGTGCAAGCCCCCGACGGGAACTTCTACGGGACAACCTATGCCGGCGGGGCCAGCAGCAACTGTCAGGGTGGCTGTGGCACGGTCTTTAGAATCACGCCAGGGGGCACGCTGACCACGCTGCACAGCTTCGACTGGTATGACGGCGCCAGCCCTACCGCCGCGCTGGTGCGAGGCACTGACGGAAACTTCTACGGGACAACCTATGGAGGCGGGGCCGAGCCGCGCGTTGGTACCGTATTCAAAATCACTCCGGGGGGCGCGCTGACCACACTGTACAGCTTTTGCGCGCAAGCGAACTGCACTGACGGCCAGCAGCCTTACGCCGGGCTGGTGCGAGGCTCCGATGGCAACTTCTACGGGACAACCTTGGAGGGCGGGGCTAACACCGGCTGTTCTTTGGGTGCCGGCACCTGCGGCACGGTCTTCAAAATCACGCCAGGGGGCGCACTGACCACGCTGTACAGTTTTTGCGCTCAAGCTGGCTGCGCTGATGGCGGCAACCCATACGCCGGGCTGGTGCAAGCCAGCGACGGGAACTTCTACGGGACAAACTTCGGGCGCGGGGCCAACGGTTATGGCACGGTCTTCAAAATCACCCCGGCGGGCGCGCTGACCGCGCTTTACAGCTTTTGCTCTCAAACGAACTGTGCTGACGGCCAATACCCTTACGCCGGGCTGGTGCAAGCCACCGATGGGAACTTCTACGGGTCAACCTCCGCTGGCGGCGGGGGTGTCTACCACCAGGGCGGCACGGTCTTCAAAGTCACCCCCAGCGGCACCCTGACCACGATCTACAACTTTTGCTCCCAACCGAACTGCACTGACGGCGACAGTTCTGTTGCCCGTCTGGTGCAAGCCAGCGACGGGGCCTTCTACGGGACGACCCTCCATGGCGGGGCCTACTGCGTACCCAACAGCGGCTGTGGCACGGTCTTCAAAATGACCCCAAGCGGTAGCCTGACCACGCTGCACAGCTTCGACGACGGCAGTGACGGCGGTAAGCCTCTCGCCGGGCTGGTGCAAGCCAGCGATGGGAACTTCTATGGGGCAGCCACGTATGGCGCAAACCCCGCATGCACTGCCGGCCTCGGCGGCTGCGGTACAATCTTCCGTCTGACGGGGCCCCCGCCCAGCACAACCGCGGTGACCAGTTCGCCCAATCCTTCCACCTTCGGCGACGTGGTGACCATAACCGCGACGGTCGGTCCTCCGGGGCCGCCGGCGCCGACGGGCACAGTCGACTTCACCTCGAACGGCACTGCGATCTCCGGCTGTACGGCCGTGCCACTGACCGCGCAGCTTACGGCGGTGTGCACAACTTCGACCCTGGCGGTTGGCACGGATGCCATCGTGGCAACCTACTCGGGCGACGCGAACTACTCCGGCAGCAGCGGCACGCTGTCGCAACTGGTTAACCCGATTCCATCGCCCCTGCAATTCGTTGCCGTCGCTCCGTGTCGTGTGTATGACACGCGACCATCGCAGGGCGGCAGCGGCGCAATTCCAGGAGGAACATCCCAAAGCTTCCCGCTTCCCCAGTTATCGCAAGCGCGACATTGTGGCGACCTTTCCTCGGCGGTCGCCTATTCCCTGAATGTCACCGTCATTCCTCACGGCACTCTGGGTTACTTGTCGATATGGCCCACGGGCGAAGGTCAGCCCGTAGTCTCGACCATGAACTCACTGGATGGGCGGGTCAAAGCCGATGCCGTGATCGTGCCCGGTGGGGACCAGGGCGCCATCAGCGTCTATGTCACCGATACCAGTGATGTAGCCCTCGACATTGACGGCTATTTTGCGCCGGTGAGCGGATCCACTCTGGCCTTTTATCCGCTGACGCCCTGCCGGGTAGCCGACACCCGCCAGTCCAACTTCCCGCCAGGCTTGGGTACGCCCCAGTTGTTGGCCAACACGCCGCGTGACTTTCCGGTGCTGAATAGCTCCTGCATCCCGCCCAATGCCAGCGCCGCGGCGTATTCGTTTAATTTCACGGTGGTGCCCGGGGGCCATCCCGTGGGCTACCTGTCGGTGTGGCCGACGGGCCAGACTCAGCCGGTGGTCTCCACCCTGAATGACCAGACGGGAACCATCGTGGCCAACGCGGCCATCGTGCCGGCGGGTACGGGCGGAGCGATCTCCGTCTACTCGACCAATAACACGCAATTGCTGATCGATATCGACGGCTACTTTGCGCCCGCCGGACAGGGTGGGTTATCGCTGTATCCGGTGGCGCCCTGCCGGGCGTTGGACACGCGCCATGATCAGGGCGCCTTCGGCGGAGAGCTCACCGTGGATGTGGTGAACAGTCTGTGTGGGCCGCCCAGCACAGCACAGGCCTATGTCTTCAATGCCACGGTGGTGCCGAGGGGATCACTCGGCTATCTGGCCTTGTGGCCGGACGGGCAGTTGCAGCCGGTGGTCTCCACGCTGAATGCAACCGACGGCGCGATCACCTCGAATATGGCGATTGTGCCCGCGGGTACTGAGGGCAAGATTGACGCCTTCGCCGCCAGCGGGATTACCAACTTGCTGCTGGACATCTCCAGCTACTTCGCGCCCTAGCTGGCATTTCCGGTTCGGTCAGAATGGCGGGTTGCACGACGGCTACTTGCTGGCGGGGAGTCCCGCGTCTTCGTTATGTACTCGATGTTCATGATCTAAGTACTATCAAGCAGGTTCACCGAATTGAGCTCCTGAAATGTCCACCTAATGATAGTTGGTGTTAAATCCCCATATCACAAGTAATCGCGACGAGGGCTCTGTTTCGGGGATTGCTTATGATAACGGCTGTTATGGAAAGAGGAATGAGATGTCCACAGTCGCAAGTCACCGTCCTCCGCACATTACCGGGATAGCCCCGCAGTTTCTCGTCGATAATCTCGACCAGGCAATTGCATACTACCGCGACAAGCTTGGCTTCGAGCTTGATTTTAAGTATCAGTCGTTCTACGCCGCGGTCACGCGTGACGGATTCGGGATACATCTCAAGTGTGCGCCGAAATTGGCCGCCGACAGAGAACACCGGAAACAGAACGAACATCTGGATGTGTACATTGCCGTATGCGGTGTCCGTCGCTTGTTCAGCGAGTTGAAAATGCGTGGGGCTCAAGTGCTCAAGCCGCTGGAAGAAAGACCGTGGGCATGCCTCGATTTTTATGTCGAGGATACTGACGGCTACATTCTCTGCTTTAGTGAACAGAACGCCGACCCTGAATGACGAGTGATAAATCCCCATTTCGCAACTAATCCTCCGTCGCCAGGATTGGTTGCGGGATGGCCTGGTATCGCCATCTATCCGCGGACCGATAACTTCCGTCTTGGCCATCCGCCCGCAATTCGGCGGCAAGCGGCAATGCAACTTCCCCACAACGCACTTTTGCGGCGAATTTAGGGAATAACCTAAAACGTTTGGTAGGGAAGCGCATCGTCATCACTTGCGAGCGCAGTCTCTCAGTTTCCTGGATGTGAGCTATCCTGCTCAGATTTTATCGGTTTCCAGGTGTCATTCTATGCATTCTTCTGACTGCGACTTCCATAAGCGAGCAGGCCGCGAGTCTGGAGCGGCGGGAGTAGTGTTCCGCCACAATACTTTAAGAACCGGGATTGGATGAATAACAATGATGACGACAAATTGCGGGTTGGATCGCAGATTGACTAAACAGAATCTCTACATGAAGATGCGCCGAAGCATGCTGTTGCTGTTGGTAATCGCGGACCTCGCAGCCCTACCCGTGCTGGCAAAGGCGCAATCACTGGCCGATCCGATAGACTCCTCCGGCACGGTTGCAAGTACAACCCCGGCGCAACTGAAGCTGACATACACGCGTCCGACGCACACAACGAAGTTCCGTAACTACGTCTTCGACGTGATCGGTCCATCTCCGGTCGTCGCGGCCGCCTTCGCGGCCGGTATTGGCCAGGCGGATAACGCACCGCCGGAGTGGAAGCAAGGCGCTGAGGGCTACGGCAAGCGATTCGTGTCTGACTTCGGCATCGCAGCAGTGAGCACCACCACGCGCTATGCGCTGGCAGCAGCCCTCAAGGAAGACACGCTGTACTACCGCTGTGAGTGCAAAGGAGTGTTTCCGCGGCTGAGCCATGCCGTGACTTCGACCTTGATAGCACGCCGCGGCGCCGACGGCCACCGCGTGTTCTCCGTTCCAGCGCTGGTCGCGCCTTATGCAGGCACGATGACCGCCGTCTACGGCTGGTACCCCGGCCGCTACGACGCCCAGGATGCGCTCCGGATGGGCAACTACGCCCTGCTGGGATCTCTAGGCTGGAACATCGCGCGGGAGTTTCTCTCTGGCGGACCCCACTCCTTGTTTTCTCGCATGCATTTGAACAATGGGCAAGCAGCGCCAGGTTCAGGTCCCAATCCGTGACACGCCCGAGGCCGTA
>PLYW01000112.1 GCA_003151875.1 Acidobacteriaceae bacterium
CCGCTGTTGTCTGTCACGACCGTGGCTCTATTTCTTCTCGTTGGAACCGTCCATGCCGATATCTTTGTGAGTAACTATGGCACTGGCTATATCGAAAAGTTTGACGACAGCGGCCAGCTCATCAATGCGCAGTTTATCAACGCAGGCGGATCCTCTGAAGGGCTTGCTTGCGTCAAGCTTACGAAGAATGAGATCTACGTGGCAAACAACGGATCTACTATCGGGGTTTATGACATCAACTCGGGACAGCTGAAAAGGACTCTCCATCCAGGCGCAAGTGCTATAGCGGGCATGGCTTTCAATATAACCGGGGATACGCTCTATGCGGCTGACTGGGTCGGCAAGCGCATTTACAAAGTAAATCCTATCACCGGAGCAGCCACTTCTGTGGGGACGCAAGCGGCGCACGACGTTGTTGTAGGCCCGGACGGCAACGTTTACGCGACGGAGTTCGATGCGCCTGGCGGCTCAGGCGTGCAGGTGTTCACCCCTAGCCTAGGGCTCCATGCGCCGTTCCTCCTACCCGGTACGCCCCCCAGGGCCGGAGGCATGGTCTTTGACGGCGGTGGCAATCTTTGGGTCACTAGCACCAACCCAGGTTCCCCATACACGGCTGGCATCTATAAGTTCGCTGGACCTAATTCCACAACTCCCAATCCTGGTACGCAGTTGAATTTTATGCCCGATCCAAACGCGTTTCCCTTAGGCCTCGACGTCAGTCCCGTCAACCCGCCAGGCCCATTTATAGATGCCTGCAAAGGCTGTATCGTAGTTGCCGAGTTGAACGGAGCGGCCGGCATTGGTTCTATCTCACAAATCGATCCGGTGTTGGATTGCCCGGTTGGGGGGGGAACCTGTAGCTTTAGGCCTGTGAATCACCCGTATTTCACAACTGGCGGCCATCCGAAGTATGTGCATTTCTCTGAGGACTGCTGTGACTCTGGTTACGTTGAGATTTGTAAAATGTCATGCCTCACTAATCCGGTCCATGGGTACTTTGATTTCACTGCGACAAATTCAGGGGTCAGTATCGGTCCACTATCGATTCCGGTTGGCGCCTGCTCAGGCCCAATCCCGATTCCCAACGGTACGGTCACAATTCACGAAGCGCAGCAGCTAGGTATTGAGGTTACCAACATCACCGCCTACGATTACGACTATCTGGGGAACCAGATCAATGCCCTGCTGTCCTTCAACCTGCCGTTTCAAACTGGCAACGTAGATGTCGTGTCAGGGGATGTCTCGACCGAAACTGTCGCGGGCTTTACGAATTGTGCTTCGGGGCCGGGCGAGCTGAAAATCTGTAAGGTCGCTGGTCGGGGTGTTATGGTCGGAACGCTCTTTTCGTTCACGGCAAGTGGCGATCCAACGGTGTATCAGGTGCCGGCGGGTCCCGCGCCGGGTGGCTACTGCGTGGTAGGTAAGTCGTACCCAGTTGGTACGCCGGTGCTCGTTACGGAGTTGCCCCACTCTGGGACTGTAGTGTCGAGCATTACGGTGGCTCCGCCGGACCGAGGTGGCACGCAAACCCCCAACTCTGTCATTGTTATCATCGACAGTGGCACAACCGAAGCGACTTTTACGAATACTGCGAGCGGCGTAGTCGGATGTCCGACTTGTCGAGTGCATTGAACATTGCCAGGTGCTCCGGCCAAGCGTAGTAGATACCACGATGCCCTAAATTTGGGGTGCCCCACCCGAGCTTTCGTTGCTTGGGTGGGGACTTGCTTTGCCGGGTACGTTGGTCAGTCGGAGTAGATACCCGCGAAACCCTAATCTCGGGTAGCCCGTTCTAGCCATCTTTCGGCTAGGCGGGTCACCGAGGGTGCGCTCGATAAGACCGAAGGCATCTTTGGATACGGCGGGTTGGCGCGTAGCATCGCTACCGCAGCGCTTCCGCCAGCTTTCCGCTGGCGATCAGTTCTGCCACCCGCTCGAAGTCCGGCGTGAAGATTCGATCTTCCCTGATGGTGGGAGACACCGACCGAATGGCTGCGTGGGCCGCCTGGCCGCGCTTGCCGGTCAGCAGGGGTGCGCGGAAGTCGAGCGCTTGGGCAACAGCCAGGGCTTCGATGGCGAGCACGTGGCGCGTATTGGTGACCACTCGCAGCAGCTTATTGGCCGCGATCATGCCCATGGATACGTAGTCTTCCTGGTTGCCCGAAGTGGTGATGGAATCGACCGACGCGGGATGCGCCAGCACTTTATTTTCGCTGACCAGGGCGGCCGCCGTGACCTGCGCCATCATGAATCCCGAGTTGAGGCCGGCGCCGGGCGCCAGGAACGCAGGCAGCCCTTCGTTCAGCGCCGGATTCACCAGCCGCTCGATGCGCCGCTCGGAGATGCCAGCCAACCCGCTGAGCGCGATGGCCAGAAAATCGAGCGCGAAGGCCAGCGGTTCGCCATGAAAGTTGCCGCCCGACAGGACGTCGCCGGGGACCGTCAAGCCCACCCCGCGTTTCGGCGCGCCCACTTTCTTTTCCTCGGGAAAGACCAGCGGGTTATCCACCGCCGAATTCATTTCGATCTCGAAGACCTGGCGGCAATGGGCGAGCGTATCGCGGACCGCGCCATGCACCTGCGGGATGCAGCGCAGCGAATAGGCATCCTGCACCTTCTGGCACTCGCGGTGCGACTCGCGAATCTGGCTGCCCTCCAACATGCGGCGCAGGTTCTCCGCCACCAGCGATTGTCCCGCGTGCGGCCGCGCCTGATGGATACGCTTGTCAAACGCGGCGTCGGTCCCTCGGAGCGCGTCCACGGTGAGGGCCCCGAGCACATCCGCAGTGTCGGCAAGTACATTTGCCTGCAGCGTGGCCAATAATCCGACTGCCAGCATGCCCTGCGTGCCATTGATGAGGGAGATCGCCTCTTTGGCTTGCAGCACCAGCGGCTCAATGCCGGCTTGCTTCAGTGCCTCGGCAGCTGGCGTGCGTTTGCCGCGGAAGGTGGCCTCGCCCTCGGCGATCAGCACCAGCGCAAGATGCGCCAGGGGAGCCAAATCGCCGCTGGCCCCCACGCTGCCCTGCGACGGAATCACCGGATGCACGCCCCGGTTCAGCATCTCGCAAAGCGTGTCAATCACCGCCGCACGCACTCCCGAGAAACCCTTGGCGAGCGAGTTGGCGCGCAGCAGGACCATGGCGCGCGTAACCTCTTCGGCCAGCGGTTCGCCGACGCCGGCCGCGTGCGAGCGCAAAAGGTTGATTTGCAGCTTGCGAATATCGTCTGGCGGGATGCGAAGATCGGCGAGTTTGCCGACCCCGGTGTTCACCGCGTAGGCGACGCCGTCATTCTCCAGCAGCTCTTCGACCACGGCGCGCGCCCGCTCGACGGCGGTCCGCGCCGCGGGTTGCAGCAGCACCGGCCGCCGTTCCTGGACCACCTGGCGAAGGTCGTCGAGGCTTAGACTGTTGCCGTCGATGTGGAGTGCTTGCATTCTGGAGTAGAGATCAGTTTCGAGTTGCTAAACGCGATACCAACTTAGTTGCAAGTTCCGCAGCCAATTGTCCGAGGCCTGGCCCCCACAATTTTGGCGGCGCCCCACTCGCCGCTCGCCTCAGTTCTTTCCCGCCGCCTGCAAAAACGACGCCAGGTACTTTTGCGGCAACGGGATCCGTTTGAATTCCGAATCCACCACCAGATGCACGGTCTCACCCTCGGCCAGCAGGATGCCGTCTTCGTCGCGCACCACCGCGTAGCCGAAATGCAACAGGGAATCGCGCACGTTCACCAGGCGCGTCCGGATGGTGACCATGTCATCGTAGCGGGCTGGGGCCTTGTAGCGGCACCGCATCTCCACGACGGCAATATGGGTGCCGTCCTGCTTTTCCATTTCGCTATAGGTGAAGCCCATCTGGCGCAGCATCTCCACCCGGCCCACCTCAAACCAGATGATGAAGTTGGAGTGATAGACCACACCCATCTGGTCGGTCTCCGCATAGCGCACCCGAAACCTGGTCTCGTACACTTGAGCTTCCGACCGGGCTGGCATGCGAAGCCTTATTTTTTCTCCGGCGGTGGTGGGGTGCTGGAGGCAGCTCCGTTGCTGACTGTCTGTCCTCGTACCACCTCACCTACGGGCACGGGCTTGCCGTCCGCGATGTAGTCAACGAATTGCGCGGGCAAGGACTCGACGGTGGGGAACCCCGTCGAATTCTGCAACTGGTAGTGCACTCTGGGAGCCACCGAAGCGCCCGAGTTGCCACACTCTCCCACCGGATCGCCTTGCTTGACCATGTCGTCATGTTTCAACTTAACGCTATTTTGCTTGAGGTTCGTCAGCAGCGAATATTCGTTGCCGCTGTGCGCGATCAGGATCATATTTCCATTCGGCTTATCCTGGCTGGGCTTGCCGGGAGCATTGTCGCCGATGTCATTGACCACGCGAACCACCCGACCGTCGGCCGGGGCCAACACCGGCTGGCCGAAGCAGTAGAACTGTTCGTTCGTGGTTGCGTCGCCTTCAAAAGGACTCCCGTTCTTCAGCAGAACAAAATCCATGGCAAACTGCCGGTCCTCGCTCATCTGATAGGCGTTGTCAAAGACGCCGTGTCCGCCCTGATACACCAGCCACTGGCCGGAGAAGGGCAGCTTCAACCTGGTGGTGTCCTTGTAGCCGGCATTATGGCCTTCGGGGGGCGAAGACAGCGGCCTGACCGTGAAACCATCGGTGCCGCCATCCTCGTTGATCATGACCACAGTCGTCACCTGGACCTTGGTGTTTGCGAACTCCGACAGCCGCGAGTAAATCGTAGCTCGTTTCAGCAGGAAGGGAGAGATATTCTCCGTCACCACTTTTGTCTCCGGGCCCAGTTTTGCTTTCAACTGCTCGAGGGTGGCTGTGAATTTCCGCCCGTTCTCGGCATTCTTTCTGCTTTCCGCCGGATACGTGGCCCAGATCGCGCTCGCTTTGCCGGCTTTGAACATGTCAAAGAGGTTCCTGGCACGCTCCTCGGCCGCTGGGCTCATAACCGGGTAAGCGGCATAGCTGCTGGATGCCTTTGCCGCAGCCGGCCCCTGCGGCTTCGCTGCCGGTGACGAAGACTGGGCGTAGACCATAGTGGAAAGCAGCATTACTGCTGCAATGAAATGCGGACGAAATGTCATCATGACTCTCCCTGGTGAACTCTGACAGCAATACTGCTTGCAGCGACGCTTCGTGACAACAGAGACGTGGCCTGTTCCGCTCACGCTGGATTGCAATTTAAGGTACCGCCAATTCTATCGCAAGTGGTCTTTATCTCTGGATAACCCCACTGGCTTGCCCCAGGCCCGTGGTTCTGACTGGGTGAGTTCGCCAGGCTCTCCACCGGCTATTTTCCTGTCCAGCGCGGACTTCGCTTCTCCAGGAACGAGCTTACACCCTCCCGAAAATCGGCCGTCCTGCGGATGCGCGCGTTCTCGTCCACAGCAGCCGCGATTTCCCGGTCGAGACCCTCCGCCGCGTAGCGCGTGAGCAGGCGCTTGGTCGCCAGCAGCGACGCGGGACTGTTGCTCAGCAAGGTCGCCGCCAGCTCGCGGGCGCGTTCCAGAAGCTGCTCGGGCGCAACCATTTCGTTGACCAGCCCTATGCGCAGGGCTTCTTCGGCGCCAATGATCCGGCCGGTGAACAACAAGTCGCGCGCATGTTTCTCGCCGACTTGGCGCAGCAAGAAGGCCGAAACGATCGCCGGCACGAAGCCAATCCGGACCTCGGTATAGCCGAACTTGGCTTGGGAAGAGGCCAGGGTGAAATCGCAGAGGGTAGCCAATCCGCAGCCACCAGCGACGGCGGCCCCGTTCACCGCGGCGATGGTGACCTTGGGAAACTCATACAAGGTGCGAAAGAGATGTGCCATCATCTGTGAGTCGCCACGATTTTCTTCTTCGCTGCGGCCGATGATGGAGCGCAAATTGTCCAGGTCCATGCCCGAGCAGAACGCCTGGCCCGCACCCGTCAGGATGACGATTTGTGCCGCCGATTGCTCGATCTCCTCCAGGGCGCGCAGCAGCTCGCCAATGAGCTCGTAGCTGATGGCGTTGCGCTTCTCCGGCCGGTTCAGGGTGACGGTCGCAACGGGGCCGTCGTAGGCGAGGACGAGAGTCGCGTAGTGTTGAAGGGATTCAGGCATGCCTCAAAAGCGTCTCTATTATGCAGTGCCGCCGCTCCGCGGCTGAGTCCAATGCTCAAATTGACCGCGGGCTTACGCTCACGGCTAAAACAAATGTCGCCGCTGCGCGGCTGATCGATTCCACACCGCCAATATCAATGGCGATTTCTGCTAATTGCTAATTGCTAATTGCCAACTGCTAATTGCTTCTTCTCACATCTTCGGCCCGCTGAACTTGTTCGCGATCTCCACCGCCAGGCGGAACGGCTCGGTAATCGGCTTCTTCAGCGGCAAGTCGGCGCCTCGGCTCTTCAGCGCGTCCAGCAATTTCTCAGTCGGGATATTACCCACCAGCACATCCTGCGCAAAGGGACAGCCGCCCATGCCGCCGATGGCGGAGTCGAATCGCCGGCATCCGGCATCATAAGCCGCCAAAACGTTTGCCGCCGCATCATCCGGACGGCTGTGCAGATGCACGCCAATCTCGACCCCGTGGAATTTCTCCAGCACCGGGCCCAGCAAGTCGGCGATCTGCTGCGGCGTCGCCAATCCTACCGTATCGGCGAGCGAAATGGCCTGCAAATCCATATCGGCGAGCAGGCTGATCCCTTCAATCAATTCGTCGACGTTCCACAGATCGCCATAGGGATTGCCGAACGCCATCGAGATGTAGGCCATCGTGTCGAGCCCACTGTTATCGGCCTTCGCCTTAATCTTTTCCAGAATGTCGAGATTCTCTTCCAGCGTCTGGTTCTGGTTGTTCTTCAGGAATGTCGGCGAAAGCGAATACGGGAAGCCCAGGGTCCGCACCGCGTCGGTGGCGATGGCGCGCTCGGCCCCGCGTTCGTTGACCACGATGGCGATGATCTCGACGTCATCCGGCGGATCAAGCTCGCTCATCACCGTCTCCGAGTCGGCCATCTGCGGGACCGCCTTAGGCGAGACAAACGACACGGCGTCAATGTGCTTGAATCCCGCAGCAATCAAGGCTTTCAGGTACTCGACCTTGACCGACGCAGGAATCTGCCCAGGCAGCCCTTGCCAGGCATCGCGGGGACATTCAATGAGTTTGATGGAATCAGCCATTAGCAACTAGCTCTCAGCCGTCAGCTATCAGCCATCAGCCTCAAGCAACTGGCTCGAAATGGAAATCAAAACTCCGTGCCCTCTGTGTCTCTGTGGTAAATGACCTTCGATGGCGCGACATCGCTTCGCGGCTCAAGCCTTAGCCGAGAGCTGACGGCTGATAGCTGACAGCCCGGCGCGCTCCGCGCGCCTACGTCTGCAGCACCCCCACATTGAACTTCGCCACCTCGGGATTCAGCGCCGCCGCCTCCAACGCGATGATGATCGCCTCGCGCGTTTCCGCCGGATCGATGATCTTGTCGATCCACAGCCGCGCCGCGCCGTATCGTGGATCGGTTTGCTCGTCGTAGGTCGCCTTCACTTCGTCGGACAGCTTCTTCTTGTCTTCCTCGCTCAGCTTCTTGCCGCCGCGCTCCAGTTGCTTGATCTTGATCTCCACCAACGTTCCCGCCGCTGAAGCCCCCGCCATCACCGCGTACCGCGCCGTCGGCCACGCGAACAGGAAGCGCGGATCGTAAGCCTTGCCGCACATGGCGTAGTGCCCGGCGCCGAACGAGCCGCCGACAATCACCGTGATCTTCGGCACCACCGAGTTCGACACCGCGTTCACCATC
Source organism: Acidobacteriaceae bacterium (assembly GCA_003151875.1). Taxonomy (GTDB): domain Bacteria; phylum Acidobacteriota; class Terriglobia; order Terriglobales; family Acidobacteriaceae; genus Bog-257. The sequence goes on from PLYW01000112.1 coordinate 7,793, forward strand.
TTCGCTCCGGCGCGAATGATGCCGCTCCACTCGGCGTCGCGTCCCACCATGAAGCCATTCACATCGTGCAGGAAGAGCAGCGGCACCAGGTTCTGGTTGCAATCCATAATGAAGCGCGCCGCCTTTTCCGCCGACTCGGTATAGATGACGCCGCCAAACTCGGTGCGCTTGTTGCCGCTATGGTCGATCTGGTGCACGTGCGTCTTCTGATTGGCGACAATCCCCACCGCGAAGCCGCCAATGCGCGCATAGCCGCACAAGACCGTCTCGCCGTATTCGGCCTTGTACTCGCCAAACTGGCTGCCGTCCACGATGCGCGCGATGATCTCCTTCATGTCATACTGACGCGCGGGATCGCCATCGAAAATTCCGTAGACTTCTTCTGCGGCGAACCGTGGCTCTTCCGGCTTCTTGCGGTCGAAGACGCCGAGCTGGCGATTACCCATTTTGTCCACCAGCAGGCGAATGCGCGCCAGGCACGACTGGTCGTCAGGCTCGCGGAAGTCCACCGTGCCGCTGATTTGCGAGTGCATCTTCGCGCCGCCGAGTTCTTCGGCCGAGTATTTCGCGCCGATGGCGGCCTGCACCAGCGCCGGTCCGGCGAGAAACAGGCCGCTGCCTTCGGTCATCAGGATGTGATCGCACATCAGCGGCAGATACGCTCCGCCCGCCACGCACATGCCCATGATGGCGGCGATCTGCGGAATGCCCATCGCCGACATCACCGCGTTGTTGCGGAAGACGCGGCCAAAATCGTCTGTGTCGGGAAAAACATCTTCCTGCAAGGGCAGAAATACTCCGGCTGAATCCACCAGGTAAATCGTGGGAATGTGGTTCTCAATGGCGATGTTCTGAGCGCGAATCACCTTCTTGGCGGTGATGGGAAAGAACGCCCCAGCCTTCACGGTAGCGTCATTGACGATGAGCATGACCAGCCGCCCTTGCACCCGCGCCAAGCCAATCACCACACCGGCGGAGGGTGCGCCGCCCCACTCTTCGTACATTCCCCAGGCCGCGAAGCCGCCGATCTCGAAGAACTCCGTGCCGGGATCGATCAGCAGCGCAATGCGCTCGCGCGCGGTCAGGCGGCCTTTCTTGTGTTGGGATTCGATCGCCTTATCGCCGCCACCCTGGGCGATAATTTGCTCTTCATTGCGAACGTTGGCCACCATTTCGGCCATGGCTTTCAGGTTGCGTTCGAAGCGTGCCGAGTCGCTTTTTACTTTGGTTTCGAACGCGGCGGGCGATCCGGAATGATGGCTATGGTCGGTCATGATGAGTGAGGGGCAAACTAACTACGATAAAGCAGGGAGCGACGGCACGCAATGCAAGGCCGACACCGACTATAGTCCTACCGCAAACGCCACGATGGTTCTGCCTCGCCGGCCGGTGCTTCGTTCCAGTTCGTCGAGCAACGCCGGCTCTATCCCTTCGGGATCGACTGCCATCTCGCAGGCGGCGATCTCTGCTTCGCTGGCGCCGTGATAGCACAGCTCGCAGACACCTAAACCACCTTCGGATTGCACGGGCGGTCCGAAGACGCGGCAGGTGAGCGGCCGAGCAGCGTACAGGTCACACATCCCAGTCTGAGGATCGAGGACGGGGCAAAGTTCGTCATTGGCAAATTCTTCGAACCGCGCCTCGGCTGTCTCGCCCTCATCCAGAATGCCGGTCTTCCGATCTCCGGGGAAGTCCGGTGAGAACCGGGCAATCGACGCGCGGGCGCGTTCGCGGACTTGCGCGGCGCGGGCCGGTTCGGCCATTTCCAATTCAGCGAGCCCTCGCTGCAACCGAAGCGCGTCGAGCTGATTGATGGCGAAAGCTCCCACGCAGCACTGCGTGCATCCCAGCTTGCAAACCAACCACTCGCCACTGCGGCGGGCCGTATCGGCGAGGGCCGAATCGATAATCTGCACCAGCTTCTGATCGCCGGGTGGCAAGCGGGAGCCCATTGCTAGAGCATAGCGCAGGCGGCGGACCTGCTACCGCATAATCCATTCCGCTACGGCGCTGGCTGCAACGCCGCTGCCAGCGGATCGGCTACAATCGCCTCCACCAATCCGCACTGCAAGGCTTGCGGCGCGTGCAGCTTTTCCGCCGCCAGGAACATTTGTAGCGCGCGGGCTTTGCCGACGAGTCGCGGCAGGCGTTGTGTCCCGCCCCACCCGGTGATCAGGCCGAGGGCCGCGCCGCGATGTCCAAACAGCGCATGAGCGCTGGCGATGCGGCGATCGCAGGCCAGCGCGAGATCCAGTCCTCCCCCCATGCAGTAGCCCTGAATCACGGCGATGGTGGGAGCGGGGAAGCCAGCGACGGCGGTCATCAAGCGCTGACCCATCTGCGCGAAACGAAAGGCTTCCGCGCCGGTCAGCGCTGCGATCTCGTTGAGGTCGGCGCCTGCCGAGAAAAACCTCGCATTGCCGGCGATCACCAGGCGCGCGGGCGGATGTGCCGCAAGTTCCTCGACGGCAGCAGTGAGGGCCCGCACCCGGGCGCGCGTCAGGCGGTTCGTGCCATCGTCGGAGACCAGGCGCAGAACGACGGCGCTGCCACGCGGCTCGCGAGAGTACAGAGTTTCTTGGGAAGCGGGATGCACCGGGAGCTAGAGTAGCAAACGGCCGGCATCGGAGCGGCATCGTCGCTGGCATCTGCTCCGGCGAGCCGCCATGCTGCGGCGGATTAGCCGGAAAAGCGTTAAGATGTCGTTCACAAAGTCAAGAGGAGGGTGGCCAATGGCGCACCATCGAAGCCTGAATTCTTTCTCCCGCAGATCGTTTTTGCAGGTTTCTAGTGCTGCGTCCGCAGCACTGGCGTTGCGCGTCGTGACCGAGCCCATGCTGGCGTACGCGCAGGAGTTGCCGTACGCGCCCGTCGGCGGGGTCCGGATCAACGCCAACGAAAATCCACTTGGCCCGTGTGCAGCCGCGCGCAGCGCGGTGGCGGCGATCATGCCGGAAGCTGGCCGTTATCGCTTCCGCTTGACCGAGGAATTCGTTGGCCTCTTCGCACAAGGCGTCGGCGTGAAAGCGGACCATGTCAGGATTTTTGCCGGCTCGACCGAGCCGCTGCACTACACCGTGATGGCTTTCACCTCGCCCCGGGCTAGCTACGTGACTGCCGATCCCGGATACGAAGCTGGGATGTATGCGGCGAAGAGTTCCGGCGCGCGGGTGGTCAAGGTGCCGCTCACCAAGACTCATGCGCACGACGTGAGGGCCATGATCGCTGCCGCTCCCGACGCGGGTGTGTTCTATGTCTGCTCGCCGAATAATCCAACCGGAACCCTGACCAGCCATTCCGACATCGAGTACCTGCTGCAGAACAAGCCCAAAGGTTCGATCGTGCTGGTGGACGAGGCCTACATTCACTTTTGCAATGCGCCTTCGGCCATTGATCTGGTCACATCGGGCCATGACTTGATCGTGTTGCGCACTTTCTCGAAGCTCTATGGGATGGCGGGCTTGCGCTGCGGATTGGCCATCGGCCGGCCCGACCTGATGCAAAAGCTCGAGGATTACGGCGGAGGCAATCCCATGCCGGTAACTGCCGTCGCCGCAGCGTCGGCGAGCCTGAAAGACACGCGACTGGTGGCCGAGCGCAAGCGCATCAACGCAGACATCCGCGAGGAAACTTTCCAGTGGCTCGATCGCAACGGATACTCCTACATTCCGTCGGTATCCAACTGCTTCATGCTCGATACCAAGCGGCCGGCGCAAGAGGTGATCGCCGCCATGGCCCGGCAGAACGTCTTCATTGGCCGCATCTGGCCGCTGATGCCAACCTATACCCGCATCACGGTTGGAACGCGCGAGGAGATGGACCAGTTCCAAGTGGCGCTGCAGAAGGTGATGAAGGAGAGCGTCACCGTCGGGGCGTTGCAACCCCCTCTGCGAACGATTGACGGGTTTATTTTGCCGGCGTGAGCGTTTCTGAAATTGTCATTACGAGCGAAGTGAGGAATCTGCTTTTGCTTGCACCGGAGCGATGAAAAGGAAAACAGCAGATCCCTCACGGTCTAAGGCCGTTCGTGATGACAACTCAGAGAGAGCCCGCTCTTTCTCTGCGCCGCTGTGTCTCTGTGATGAACTAGGTATTTGCCGGCACGCCCCGCGACTTCACGTTGGCGCGGATGAACTCAATGATGGAATCCATCGGAGTGCCCGGTTGGAAGATGGCCGAGACGCCAGCCTTCTTCAGCGGTTCGATGTCCTGATCGGGAATAATGCCGCCCACCAGCACCAGCACGTCGTCCATCTGATTTTGCTTCAGCAGGTCCATCACCCGCGGCACGATGGCATTGTGNNTAAATCACTTCCATGCCGGCATCGCGCAAGGCGCGGGCAATCACTTTAGCGCCGCGGTCGTGGCCGTCGAGGCCGGGCTTGGCAACCAGTACGCGGATTTTGCGGTCAGGGGACATGTGGCGCTCTTCGCCTTTCGCTATTCGCCGGTCATCCGAGCCAGCCCGCCACCGCAGGCGAGTCGAGGACCTGCGGTCCATCCACTCTCGGCCGAACAATGAATCATAAACCCTGGATAGCGCTTTGGTAAGTGAGCCGCGTCACCGAAGACCTTGACGTTGTGCCACATTATGTGGCACATTAAGGCCCATGCCTTCCGTGAATATTCGTGAGCTCCGGGACACCCGGCGCCTGAAAGCCTGGTTGCGCGCCGGCCAGACAGTCGAATTGCACGAGAGAGATCGGCTCATTGCTCGCATTGTTCCTGCCAACGGAGATCAACCCCCCGTCGAGATGCCCGACTTCGCCGCTCGGGCGAAGGAGATCTTTGGGGACAGGATCCTTAACTCCGTCGATATGCTGATCGAACAGCGGAGACGGGCACGCTATTGAGCATCTACGCCGACTCGAGCTTCTTCGTCTCGCTCTATTTGCCCGACCGGCACTTCACGCAAGCGCGGCGTCTCGCAGCCCAACACGCCCGTGTTTCGCTAACGCCACTTCATCGCGCGGAGTTGGCGAACGCTGTCGCACAGCAACTTTTCATGAAGAAGATTTCTGCCGGTGAGGCGCAAAAGGTATACGCGCATTTTCAGCGCGACCGAGAATCGCGCTTCTGGACCGAGGTGACCCTGCCGGAGATGACCTTCGAGCGGTGCGTGCAACTCACTCAGCAGTATGCGAGCCGCGTCGCCTTGCGAACGTTAGATACCCTGCATGTCGCTTCAGCGCTGGAGCTCGGCGCTGAGCGATTTTGGACCTTCGATGACCGGCAGGCGAAACTGGCGCGGGCGGTCGGACTAAAATCCTAACCGGTCAAGCAACAGTTATTGCTCGATAGTCGCAGATTAGACTCGTATCAGGTACCCTTCCAGCCACCTGGCTATCCACTTAGATAGGGCCTCTATCCGTTGAGATAGGATTCTGCGCCGCTGATTTTCCCCCCGCCAATGAATTTAGGCCTTGCGCAATGGTCCGGCCCATGTCCCGTCAATCACTTAGCGTGCACGAGAGAGCCTCATCTCGCCCATGCTGCGACTGGAACTCAGCTTGCTACCTACAAAGGCACGCCCTTCGAGGAGAAAAATCGTGAAACTGTTCAGGCTACTAGCTCTCATGTTGGCAATTGGGGTTTTCCCAACGTTCTCCATAGTGGCGCAGGCTCAGCAAGAAGTTGACCCCGACCACTACGATCAAGCGCAAACCGCGCACGCAAATGGACACGGCTCGAAGGCGCAAAGCGCCCACAAGACTGCAAACGTTGCTCATCGCGGTCATGTCCGGATGGCGAGTAAGCACTCCGGCAAGGCCAACCATCATCGGGCGCACGTTTCTGCGTAGAGGTGCCGACGCGGTCTGGCTGAAAGCGGATAGCTGAGGGCTGATAGCTTGCTGCTCACGCAAACGCGGTTTCGGTGTACGTTCCGTAAACGTCGCGCAGCGCTTCGCAAATCTCGCCCACCGTCGCGTAGGCCTTCACGGCGTCCACGATGAAGGGCATGGTGTTGGCCGGTGAGACCTGGCCGTTCTCGCCGGCCTTCGGTTCCTGCGCGGCGGCTTTCCGCAACGCATCGAGGCAGCGGCGAACTTCGTCATTGGAGCGGCGGGCACGCAACGCATTCAGCTTCTTGCTTTGCGCCTGTGCGACCTCTTCGCCGATGTAGAGGATGTTGGGCGCCGGTTCCTCGACGACAAAATCGTTGGCGCCGACCGTAATTTTCTCCCGCGCTTCGGTGGCGCGCTGGAATTGGTAGCTGGCCTCGGCGATCTCCTTCTGCGGATAGCCCTTCTCGATGGCCGCGACCATGCCGCCCATGGCATCCAGCTTCTCGAAGTAATCGAACGCGCCCTTCTCCATGTCGAGGGTGAGGCGTTCCAGGAAGTAGGAGCCGCCCAGGGGATCGACGGTCTGCGCCACCCCCGATTCGTACGCGATGATCTGTTGCGTGCGCAGGGCGATGCGCACCGCCTCTTCGGTCGGCAGCGCCAGGGCTTCGTCGTAGGAGTCGGTGTGCAGCGATTGCGTCCCGCCCAGCACCGCGGCCAGCGCCTGTAGGGCCACGCGCGCGATGTTATTCAGGGGCTGCTGCGCGGTCAGCGAGACGCCCGCGGTTTGGGTATGGAATCGCATCAGCCAAGTGCGCTGGTTCTTGGCCTTGAAGCGGTCCTTCATCAGGCGATACCAGATCTTACGGGCGGCCCGGTACTTCGCAAGTTCCTCGAAGAAATCGTTGTGCGCGTTGAAGAAAAAGCTGAGCCGCGGGCCAAACTCGTCCACGTCGAGCCCGCGACGGCGCGCCCATTCCACGTACTCCACGCCGTCGTAAACGGTGAACGCCAACTCCTGCAGCGCGGTCGAGCCGGCCTCGCGAATGTGATAACCGCTGATCGAAATCGTGTTGAAGCGCGGCGTGAACTTGGAACCGAACTCGAAGGTGTCAATCACCAGCCGCATCGAAGGCGCGGGCGGATAGATGTATTCCTTCTGCGCGATGTATTCCTTCAGGATGTCATTCTGAATGGTGCCGGAAATCTTCTTCCAATCGGCGCCCTGCTTCTCCGCAACCACGAGGTACATCGCCCACAAGATCGACGCCGGCGAATTGATGGTCATGGAGACCGTCGTCTTTTCCAGATCAATGCCACTGAACAGGATCTCCATGTCTTCCAGCGAATCGATGGCCACGCCGCACTTGCCGACCTCGCCTTCGCTGAAGGGATGATCGCTGTCATAGCCCATCAGCGTGGGCAAATCGAATGCGACGGAGAGGCCGCCGCCGCCGTGGGCCAGCAAATACTTGTAGCGCTCGTTGGTCTCCTCCGGCGAAGCGAAGCCGGAGAACTGGCGCATGGTCCACATCCTGCCGCGGTATCCGGAAGCATGAATGCCGCGCGTGAAGGGCGGCTGGCCGGGATAATTCAGGTAGTCTTCGTACTTCCAGTCGGCAGGAAGATCGGCGGGCGTGTAGAGCCGGCGAATCGGCAGGCCAGAGATGGTGGTGTAGCGCGCGTGACCGTGCTCGTCGACGTTGACGCCCGTGGGCGCGCCGATCGGCTTCTCCGGCCCTCTCTCCAGATTCGGAGCGAGCGTCTTCTCCGCCCATTGCTTCTCCGACTCGGACGGATGGCGGCCATTCTCGAAGAGATCGGTGACCGGCGATTCGGCCAGAGCTTTCCCGTCAGGCTTGCGGCTATCAGACATCGGTTACCCCATTGGAACACGAACCCTACATGCTAGTAGATGCGAGGAAGGNNAACGCAGCTAGTGTTGCGGCGGTTGCGTTGGCTCCGGCGGCGGTGTCTGCTCCGGGGTTTGCGGTGGCGTAGTCGCCTGCGGCGCGGGCGTCACTCCAGGAACCTGAATGGGCGTCAAGTTGGGCTGGGTCAGGTCATTGGTATTCGCTGGCACAACACCAGGCACTTTCGGCGGATGTTTCACCTGGGCGGCTTCTGCGTCAGACATGTCAATGCCGAGTTTCGCTAACGTCTCGGCGGTGGATAAATCGAGCTGCACCTTCGACTTCTCGTAATTGGTGGCGGCAGCGAGGACGTTGGACTCCGCCTGAGTCAAGTTGGAGGACGATTGCAACACCAGCGTGCTGGTGGACGCTCCCATGCGCAGTTTTTTCTGCTCGGCATCCAGGCTCTGGGCGGCGTAGTCGCGCGCCGCCAGGGCCGCTTGCAGTCCCACGTAGTTCTGTTGCATGGCGAATTGCGCCTGCCGAACTTGCAGCCGGATGGTGTTTTCGGTTTGCTGCAAACTCATTTGCGCCTGGCGATATTCCAACACTGAGCGCACTTGGTCGGCTTGAATCTGCCGATTGCGCAGCGGGATGTTGATGTTGATTCCGACTCCTTTGTCGGGTGCGCTGCTGTTGAACAGATTGCCGAACGAGTCACTGTATCCCGTGGTGGGAATTGTTCCCGGCGGCGGGCAGCCCCGATTCACCTCGGTGCACAGCGGGTTCTGTGGTCCCGCCAACGCGGAGGCGCCGTAGAAAGCGTACAAATCGACTGTCGGCAGCAGCTGGTTGCGAATCGACTTGCGGGAGATTTCGTTGTTGGTGAGGGTGAGGCGGGCGCTGGTGATTTCGGGACGTTGCTTCAAGGCCTCGTCGATCAGGTCCTCCACCGGCCGCACCTCGTACGGTTCGGATGTGCTCAGGGTGTCGGTGGGAATTACAGGCGCAACGGCGAGCATGGGGTCTGCCATGTTGCGGGTGATCGCGTTCTTCATAAGCAGTTGTTGCAACTGCAGATTTACCTGCGCGGTAATCAGGTTTTGCTTGGCCGTGGCCACGGCACTCTGCGACTGGACCACAGTCAGCGGAGCCAGCGTCCCGGCGGCCACTTGCTTCTGATTGTCGGAAAGCGTCTTGTTGGTGAGATCCAGGGCGCGCTGCTGCACGGTCACGTTGGCGTAAGCATTGACCAGGTCCCAGTAAATGTTCTCGATCTGCGAAACCGTCTGGATGACCTGCAGCCGGAAAGTCACATCTTCGATTTCCCGGTTGTTTCTGGCGATGCGGATCCAGCGCAGGTTGGGATCGTAGCCGAATCCCGAGAGCAGGTGCTGGCGCAGTTCGAAGCGGAAGTTCGGGGTCAGGGTAGGATTCAAAGTATTGAAAAGGGAATTCGACGCCGCGCGGGCGTTATTGAAACCCACCGTCATCAAGGTCCCGGTAGAAAACCCCTGGGTGTAGAGGAAGTTGGCGGTGGTCGTGTTTTGGGTCAGAACATTGGTGCCCGTAAAGATGGTATTGGCCTCGGGCGTGGTGGCGTGCTCAATCGATACCGTTCCCGAGATCGCGGGATCATAACTGTCAAGCGGGGGGCCTTCGCCCTGCGTGGACGCGACAATGCCTCCCACTCCCGCACCGGCCCCGCCAACTCCGATGGTGGTGCCACCTGCGCCGCCGCCGGTGGAGCCCGTGGTGGAGGTGCCAGTGCCGCCAGCCGACGTCGTACCGGTGGCTCCGCCGGGGGTGCCCTGGACCAAGCCGGTATTCACGCCGAGCGCAAACGCTCCCGAACTCGTCCGCAGAATGTCGGTATCGGCAATGGACAGGTTGTAGCGCTGAATGCCGATGTCAAGGTTGTTCTCCAGCGCCATTGCGACCGCGTCATTCAGCGACAAGTACATGTTGCCATCTTTCATCAACTGATCGATGCGGGCGGAGTTGGTCACGTTCAAGGGAGCTACGTCGCGCACCGTATAAACCACGAACGGATTGGGAAATTGCCGCTTGCCCCGGGTGTAGTCCTGATCGGAATAAGCACGCGCATTGTGCTGCGGCGCCGGCGCCTGAGGCAGCGGAGTCAGCGGCGGGTTGTTGGGCGCGGCTTGCGGCGATGCGTTCTGGGCAAAACTTGCGGTGGCAAGTGCCCCCAGCAGAAATGTGGATACCAGGATTGAGCGGACCAGCCTGACGGACCTAGAACCAGACATTCTTTCGTCTCCAGAAAAATTGCGTCAGAGTACTTTGGGTTTCGCGTTATTCACATGCTTCCTGTCGCCTTATCTCTGATGCGGCAGAACTCGCGAGGAATCGATCTCAGATGACGCCGCAGAGGCGGGGAAACCGTTACCAACCTCGTAAGCAGCAGGAAATGTCATAGTATAGCTGACACACTGCCACTGCTTGGGGATGCTATGCACAGCTTTACACTGCTTAACAGATCGCAACACTCGCGCCAGCCCCTATTTTGCCTGCTGGGAATGATGTGAGCCGCAATCTCAAAATCACGCTGGCCTATGACGGATCGGAGTTTCACGGATGGCAAGTCCAACCGGGACTGCGGACCGTGCAGGGCACGCTGGCGGAGTGCCTTCAGCGGCTCACCGGCGAAGAGGTATTGCCGCAGGGCTCGGGGCGCACTGATGCGGGTGTCCATGCGTGGGCCCAGGTCGCATCGGTGAGGCTGGAGAGTCCGATTCCAGAGCGAAACCTGGTCATCGCGCTGAACGATGTGCTTCCTGCTTCGGTGCGGGTGAATGGCGTGGAGGTGGTTGCCGACGACTTCCACGCGCGGCACTCCGCCAAGGCGAAAACCTACCGCTATCGCATTTATCGCAAGGACATATGCCCGCCATTCCTGGCGAGATATATCTTTCATGACCCCTACCCCATGAACGAAGAGGCGCTTATTCGCGCGTCGGAGCATGTCGTCGGCCAACACGACTTCACTTCGTTTGCGGCTTCCGACCCGGAACGTAGCGCACGTATGGCGGAGGGCAGGGAAGCAGCAGCTTCCCATTCTGGAATCACGACGAATGTACGCACCATTCATTCTTCGCAGTGGATGAGAACCGACGAGGAGCTGGTTTACACTGTGCGCGGAGATGGTTTCTTGCACCACATGGTACGGAACCTGGTCGGTACTTTCTTGCAGGTGGGAAAAGGCGCGTTGCAGATCGAGGATGTGTCTGCAATTCTCGACGCTCGCAATCGCAGCGCGGCCGGACCTACTGCCGCCGCTTGCGGACTCTATCTGGTGAGCGTTGAATATTGAGCACGATGCCAACCGAAACCAAAGCTGCCGTCGGAAACGCGACCATTGTCAGCACGAATCCCGCGACGGGAGAAGCGCTGGCTGAGTTGGCTTGCGTCACTCCGAGCGATGTACAGGCAGCCGTCCTGCGCGCAAAACAAGTCCAGCCTGCATGGGCGGCAACTCCGCTGCAGGACCGAGTCGCGCTGTTGCGGCGATTCCAGCGCCTGCTCAGCGAGCAGCGCGATCAGATTGCCGACCTGATTTGCCGCGAAGCCGGTAAGCCGGCAGTCGAAGCGCTTACCACCGAAGTTCTGGTCGTCCTGGACGCAACCCAGTTTTGCATTCGCAACGCGCACGACTTCCTGCGCGAGGAACCGCTGCCACACGCCAATCTCGCCATGAAGACCAAGCGCGGCAAGTTGCTGCGCTCGCCGTTTGGCGTAATCGGCATTATCTCGCCGTGGAATTATCCGTTCTCCACCGCCGCTACGGAAACGCTCGGCGCATTGGTGACGGGCAACGCGGTCGTCCTGAAGCCGTCGGAATTCACGCCGTTGATCGCGCTGGAGCTGCAGCGGCTGCTTCTGGCAGCGGGCCTGGACCCCAATCTCATGCAAGTGATGATCGGAGAGGGCGCCGCCGGCGCGGCCTTGATCGATGCGCCCATCGACAAGCTGATCTTCACCGGCAGTGTTGCGACCGGCAAACGCGTCGCTGAAGCCGCTGCGCGAAAGCTGTTGCCCGTCGTGCTGGAACTGGGCGGGAAAGATCCCATGATCGTGCTCGACGATGCCGACGTGGAGATTGCTTCCAGCGGGGCCTTGTGGGGCGCGTTCATGAACGCCGGCCAGACGTGCCTTTCGGTCGAGCGCTGTTACGTCCATCGCAGCCTTTATGAAAAGTTCCTCGAAGCTTGCAGCAACAAGATCGCCAAGCTGCGTGTGGGCAACGGAATTGGGTCAGAGGTTGAAATGGGGCCGCTCATTCACGAGCGCCAGTTGCGCATTGTGGACGAACATGTGCGAGACGCTGTCCTGCATGGCGCGCGCTTGCTGCGGGGCGGAAAACGCCTGACCGAACTCGGGCCAAACTTCTACGCGCCGACTCTGCTGGCCGACGTGACGCCGGACATGCGCATCATCCAGGAGGAAACCTTCGGCCCCGTGCTTCCAGTGGCGCCCTTCGACACCGACGAGGAGGCCATTCACCTGGCCAATGACAGCGATTTCGGGCTGGCCGCCAGTGTCTGGACCACCAACCGCCGTCGCGGCGAGGCGATGGCCAAGCGGATCAAAGCCGGCACGGTGATGATCAACGACGTGATCTCGTGCTTTGGCATTGCGGAGGCGCCGCACGGAGGTTTCAAGCTCAGCGGCATTGGCCGAACCCACGGCAAGATGGGCCTGGCGGAGATGGTCCAGGTGAAGTACGTGGACACGGACCTGCTTCCCGGGATGCCGAAGGTCTGGTGGTTCGGATACGATCGCAGGCTCAAGGAGCAGATGGATGGCTTCATCGATCTGCTTTTTGCCAGAAGCTGGGGGAAAAAGCTGAAAGGTGCCCTGCGCTCGGCGGGGCTGCTGCGGCGTGGCAATCGGATCTAGAAATTCCGTAGCCAATGGAGAACCTATTGGACGGCACCACCGTGTACGTCTTGATCGTTGTGTTTGTGGCCACGCTGATTCGCTCGGTTTTCGGATTTGGCGAGGCACTCATTGCTGTTCCGCTGCTCGCCCTGCGCATTCCGGTCCGCGTGGCTGCACCGCTTGCCGTTCTGGTGTCCATCACCGTCGCGGCGGTGATCATTGCGCAGGACTGGCGGAAGATCCATGTGCGCAGTATGGGATGGCTGGTGCTCCCGACGCTATTCGGCATTCCGCTGGGCCTCTTGCTGCTCACCAGCGGGCATCACCGCCTGGTCAAAGCGGCCCTGGCAGTGGTCATCATGGCGTTCTCGGCGTATGCGCTGATCGGCCAAAGGCCTCCGGAATTGCATAGCGACAGCCGGTTGTGGCTTCTCGTCTTCGGATTCTGCGCCGGCGTGCTCGGAGGGGCTTACGGGATGAACGGGCCGCCGCTGGCGATTTACGGTGCCATGCGCCGCTGGTCCGCTCAACATTTCCGCGCGACCCTGCAGGGATACTTTCTTCCCGCCAGCATCATTGGCATGGCAGGATTTTGGCTGGCCGGCCTCTGGGTCCCCGCCGTAACCCGTTATTACTTGATGGCACTACCGCTCACCTTGGCGGCGATACTACTCGGGAGAACGATCAATCGCCGCCTCCACGGCTACGGCTATCTCAAGTACGTGCATGTTGGCCTGGTCGTGATTGGAGCCGTGTTGCTCGTGCAGGCGATTCGCAATTAGCGTTGTAGATGCTGCCTTATCCACATGACGCGTATTCGAGGACGTAATACACTGGCAACCTGAGAGATCGACAATGCCGGAAAGTGTTGAATCGTCGGAGATGGATTGGCTCGAAGAGAATGCCTTGGAGCTTGCAAGGCACTCTGGTGAATGGCTACTCATCGAGGGACGCGAGCTGCTAGTGCATAGCCGCGACTTTGCGGACCTGCGCGCAGCGATTCGCGAGCGCCAGGTAGTTTCGCCGTTTGTTTACTATGTCCCGACCGACGAAGAATCCAACGCTGTGACAATCTAGCGCGCAAGCAGGTCTTGAGATATTCCTGACAACCAGCGATACTGCTGAGGATGCCTGACACGAGCGCCACTGAGCCACCACAACTTCCCAAGCACAAGCTCAAGTACAAGAAGCAATTCCAGCGCGCCTGCAACGAGCCCAATGAAAAAGGGAAGCTATGCGGCGGGCATTTAAAGCGCTGGTTCTATTTGGCTGACGTTCTGGAGCAAGCCTGCGGCGACGTTCGGCAGGCCTTTGGCGATCAAATGGAGATCTATCGCTGCGAGCATTGCAAGACGCTGTACCTGCCGGGGCCGGAGGAGCCGCGCGGCCGCAATGTCGCTGGGGTGGGCAGCCAGTCCATCTTCGGATTGACGCTCACCGCCAAGCCGGGTGAGGAAAAAGAGAAAACGTAGCTGTAGTGATCTCGTCCCTGATCGGCGCTGCCCTGCTCGCCTCCGGCTATTCAACGAACTTTGTGAGCCGGTCGTACCTCATGCTTGGCGAGAGAAGGGTGACCTTTCCGCCCTTTACTTCCACTTTCTTGGCCACTGGCGAGAAAGGGCCGCTTGAGAAAAAAATGTCATATACGCCCGCCGGTAACTCAAAGGAGTACTCTCCCTTCCATCCCGTGTAGGCTGTCTTCTCGTCAACGACAAAGTGGTGAGTGCTTGGATCGAGACCCCAATGTTCGACGCGAACCAGGACATGATCGCTGACAGCGCCTGACTGGTCGGTGACGGTTCCCTTCAGCTTTCCCGCGTCGGCCGCAAACGACGAAACGGCTAGAAGGCACAATGCCAGACTAGACATGATTGAACGCATCGTGGATATCCTTCCCAATTAGTGACTCCCGAATTTCACCTTCACCGTCTTGATCTCGTACGGGTTCGTCGGGACGGTCACCGCATTGCCTGTCGAATCCAACTGGAGCGGGACCGGCGCAACTTCCATCAAGTTTGTCTCCCAAGCCTGCGTCGCCCTCCACGGAAGCTGGAGAACGACGTCGCCCTTCTTCCCGGCCCACTCATAGAAGGGGACGATCAGCGCATCATCATCGGCGGCCTTCTTGATTGCCGTGATGATCACGTTGTCCTGCGTCGTGGCGAAGAACGACTTCTCGCCCGCCATCGTGCCGGGATGCTGCGTGGTTGTCTGCGTCATCAGCGGATAATTCAGTTCGTAGCCCTGGTGCACGGTCATCGCCTCGCGCCAGGTGCCGCCATGCGGATAGAGCGAGTAGGTGAACTCGTGCTGTCCCTGATCGGTTTCAGGATCGGGCCAGGTGGGTGAGCGCAGCAGCGACAGGCGCAATACGTTGTCCTTGGCGTCGTATCCATACTTGCTGTCGTTCAGCAGGCTGAAGCCATGGGTGGCGTCGGAAATGTCGGCCCAGCGCAGCGCCGGAACTTCAAACTGCGCCTGCTCGGCCGGCGTATTGCGCGTGGTGGGCCGCTCGACGCTGCCGTAGGGAATCTCGAAGGTCGCCTTGTTGCTCTCCGCTCTGACCGGAAACGCGACCTTCAGCAGAATGTGCTGTTCGTGCCAGTCGGCCTGCATGTGGACGTCAACCCTTGGCACGTCGGGATACATGGTGATGTCCTGCACGAAGCTCGATTTCTGGAAGTGATGCTTCACGCGGATGACGGCGCGCAGCGGCGTGTTCTCCACCAGCTTCACCTCGTCGGCCTGCATCAGGTCCCAATGTTGCTTGACGAAGTCAGCGTCGATGTTCCACGCGTCCCAGCGCTTGGGCTTGTCCACAAAAGCCTGGAGCAGGTTGCCGCACGGTAGCCCATCGGGCGATGCCGCCGGAGATCCTTCGCTTTGCACCGGTAACGCGAGCGCTTCGGTGTTGCTGCGCTTGTCGAAGAGGCTGGTGATGCAGCCGGTCTTGGGATCGACCTTGAGGCGAACGAATTTGTTCTCCAGCGAGTCGGTGGTTGCCATCAAAATTGGTTTTGGCAGCGGTGATTCCTGCGGAACCAGGCGAATAAGCTTGTAACCAGTCGCGGGGATGTTCTCCGCCAGTAGGCGCAACACCACCCAGCCGTTTTGTGGATCGTTCTGGAGCACCTCGACCGGCAGCACTTTCCCATTCGGATCGATGGCCGTCACTCCCTTTGTTGCGGCCGGAAACTGTGCTGTGAATTGGACCTCACCTGTCTGTTTCCACGACAGCGGATTGAAGACCAGCACGCTCACCCCGTCCGACTTCACCCGCGACGCGAGGTCGTTCAGTCCCGTGCGGATGATGTCGTTGTTGATGCGCGACGCCACGGCATACTTTCGCGCGCCGTCCACGTAGTTGATGGCGATGCCCGAGCCCGGCAGGATGTCGTGAAACTGGTTGAAGAGGATGTCCTTCCAGGCGGTGTCGAGATTCTGCTGCGGCCAAGTCGCGCCAAACAGCGTGTCGATCGACGCCACCTTCTCCGCGTTCAGCACCAGCTCTTCGTTCTGGCGATTGCCACGCTTCTCCTCCGACTGCGTGGTCTGCACGCCGCGGTGATATTGGAAGTACAGCTCGCCGTCCCAGGTCGGAATCTTCAGCTCGCTCTTGTTCTTCTCCAGGTCGGCAAAATATTGCGCCGCGGTGGAGAAGTTAACTTTCGGATAGACGAGATCCCCTTTCTGCCAGCGCAGTGCGGTGTCGAGGTCCTGGCGCGTCGGACCGCCGCCGTGATCGCCCACGCCGTAGAGATACATCATGTCGAGGCCACTCGCGGGCGCGGAGTTCGTTCCCCCGTTGTACTTCCACATCATCGGACCGTAGGTGGCCGAGTCGCGCGCCATCTTCTGCGGATCGATCTGATTGGCATAGTCGCTGGGAAAGTAGGTCAGCAGACGGCTGCCGTCGGGCGCCTGCCACCAGAACAGGCGATAGGGGAACTTGGTGAACTCCGACGCCCACAGCAGCTTCTGGGTGACGAAGTAGTCGATGCCTGAGCGCTTGTAAATCTGCGGCAGTTGCCAGTTGTAGCCGAACGAGTCGGGGTTCCAGCCGATGTTGATGTCCTTGCCGAACTTCTGCTGGAAGTAGCGCTTGCCGTAGAGGACCTGGCGCACCAGCGACTCGCCGTCGGGCATGTTGAGGTCGGGCTCGACCCACATGCCGCCGATGACTTCCCAGCGGCCTTCTTTCACCCGCTGCTGGATCTCCTGGAACATCGCGGGATACTTTTCTTCGATCCATTCGTAGGCTTGCGCGGTGCTGGCGGTGAATTTGAAGTCGGGATATTCGCGCATCAGTTGCAGCGCGGTGCCGAAGGTATTGCGAACGACTTCGACCGTCTCCGTCCATGGCCACAACCATGCCATGTCAATGTGGCTGTTGCCGACCGCGACGATGCTGAACTGCTTCATGTAGGGCCGCAACACGTCGAGCTTGGCCTGGGCTTCGCGCAAAGAGGCGTCGAAGGCCTGCTGGTCGCCTTGGTCGAGTGCGGCGACATTGATGGCCTTCACGGCCGAGTCCAGTTGCTGCTGGCGCTCGGTCTTGCCGTCGGGATATGCGGCAATGACCGGTTCGGCCGAGAGAATTTGCAGCCGCATCAGCGCGGGATCGGGGCGGTCCGGAGGAGACTGAATGGAAAGCTCGGCGTGCTCGATGCGAGTCGAGTCACCTCCACAACAGCCGCCGCCACCAGAGTCGAGGACGCGGACCGCCAGCACAAGCTTTTGCCCCGGCTGGGCGTTCTCGATCAAGGTGATTGGCACCTGGCCGTCTTCATCAGTGCGCGCCACCATGTTGCCGTTGGAGAAGACGCTGATCTGGATGGCATCGTCGCTGCTGACGTGCAGGTCGAGCGAAATGCGCGCCCCTTGCAAACTGTAGCCGTTCAACTGCGCCGGGATGCCGGAGGTCAGTCGCAGCCAGCGCGAGCCTTTCCAGTCCTCTTTCAGCTTTACCGGCTGCCAGTCGGAGGTGGCCAGTGCTGGATCTTCTTTGTGCGGCAGGTCGGCGGCGTGCGCTTGCCATGCCGGCAAGGGAACGACCGTGATGGATTGCAGGCGATCAAGCACTGGCTTGTAGGGATCGGGAGGAGTGGAGGGTGATTGGGTGAATGCAAAGCCTGAGACGAGAAGAAAAAAGAGAAAACAACGAGTGCGATTCATTCGAATCTACTCCCCAGAAAACTAAAGCAGGTCCCTCGACTCGGTCGCCGCGGCGACCTCGCTCGGGATGACAATCCATCATAAGGCCAACGTCATAACTCCATAGCTGACTACTGGCAACTGGCTACTGACTCCTAGTTACTCAATCCCCAGTTTGCGCTGCATTTGTTCCAGCGTGACGCCCTTGGTCTCGGGGAAGGTGAACAGCACGACGAAGAACATCAGGGCCATCATGGCGGCAAAGAACACGAACGGGTATCCGCCGCCGAAGCGCGCCGCGAAATAGGGGAATACCAGCGAGATGGCGAAGTTCATGATCCAGTGGGTCGAGCTGCCCAGACTCTGTCCCTTCGAGCGAACGCGGTTGGGAAACACTTCGCTGAGATACACCCAGATGACCGCGCCCTGCGAAATCGCGAAGAATGCGATATAGGCGACGAGAAACCACACCAGCAGGCCCTGGTGCTGATGGCTGAAGAATATGACGGCCACGCTGCTCAGGCAGAGGGTCATGCCGACGGCGCCAATCAGCAGCAGTGTCTTGCGGCCGAGCTTGTCAATGAGCGACATGCCCACCAGCGTTGCCAGCAGGTTCATGGCGCCCACCGCGACCGCCTGCAAGTCGCCCGAGACCTTGTTGAAGCCCGCCATCGCAAAAATGTAGTTCAGGTAATACAGGATGGCATTGATTCCGGCCAACTGATTGAAGGCCGCGACGGTGAAGGCGAGATAGATCGGGAGCCAGTATTTGCGCTGGAAGAGCCGCTCGGAGTGGGGCGCGTCTTCGGTATGCACATGAACGGAGGCGACAATCTCGTCGAGTTCGCCCTGGGGATTGTCGGACCCCAGCTTCTCCAGCACCTGGCGCGCCTCGGGAATGCGATATTGGGTAACCAGCCAACGCGCACTTCGTGGAATGCCGAACAGCATGATCAGGAACAGGATGGCGGGAGCGGCAGCGATACCGAGCTGCCAGCGCCATTCGTTCATGCCAAAGCCGGCCAGCCCGATCAGGAAGTTGCTGAGATACGCAACCAGGATGCCGATCACAATGTTGATCTGGAACGAGCCGACCAGCAGCCCGCGCCAGCGCGCGGGAGCGATCTCGGCGATGTACACCGGTCCCAGCACCGAAGAGCCGCCAATGCCCAGGCCGCCGATGAAGCGGAAGATCAGCAGCGACGGCCAGCTCCACGCGAAGGCGCAGCCGAGAGCGGAAATGATGTAACAGCCGGCCAGAACGCGCAGGCTCTCACGCCCGCCTAGCTTGTCGCCCAGAATGCCCGAGAACATGGCCCCGATGATTGTCCCCAGGAGCGCGATCGATACGGTAAAGCCCAGCTCTTTCGGGGTCAAGCTGAAAACCAGGCTGAGCTGTTGCGTGGTACCGGCGATGACCGCGGTGTCGAAGCCGAAGAGCAAGCCGCCCAGCGCGCCGACTACGATGCTGCGGACCAATAAGGCGTTGAGCCTGATGTTCCCGCTAGGCCGAGTCGCGGTTTGCCCTCCGGGGATCGCCGTCAATTACTCGCTCCAGACTGCCAGCTCGTTGCCGTTGGGATCGGCGAAGTGGAAGCGCTTGCCGCCGGGAAACTCGAAGATCTCGCGGACAATCTTGCCGCCCGCTGCTTTCACGTTGCGGTAGGTGTCGTCGAGCGAAGCGGCGTAGAGGACAACCAACACGCCGCGCGTCTTTGTGCCGTCGGCTCCAGCGGGTTCGGACTCGCTGTTGAATCCGCCGGCGAGCCGCCCGTCGTGGAAGCTGGTGTAACCGGACCCCCAATCCTTGAACTCCCAACCGAAAACCTGGTGGTAGAAGCGCTTGGTCGCTGCAATGTCGGTGGCGGGAAACTCGATGTAGTCCATTTGGAAGTTGTGCTCTGGTTGGCTCATGTTCGCCTCTCGTCGTTATGAATATGGACGGATGAGATTAGCACAATGCGGTGAACAATTAGCCGGTATTGGGGGATCTTCAGGAGTGGCTCAATTCGCCATCGCGCGCAGTTCAGTACGTTGTCGAGGTGCGACGCAAGATTCCGGCTACCACAATCAGGCGCTCGGGGAGATATAGATCGTAGATGATGCGATATTGCCCAACGCGCCGTCGCCAGGCGGTGGATTCACCTTTGAGACGCTTGATATCCCCGGCAAAAGGATCTTCCTGCATCGCCAGGAGCGCGGCCCTAACTCGAGGCTGCTCTTTTTGGGGTAGCTTTCGAAAGTCTTTTTGCGCGGGAGCGGTTAGTTGCAGGTTCCAACTCATTCAGAAACTGTCCTAGGGAAAGAGTTTCACCCCGGCGAAAAGCCAGCCGGCCACGGTGCAGCGCTGCGATTTCGGCCTTGGTCGCCCGTACCGCGGGATAGCGGCCCTCAAAATAGGCTCGCAGCGCCTCCCGGACCAATTCTGAGCGGGTGCGGGATTCGGCCTTCCGAACTTCCTCAAACCGTTGCAGCAGGGCCGGCGGCAACGAAATTGTCATTGTTTGCGTAGTTCTCACAAGTGTTACTCAGTCATACTCGTTGATAACTATAACATGCTCGCATCTAAAAACCTTGGTCTGAGAACAGAAAAGGCGCGGGTTGCACCGCGCCCTCTTTTACCCAAACATCTGTCGCTGTTACTGCTGGTCGGTCGAACCTCCCGGCTGGGTTCCGCTGTCCACGCCGAGTTCATGCGGCGAAGGAATGTTCGCTGTCTCGGGATTCAGCAGGCCCTTGTGATCGGGTCCCAGCCCTAGCTTGATCAGCGCGCGGGAGTCCGGTGTCAGCTTCGTCTGCCAGCCGTTGGCCGCCTGGTAGCGGGTCATGGCGTCGCGGGTGGCCTCGTCCCAAGTGCCGGACGGCCCACCGCTAAGGTAATGCTCGCGAATGAGGGCGCTCTGGATCTCCATGGTGCGCTGCTGGTCGATCCCGCGCTGACCGTGGGAACGGGAAGCGCTCTTCCGGTTGGACTTTGCAGAATGATGGGAGGTCGAATGCGTCCTGGTGACCTGTGCGTGCTTGGTTGTTGGCTTGGCGGTTGTGGTTGCCGACGCCGTGCCAGCCATCAGCGCCAGCACCAAAAGAACGCCAGCGAATTGAGGTATACGATTTCCGATAGGCAACGATCACCTCAGACAAAAAGCTATAAGTTCCAGAATGGGCTCCATTGTAATGAAGCCTTAACCTTAGGGGAACAAGAAAAAGAGGCCCGAATCCCAAAATGAAACAGCAGCGGTACCGGCCTCGTATGCTTCGATGCGCCAGTACCGCTGGTTGGGTTGCTTACTTGTGAACGGGCCCACTCCAATCGAGAGTACCTACTGGTTACTGTAGGGTCCCTCCCATGAAGACCGTGGTGTTGTCTCGCGTGCCGCGCGGGCGGACCAGGAAGACGACATCCTGGCCGCTTTTCGCCTGCGACTCAAGCTTCTGGAAATCGTCCTCGCCGTTCACCGGCTGCCTGTTAATTTCCAGGACGACATCGCCGCGGCTCAGTCCCACGGTGTCGCCGAAGCCGTCTGGCTTCAAGTCTTGCACGATGACGCCCTTGGTATTCGGCAACCGCAAACGGTTGGCAACGTCCGGCGTGATGCTGCGAACCGTGATGCCGAACTTGCTTTCCTGCGGCTGGGCCTGCTCACCGCCCTCCTCCTGCTCGCCCAGGCGTGCGGCAAACAGCTTGGAACGGTCAGCAATGGTGACGTCGGTCGCCGATGTTTTTCCACTGCGAATATAGCCGATTTTGGCGGTGCTTCCGGGCTTGATAGAGGAAATTTCTGCCACCAGTTCGTCGCCCGTCCTCACTTGCTTGCCATTGACGGAAACGATGGTGTCGCCCGTCTTCAGGCCAGCCTTGTCGGCCGGACCGTTGGGCGTAACGTGAGCGATGGTCACTCCGCTGGTAACTCCATAGACGCGGGCCACTGCCGGATTGGGGACGGCGTTGAACTCCACTCCGATCGAACCCCGCGATACTTTGTGGTCCGGTCCGATGAGCTGGTTGTAAACCTGCACCACGGTGTTGGATGGCATCGCAAAGCCAACACCCTGGTATCCCCCGCCACTGGTGTAAATGGCCGTGTTGATCCCGATCACTTCGCCCGCCATGTTGACCAGCGGACCGCCCGAGTTACCGGGATTGATGGCCGCGTCGGTTTGGATGAACGACTCGAACTGCCGGTTGGGGACGATATTGCGGCCCTTGGCGGAAACGATACCGGCGGTGACCGTCTCATCGAGACCGAAGGGACTTCCCACTGC
>PLYW01000361.1 GCA_003151875.1 Acidobacteriaceae bacterium
AGCGAATAGTTGTGTCCGTGGTTGGGAAACGCGTCGGTGTGGCGTCCTCCCATGTTGCCTTCGTCGGTGCCGCCGTAAATGGCGGCATTGCTGTTCAACACTTCGTGCCAGTGTCCCTCGTGAGGCACGCCGACGCGGTAGCCGCGCCGCGGTACTGGCGTGAAGTTACAGGCCATCACGACGGGGCCGGTGCCGTCTTTGCGAAGCCGCATGTAGGTCAGCACGCTGTTGTCGGAGTCGTCGGCATCAATCCAGCGCCAGCCTTCGTGCAGGAAGTCAGTCTCGTAGAGCGCCGGCTCGCCGCGGTAAAACGTATTCAGGTCGCGGACCCAGCGTTGCACTCCCTGGTGAGGAGCGAATCCCAGCGCATGCCAGTCAACGCTGCCGTCGTGGTTCCACTCGCTCCATTGGGCAATCTCGCAGCCCATGAATAACAGCTTCTTGCCCGGCTGGGTGAACATGTAGCCGAACAGCAGACGCAGATTGGCATACTTCTGCCAGTGGTCGCCCGCCATTTTGCCGAACAGCGAACCCTTGCCGTGCACCACTTCGTCATGCGACAGCGGGAGCACGAAGTTTTCCGTGAACATATACAGTCCGCGGAAGCTGAGCTTGCTGTGGTGATATTTGCGATGGATGGGATCTTTCGACATGTAGAGAAGGGAGTCGTGCATCCAGCCCATGTCCCACTTCATGCCGAAGCCGAGTCCTCCAATGTAGGTTGGGTGCGAAACCATCGGCCACGCGGTTGACTCCTCCGCAATGGTTTGAATATCGGGAAAGGCCTGGTAGGCGTCGGTGTTCACGGTTTTCAGCAACGACACGGCGGCCAGGTTCTCGCGGCCGCCAAACTCGTTGGGAATCCATTCGCCCGCTTTTCGCGAGTAGTCGAGGTAGAGCATGGACGCGATGGCATCCATGCGCAGTCCATCGGCGTGATAGCGATCGAGCCAGAACATCGCGTTGCTCAGCAGAAAGCCGCGCACTTCGTTGCGGTCGTAGTTGAAGATGGCCGACTTCCAGTCGGGATGGAAACCCTTGCGCGGGTCAGCGTGCTCGTACAAGTGCGTGCCGTCGAAGTAGGCCAGGCCATGTTGATCGTTGGGAAAATGCGACGGCACCCAATCGAGGTACACGCCGATGCCGCGCTGGTGTAGATAGTCCATCAGGTACATGAAATCCTGGGGCGTTCCGAAGCGCGCGCTGGGCGCGTAATAGCCGGTGATCTGGTAACCCCACGATCCGCGGAACGGATGCTCCATCACCGGCATGAACTCGACATGGGTGAACCCCATGTCGTTGACGTAATCCGCCAGCTTGGGGGCGAGTTCGCGATAGGTCAGCGAGCGGTTGCCCTCTTCGGGGACGCGCATCCACGACCCAAGATGCACTTCGTAGATGGAAATGGGCGCGTCGAACTTATTGTGCTCGTGGCGGGTGCGCATCCACTCGCTGTCCTTCCACTCGTAGTCGAGGTCCCAGACGATGGAAGCGGTGCGCGGTGGCACTTCGTGGTAGAAGCCGTAAGGGTCGGCTTTGTCCACCTCATACATCTGATAGCGCGAACGGATGTGATACTTGTACACCGTGCCCTTGCCCAGCCCGGGCAGGAAAGCTTCCCAAACTCCTGAGCTGCCCCGCGGAGTCATGGGATGAGAGTCTGCACTCCAGCCGTTGAAGTCGCCGACCACCGAGATGCGTTCGGCATCGGGCGCCCACACCGCGAAATAGGCGCCCTGCTTGCCGTCGAGTTCGGTCAGGTGCGCGCCAAACTTCTCGAAGAGCCGGTTGTGTTTGCCTTCGTTGAACAGATGAAGGTCGAAGCTGGTCAGAAGCGTGGAAGCCTGCTCTCCAGACGCCGTAGGTGCCATTCGTTCGTTCTCCTTATGGCTTGGATGCGCTTCGCCGCAGAGGCGGCGGTCGAGCCTTTACCGCTGCCGGTACGAATGCAACAAGTGTAGAGGAAATGCGTGGGTTGCGTCGAAATTTGCCGTCAGGGCGCCAGGCCGAAGGCGACGTTATGGTTAGTCGTGGACCCTTCGACTCCGCTCAGAGCAGGCTTGCATTCTGCGGTTTACTGCAGGTCTGCCGCAGGCACGGGCGCGCAGGAGCCTACGCCTCCCTTGTTCCACACAAAATCGGGCTCAATGTTGGCCTGGTCGCGACCGGCGTAGGGAGCAACGCGGATGCAGCGGCAACCGGCATCGCTCAGGCTGACATTCGCCAGCAGGTACTCCGGCACCACGGACTTTTGCAGTACTTCTGCGCTGGTGGTGGGATTCGAAGAGCTCAAGTTGTAACTGTCCTTCACCGAGAACCCCAGGCCGCTGAATGCAGGATAGATTCCATAGTAGGTCTTCAGCCATTTTGCCAGCTCGGGGTGAGCGGGGTCGAATAAGGTGTTCGCCGTGGCCAGTACGTTGGCCAGGGTCGTGACCACCACTCCGCTGGGAGTGTCGTCGAACTGCTTGGCAATACAGTAGATCTCATGGTCGGCCGAGTTGCCGGTATAGGGACAGGTAAAGCTCTGTGAGCCGAGGTCTCGTTGCACGGCGGCAAAAACATTTGGCCAAGTGGCCAGAATAGCGTCCACCGGCTCCTTCTCGGGAGGAATGCAGCGCAGGACCACCAAGTCTTGCGCCGGCTGGTCCTCCAGGCCAGGGTAGGTCGCGGTCTGGCTCAGGGGAAGCGCAGGCTGGAAGAAACTGGTCGCGGTCAGGAACGCGCGCAGCGCCCCCGGCCGGCCCAGCGAGGTCACGGGGGTCCCCGGAGAAACCCACGAGAAACGCAGGAAGTCGTTGGTTTGCACAGTATCGCGGGAGATGTTGGTGATGGCGGCGGGGTTTGATGGCGCCGCCTTGGCGCTGCTGGAACCGCACGAGGCGGCGGTCAAGACCAGAGCTGCGAGTCCGGCGAAAAGCAGGCATGCGCGCAGGTGGGGCCAGGTTGCGCTCCGTGACCGCGTCGATTTACAAGTCATCCTCATTTACCTCGTTCCAGGAATGTTCAGGCAATACCAATCTAGGAGTTTGGGAAGGGAATGGCTGTGAGCACGAGGCAAAACAACATTAGATTGTCCTCACATTTTTCCCGTTGTGGAAGGGAGCAATATGGGACGCAATGTCACCTGTCGCTCGTTTCGCATCGACCGTTTACCTCATGGAATTGTCATTTCGAGCGAAGCGAGGAATCTGCTTTTGTTTGCGGAAAAACAGCAGATCCCTCACGGCCTAAAGGCCGTTCGTGATGACAATTTAGAATCACCGGCCATTCCTCCACCGCACACACCTACGTGACGCCGGTTACTGCCTTTCCGCCCACGCGGTGTTTTCATTGGGTTGGCGACGTGCGCTAACCCATACGTACCATGGCAGACAACTTGCTGCCGCCACGTCGACCGCATAGTGAGGAGAACAGCATGGCGGACAAAAAAGCAGACCTGGCTGGCCCCGGAATTGGCGATTACACCGAGTTGGAACGTGTGCTACCGGCGGATTACAGCTCGCTGCTGTCACCCAAAGAAACCCAGAGGGCAATCTTCGAGGTGAAGAACTACATCGAAGAAAACCTCTGCAAAGAATTGAACCTGATGATGGTCACCGTGCCTCTGATCGTGGACGAGGAAACCGGCGTTAATGACTATCTTGACCGGGATGGATCGCGCACTCCGATCCAATTCCACATCTCCAACGATCGCGACAAGCACCCGATCAATGCGCAGGTGGTGCAGGCGGCGACCAAGTGGAAGCGGATGGCGCTGAAGCAATTCAACCTGCAACCGGGCGAAGGGCTGTGCACCGACATGCGCGCCGTCCGCAAGGACTACTTCCTCGACCACGATCACAGTGCCTATGTCGATCAGTGGGACTGGGAGCGCGTGATCACGGCTGACCAGCGCAGCCTGAGCTTCCTGAAGGAAGTCGTGAGCAAGATCTGGAAGGTGATTGTCGGCGCTGAGCGCCACGCGCAGGAGCTTTTCCCGCAACTCAAGGATCCCAGGTATCCCAATTTGCCGGAGCACCTCACCTTCCTTCATGCCGAAGAAATTCTCGACATGTATCCCGACC
>PLYW01000238.1 GCA_003151875.1 Acidobacteriaceae bacterium
TTTCTGCTCAAAGTGGCTGTGTCGGATGTGGCCCATCTGGAGACTCTGCTGGATGCGCTGATGCCGTACGTGGCGACCACGACCTCTATGGTGCTTTCCACCGCCTTAGCGTGGGGCAACATCGTCAAGCCAGGTGCGAAGCCGACTCCGCAAGCGGCTAAAACGAGGGCCTGAGAGTTTTTCCACTTCCGCTTAACAAACTAGAACTCGACTGAGGCTTTCACGTTCACCCTGCTCGTCGTTCCCACAATCAACCAGAAGTTCCTCATATATTTCGCGTCCTGATCTCCCTAAGATGAACATCAGCACGAAGCAGCGCCCGTAATGCGCAAGAAGCGAGGCAAGATGGCTTCCTCAACAGCAACTTCTGGAACAGCAATCTTCACTTGGAACAGTCACGAGGTGGAAGTGGACGAAGACGGATTCATTCAACAACCGGAGCTTTGGGACGAGCACCTGGCGCTGGCCTTGGCCCAGACCGACGGCGTTGCCGAGCTGACCGACGCCCATTGGAAGATCATCCGCTATATTCGTGACTACTTTCACGAATTCGAGATCGCGCCCATGATTCGCAAGCTGTGCAAAGAGACGGGCTTCTCCTTGCGAGAAATCTACGACCTGTTTCCCTCGGGACCGGCCAAGGGCGCCTGCAAAGTGGCGGGACTGCCGAAACCAACGGGCTGCGTGTAGCCGCCATACCGGATTTCCCGGAGCGTCGCAGCTCCGGCCGAGCGAAGAGCCATGCTGCTTATCATCTTGATCTCGGTTGCAGTCATAGTTTTCTTCGCCGGCAATGCTGTTCGCATTGTCCATTTCCTGCGGATGCCCACTCCGCTGCGCTGGGAACTCTACCCCATCCCCAAAGGCCCGCGCACGCGCCAGCGCTATGGCGGCTCCTATTTCGAGCAGTCCGACTGGTGGACAAAATCTCCCGACACCGGACGCACCGGCGAGTTGGCATTCATGGCGAAAGAAATCCTCCTGCTGAGATCGGTGTGGGAGAACTTTCGCGGGCTCTGGCTCTGGTCGTGGCTGTTGCACTGGGGACTGTACTTTTATTTGCTGACGACGGTGCTCGCGGTCCTCGCAGCCGTATTACGGGCAGGCAGTTTCCGCCTTCTTCATCTCGCCGTGCTGTACGGGTTCCCGCTGGCTTGCTCGCTTGGAGTGGCGGGCAGCCTGGGTCTGCTGGTGATGCGCAGTCTGCACCCCCGCCTGCGGGGTTACACAACTCGCAGCTCAGTTTTCAACCTGACGTTGCTGGGAGCGGTGTTTGTCACCGGCCTGCTGTCGTTGAGCGACGGCGCAGGCTTGGACGACGTGGTCCGGGTCCTGCTGCGTTCCCCGGCGTCTCTCGGCCATTACGGCAGGACTTCGCAAGCCCACCTGGCGCTGGTTGCGTTCTTCCTGGCTTACTTCCCCTTCACTCACATGACGCATGCCTACATGAAGTACTTCACCTGGCATGGTGTGCGCTGGAATGATTCTCCTGCCATCCACGATCCACTGGCGGCGAAGAGGTTGGCGGCCAGCCTGCAACGGGAGGCGACTTGGGCGGCAACGCACATCGCGGCGGGCGGGCCGGTAAAGTGGTCGGAAGTGGCCTCCGATCCCGGCGGAAGAGGCGCGGGCCGTGCGTAAGATCGGTGACATCGCGAGCCGGACCGGCCAACTGACCGAGGTGCATAACCTGGTCCCACTGCCGCCGCCGTACGATCGAGTGGAAGACCTGCCTGCCCGCAAGAAGCTCAAGCCGGAAGTCCTCGGCCGCATCGACACGTCGCTGGATGGCTTCTCGGCTCTGGGCTTGTCGCGCCCGCAGACTCCAGAGGAAGAACGGAAGTTCATCGACCGCTTTCTGTCAGGCCTTGAGAAGCTGCTCAGCCCGGACAACAACTGGACTTTCCTGGAACAACTCAATCTTTCGCTCGACCATTGCGCCCGCTGCCAGAGTTGTGTAGAGGCGTGTCCCATCTACACCGCGAGCGGTCATGACGAGGTGTACCGCCCCACATTTCGCAGTGAGGTCTTCCGCCGGCTGGTGAACCAATATCGCAAGTCTGGCGGTCGGGCCCTGGCGTGGCTCAAGGGCGAAGACATCGAACTGAATGCCGCCACGCTGTGCCGCTTGCTGGAGTCCGCCTATCGCTGTACGCTGTGCCGCCGCTGTGCGCAGGCTTGTCCCATGGGCGTGGACAATGCGCTGCTGACCCGCGAGATCCGCAAGCTGTTCAGCATGGAAATGGGTATCGCTCCCAAGGAAATCCACGATAGGGGGTCGATGCTCCAGCTCCGCACCGGCTCTTCGACAGGCATGAACGCCCGCGCGGTCCGCGATAATGTTGCCTTTCTTGACGAAGAGATCCGCGACCAGACAGGTCTCACCATCGAGACGCGATGGGACAAAGAAGGGGCAGACGTTCTGCTGATCCACAACGCGGGCGAGGTTCTGGCCTGGCCGGAGAACCCGATGGCCTTTGCCATCATCCTCGAAGCGGCCGGGATCAGTTGGACGATGTCGAGCGATCTCGCCGGATACGACAGCGTGAACTATGGCCTGTGGTACGACGACGCGCAGTTCGCCCGCGTAGCGATGCGCCAGGCCGAGGCCGCCCGCAAGCTCAAGGTCAAGAAGATCGTGCTGGGCGAGTGCGGCCACGGGCACAAAGCATCCATGGTCACAGCCGACC
>PLYW01000072.1 GCA_003151875.1 Acidobacteriaceae bacterium
TTATCGGGCCAAAACATTCTCTACTCAAGATGTTTGAGAGAACTTTATCCACGGGCTGCTAGGGGTGAGCTGCAACTCGTTCGTTCGTACAACTTCGACGAGTTCTTCGGCGGCCGCAAGTCGGAGCGCCCGATCCAAGCCTGGCTCGTATCGGACGATGACGTCCTCCGGTCCGATGACACCGTCGACATATCCCAACAGCGAACGCTGGCGTTCAAGGTCTCGAACTGCCCAGTTTAGTATGTGAATCTTATCCAGAGAGGCTTTAGCCTTGCGGCTGTTCCAGAGCATGAGAAGGACTACGCTGATCTGTCAATGCGGCCGTAAGTCGGCAGGGATGGTAATAGGTCGGCGTTGAAATGTGATCGGGACTGCCAACTCCGGAATTCTAAACGGTGAATCAGCCACGGCCGCCCTCGGGGAAGTTCAGATTGCAGAGGGCGAGCCAGTCGCAAACCGCCTCGTACCCAAGTATTGTCCCCGCGCCCAGCGGAAGCACTCTGACCTGCTCATGCAATTGGGCAATATAGTCCGCGACAACGGAGGACAGCCGATCGGCGGGTTCGATCGTGCTCATGTAGCTTTCCAGCAGCAAGGAGGCAGCACGGGCTGCCTTGAGCTCGATTATCCGTTCGTACAGATCGGGGGTTAGCGTTCTGACTTGCTCCATAATGTTCTGTCCCTCGATAGCTTTGCCCACTAGGAGATTCCGGAATTCCACCTGTCGTTCCCTTGTCTGCAGCGTCGGGACGCGGGCCAACTTGCCATCGATCGTTTGAACGAAGCGGTCATTTTCCGATGCCCAGTCCTGAATCTGAGTCGCGTCGACTTTAGGAAGGCTTAATCGCAGTTGAACGTCAGCGACGCCAAGCAGTTTGTTGCGGGCGATTGGAAACGCTCCATCATCGTGAATGTGAATCTCGAAATCAGCGCAGATATATGGCAGGCATCTGGATCGCACTTCAACGGCTTTCTTGTTCGCAAACGCGATCAGATCTTTGTTGTCNNAAGAACCACCGTTTCAGGGTAGTCTGCCCGAGAACAGCCTTCAGCCCGTCCTGATTGCCCACCAGCTTCGAGATGTCGGTGGATAATTTGTCCCGGTGCTTCTCGTATCGCTGCTTGATCGTCAAGTGTCCTTGTGGCGTGTAGCATTGCACGCCGACTCCGGTACGAGTAAATGCTTCGATGCCGAGGTCGCCTTGATGCTCATCAGGCACGCGTTGAAAATCCTCCGGACCGTAGTGGAGGGCGAGAAGATCTTCAATATATTTCTGCCACCGCTTCCCATCCCAGACCCGCCGCACAGTGACAAACTGCGATTCTCCGGTCTCAGGCGTCACGCTCTGAAGCCTCCGGTCGCGCGCCTCAACGCATTGGGACGCAATTCCGTGACACCTTCGACGTACCACTTTGAAAGCGCGTCTGTGTCGCGCAGGAACAATCCGACGATGCCCCTGACGCTCCGCTGCACTACCGAACCTGGAGCGGTTGCAGTGCCCGAAAATCGTAAAGCGGACGAAAGCTTGTGGATACATCTTTATATCTCTATTTGATAGTGATGCGCAACCCACGGATCTTAAAGAGCGGGTTCTGATGAGGCACTTGTGCCAAAAGACACCGATGAGAGTGCACACCGTACCAAATTTGACAGAACCACTGAGCCGGGATCCACGTCAATCCGCGAAAGGGTCGGGTTCATCCGGCCAGGCGAGCTTTCGCTGGAGTACAGTCCACCGCCGTGAGGAGCCGCTCGACCCGAGCGGCGAAAGCTCCAATTGGCTTACGCTCGTCGCGCTCCCATCGCGCCAATGTGCCGGGGTCCACCCCAAGGCGCCTCGCCGATTCTGACTGCGACAACCCCAATGAGGTTCGGTGTCGGACCAAGTGCCCCCCCAACGTGGTCGCCGATGGGAGCGGATTGTAGCCGAGGAATTGAATGATTGCCGGGATATACCCTATGCTCGGCTCACTGTGGTTGTTCTCCCAGCCGTAGACGCTGCATGGAGTAACGCGCAGGCGCTCCGCAAGTTGCTCTTGTTTAAGCTTCAGGCTCAGCCGTCGTCGCCGGAGATGGTCGCCTATTGTCCGCAGCTCCATCGGAATTCGCACGCGTGAATTGCCGGTGTAGGCCTGCGTCACCATCACCGGCATTGCGCCATCCAGCTGGGCGAAGCGGTAATTCACGGTGATTTCCGCCTGCTTCACGCCCCAGGACTCGGTGGTGTTAACGCGAATGCCAGCAACAAGAATTTCGACCAATTGCCGCTTCATCTCCCAGGAGATCGGACCGTCGAGGCGTTTCCTCAGCTTCGCCAGGAGCGCCTCCGCCGAACTGACCGTCGCCGCGATGGACTCGCTGCTGGTGACCTTGCCGCGCAGCTCCTCAAGCTGCAATTCCAGCGCAGTCTCTTCCTTGCCGATCTCGTCCATCTGCTGGTCGAGCGCTTTGTCATCCAGGCGCCCGCGGCGGAACAGCCCTAGGACCCGGTTACGTTCTTCCGCTTTCTTGGCCAGCAGCCCATCCAGCCGGGTGATCTGCTGCCTTGTTTTCTCCCCGCCCTTCGCGTCCGCCTCCAGGCGGGAATGGAGTTGCTGGAGCACCGGACCTGGATTGCGGAGGAACGTTTCGATATCAGACCAGACCTGCGCTTCCAGTTCGTCACCCCGGATCGCCTTCGCCTGGCACTTCCGTTCTGGCGTCATGTACACCGACGGGGAGTGCATCCCATTGCAGCGATAGTAGGACTCGCGCGCCACCTTGGGCCGCCTCCGGTTCCCCACGACGCCGACATACGTCAATCCGCAAAGGCCGCACTTGATGAGCCCGCGCAGCAGGTACTTGTTCTTCGCGCCGCGGACGCTGAACAGCATGTGGGCCTTCAGATTCGCCTGCGCTTTTTTCCACTCCGTCTCCGTGACGATCGCCGGGACCGGGCGGGCGATAGGGGGCCGGTTGGTCTTCGTCCGTTTGCCGAACTCGTGAATGCCCATGTAGGTTTTGTTGGTGATCAATCCACGGACGCGCCCGGCGCGCCACATTCCTGAGGTCCGTTGCCTTCGTTTCCCGCGCGCGACCAGCCTGTCGTCGCGGGTGTACGCGCAAGGGATTCGCGAATCATTGAGTCGCGTGGCAATAACCCGGCATGACTTCTTCTCGACCGCCGACATGCGGAACACGTCGCGAATCACGTCGGCCTCGGACATCGCCATTCCCGGAATCGGATCTTCGGAGACTACGAGGCGTGCGTCCCTTTTTTCCCCCACCCTCCGGTAGCCGTAGGGCACTATGCCGCCGAGCCAGACGCCGGCCTGCGCGACTCGGAGGGTGCCGGCGACGGAGCGTTCCCGGATCGTGTCGCGTTCGTGCGCGGCGAATCCGCTGAGCAATGTCAACATCAAGCGGCCGGTCGAGGAGCCGGTGTCGAACTCCTCGGTCATGCTCCTCACGCGAACGCCAAGCTTTTCTAACTCGGCGACAGCGTTCAGAATCAGGCGCGTCTCCCGGCCAAGTCGGTCCAACTTGTAAATCAAGAGCTGATCGAACTTGCCGAGCCGGGCGTCATGCAGGATCTGGCTGCCTTCCGGCCGCTTCTCCAGCGGGATGGTCCCCGTTACGCCGTCGTCGGCAAACCCGGTACACCGCCAGGCTGTGCAACGCGCAGTACCGATCCGCGAAATCGCGCTGCGTGTTGATGGACTGGCGCTCACGCTGTTCGTCGGTACTGACGCGAAGATAAACGGCAACCGGCATGATCAGGAGCTGGGAACCTCCAACCCTTGGCTCCCCATGACATGAGTCGCTCTGCGGCGGCGTAAAAGCAAGTCGGGATCGCGCCGGGTTTGTGGCTCGTCGGCGGTGCCGGTGTTCAGGAAAACGGGCAGTCGCGATATACCCATCCTTTGGACGACGAACGCCGCGTGCATACGTGGACCGGCTCGTTGGGCATTGAGCATCACGAAACCCCCTCAAATGCGGGGTTTTGGTTCAGAAGTGGCCGCGAGTACGGCATTGCAATCATTTTTCTTGAAAAATGCTAGTACAATAGCATTTTTCATGGCGTATCATCGTTTTTCATGGTAGTATCGGAGTGGAAGCATAATTCACAGAGATCGACAGGTTTTCGAAGAACATGGCAGATCAGCATCATTTTTCAGGCCCGGTAACCGTTTTTCACGAACGGGCGTTGCCGGAAAGGGCGACCCCCGCCGGTTACTCTGCAATCATCGACGCGTACGGCCTGAGGGTCCCGCTGCCGCGGACATTGTCCGCGACGGGCGAGCACCACCGCATAAGGAACGAAGCCGGATGGCGAATCCTGACCCCGCGTCACGCTCCGTCGCCCGATCTGGAAGGGCATCTTACCTTCGCCCTGAAGTACGAGGGTCTCGATCTCGCTGTTCTGAAGAGGCTATTCGCGGCCGCGCCCCCTGCCGAGATAGAGGCAATCGTGCGCGCCAAACCGACCGGCAGCTACTCCCGGCGCATCTGGTTCCTGTATGAGTGGCTCATCGGGCGGCTCGATCTCCCGGATGCCGAGAAGGGGAGCTATGAACCCGTGGTCGATCCGGAACAGCAATCGGCGACACCAGGCGAAAACTCGCCCCGCCATCGCGTGCGCAATAACCTGCCAGGTACCCCGGAATTCTGTCCGTTGGTCTTCCGGACCAAAGCACTCGAAGAATTCGCAGCAATGGGTCTCGTCCATCGCGCGCGAGAGGTTGTTGCCAACGTGCCGAGGGATATTCTTGCGCGGACGGCCGCCTTTCTGCTGCTGAAGGATTCCAGAGCGAGCTACGCCATCGAAGGAGAGCGCCCGCCTCAAGACCGAATCCAGCGTTGGGGGCGCGCGATAGGCGAGGCGGGAAAAAAGGCCATCGGACTGGACGAACTGCTGCGGCTGCAGACCATCGTCATCGGCGACGCGCGCTTCGTTAAGCTGGGCCTTCGGGAAGAGGGGGGATTCGTCGGCGAACATGATCGGGAAACCCGCCTTCCGATTCCGGACCATATTAGCGCCCGACCGGACGACCTGCGGTCGCTGATAAACGGCATGGCCGCTTTTGATCGCGGAGGGGCGCTGAATCTGGACGCCGTGATTGCCGCCGCCATACTCGCCTTCGGGTTTGTTTATGTCCATCCATTTGTGGATGGCAACGGCCGGATTCATCGTTATCTCATCCATCACGTGCTCGCCCAACGCGGGTTCAATCCGGCCGGCGTTGTGTTTCCGGTTTCGGCCGCGATATTGGCGCGAATCGATGAGTACCGCACTGCTCTGGAGGACTATTCCGGGCGTCTGTTGCCCGTGATCGACTGGGAGTCCACGGCGGACGGCAATGTCAAGGTCTTGAATGACACGGCCGACTTCTACCGTTTTTTCGATGCCACACCTCACGCCGAGTTCCTCTACGCCTGCGTCAAGCAGACGATCGAAGACGACCTGCCGCGCGAGACTGAGTTCCTGGAACGGTATGACCGGTTTCGCGCTCGCATCGAAGCGATGGTTGATATGCCGGATCGCACTATCGATCTGTTGTTCCGCTTTCTTCACCAGAACGCGGGACGCCTCTCAAAGCGCGCGCGCGAAGGCGAATTTGCCCAGATGGCAGATGGGGAAGTAGCGGCTGCCGAAGCGGCCTATGCTGCTTCCTTTGTGGAAGACAATCGACAGTAAACGGAGGCTTTTATCTACCGCCCAACCCAACTCGCACAGCTTCTTCTTGAGGGCGGCGCTAGCCAGAAAATGAGGGCAAGACCTGCAACCGGGCCATCGAATCTGCCGATAGAGGAAAACATTTTAAGCGGGATAGCATGACATGAAACCAATCCTTGGCTGGACAATGCTGTCTCGGGAGGAGATGCGCCAGGCCGAGCGGCTGGCGAGCGGGGAGCAGGATACCCGCGACGAAATCGGATTCCTTCTCATCCACCAGGGTTTCGCGGACCGCTTTTTTCCCGGAACCTCGGTGCTTCACACCCGCGTCCGTTATGCGCTCTTCGTGCCATGGCTTTACCTTCAGGCGGCTGCCGGCAAGGGGCGTGGAAGCGACCTCGACGCGACAATTCGCCGGCAGCTTATACTGCTTGCCATTCGGTTAAAGCAGATTGGCGGAGAACCGTTCGGCGTAATCGGCGGCGATAAGCTCGGGCAGCTGACTTCGCAGCCTCCGGATCGTGTTTACTGGACAGCCTTGCGTGCGTGGGGCCTTTTGTTGCCCGCCGTCAGCTCCCGTTCGGAAGTCCTGCGCCGTCTGCAAGCGGGACGACGCACGCTAATCGATGATGACGGGGGCAGCCTTGATGACCAAGACAACGAGGTGTTTGCGAGCTTGCCCGATCCGCCCGACGGTTGGGATGACCCGGACGCGCCGCTCCGCTTCAAGGTGCCGGCCAAGGAACGCGATTTTTTGCGGCGCAAACTGAGCCTGCTCGCACGGCCCGGAGAAACCGCACAATCGCTTCTGGCCAAACTTGTCGCGACGCGTGTTTCCTTTTCGAGCACGTCATCTGACCTTCCCTTGGAACTCGACGCGCGCGCCGACACAGTGGACAAACAAGCGTTGGGTATCGCCCGCGATGCCGCCGGACTGGCGGCTATAGGTCGCGCCGTTTACGGCGCCCTCGTAGAGCAGCTGAGAGCCGATGACGGCCTGGGGAACGACGCGACGTTCCGTACGCGACTCCACTCGCACTTCCAGCTCTACGGGCAGGCCGCCTCGCGCTGCGACCTCGAAGGCGCGGAGCTATTCCTGCCGGATCTCCCGCCGCATGTCAGGACCGTGCTTTACGAGACGCGGGCCTACGTGCGTGCCGGAAAACCCGAGAACTTCTTTGCATTGCGCGATTGTTATCAAAAGGCGGAGACGACCCGAAAGACCACCCGCCGTCGTATGGTCAAAAATCTCAAACG
>PLYW01000088.1 GCA_003151875.1 Acidobacteriaceae bacterium
GAACTGGGCCGCGGCGAGAAGAGCGAGTTCGATGAGCTGAAAAAGAAAATTGACACCGCCGGCATGCCGCGCGACACCCATGAAAAGGCGCTGCAGGAGTTGAAGAAGCTGGAAGCTATGCCGCCCATGTCGGCCGAGTCCACGGTGTCGCGGAACTACCTCGATTGGCTGCTGGCCGTGCCGTGGAAGAAACGCTCCAAAGAAATCCGCAACATCGATATCGCTGAGAAGACGCTCAACGAAGATCACTACGGTCTGGAGAAAATCAAGGAGCGCATTCTTGAATTTCTCGCGGTGCGGCAACTGGTCAAGAATCCGAAGGGCTCCATCCTTTGCTTCGTCGGGCCTCCGGGCGTGGGCAAAACTTCACTCGGCATGAGCATCGCCAAAGCCACCGGCCGCAAGTTCGTCCGCCTGTCGCTGGGCGGCGTGCGCGATGAAGCCGAAGTGCGCGGTCACCGCCGCACCTACATCGGCGCGCTGCCGGGCCAAATCATCCAGATGATGAAAAAGGCCGGCACCAAGAATCCGGTGTTCATGCTGGATGAAGTGGACAAGATGTCGATGGACTTCCGCGGCGATCCCTCAGCGGCGCTGCTCGAAGTACTCGATCCCGAGCAGAACTTCATGTTCGTCGATCATTACCTCGACGTGGAGTACGACCTGTCGCAGGTGTTCTTCATCGCGACAGCGAACGTGCTGCATACCATTCCTCCGGCGCTGCAGGACCGCATGGAAGTGCTGCGGCTGCACGGCTACACCGAGCCGGAAAAAGTCGAGATTGCCAAGCAGTACCTGGTCCGCAAGCAGCGCCTGCAGACGGGTTTGACCGAACAGAACATCATTTTCACCGACGAAGCGCTCACCACCATCATTCGCAATTACACGCGCGAAGCCGGGGTCCGCAATCTGGAGCGCGAGATCGGCAACATTTGCCGCAAGGTCGCGCGCAAGGTGGTCAAGGAAGGCAACAAATACACGGTGGAACTCACCGCGGGAAACACCGCGGAATACCTCGGCGTGATGAAGTTCCGCGACAGCGAGAGACACGAGCGCAGCGAGGTTGGCCTGGTCACGGGCCTGGCATGGACGGAGGTCGGCGGCTCGATTCTCACCACGGAGGTCGCCACTGTCGACGGCAAGGGCAAGCTCACGCTCACCGGAAAACTCGGTGACGTAATGCAGGAGTCGGCGCAGGCGGCCATGTCGTATGTGCGCTCACGCGCGCATCGCTTGGGACTCCCGCGTGACTTCTATCGCAATCTCGATATCCATGTGCATGTGCCCGAGGGTGCGATTCCGAAGGATGGCCCCTCCGCCGGCATCACCATGGCGACCGCGATCGCCAGCGCTCTCAGCCACATTCCGGTTCGGCGCGACATCGCCATGACTGGCGAGATCACGCTGCGCGGCAAGGTGCTGCCCATCGGCGGGCTGAAAGAGAAGTTGCTGGCGGCCCACCGCGCCGGAATCATGGAAGTCCTGCTTCCGGCCGATAATGAGAAGGACCTGGCCGACGTGCCGGAGAACTTGCGCAAGGTAATGAAGCTGCGCTTCGTCAATACCATGGATGATGTGCTGGCCTATGCGCTGGAGCGGCCGCTGCCGGAAGTGCCTGATGATGCCTCTCCGGGAATCGCGGCCCTGCCGCCGAACTCAGAGCCGGCGCCGGCACACCAGTAACGCGCGGCTGACCACCACTTCGAAGCGAACAAGTCCCGCCCAGTGCGGGTCCTGTTTCCTTTCTCGCTTCGCGCGCCCTACGTCCAGGATTGCGGTATTGCTTGCATGAAAGTATTGACTCGCTTTGTGACCTCCGCCGCTGCCCCACTGCAGTTCCCGCCTGCGGGTGCGCCAGAGATCGCGTTTCTTGGCCGCTCCAATGTAGGCAAGTCGAGTTTGATCAACTCGCTTGTCGGCAGCAAGATCGCCAAGACCAGCAACACGCCCGGTCGCACCCAGACCATCAATTTCTTCCAGGTGCGCCGCCCCGGCAAGCCGAGCCCCGACTTCGTGTTTGCCGATCTGCCCGGTTACGGTTACGCCCGCGCGCCCAAAGAAATCACCGCACAGTGGGCGCAGTTCATCAATCCATACCTGGAGGAGCGCGAGTCGCTGGTGCTCTGCCTGTCGCTGGTGGACGTCACGATCCCCCCGCAGGCGCTTGATTTGCAGTTGATGGACTGGCTGCGCCACATGGATCGCCAATTCATCGTGGTGGCAACCAAGGCCGACCGCATTTCCAACAGTCAACTGCGCGCCTCGCTACTTAAACTCTGCGACCAGCTACGAGTCCTTCCCCCGCAGGTCATTCCGTTTTCTACCAAGTCGCGAGTGGGATATGACGAACTCTGGGCGGCCATCAAGGCCGTGGCAGGTGTTGAAGACCCGGGCACGGGCGGCGTCTCGAAGACCGGCTCTTATTAGCCACTAACCTCCGCTTTACGCCGGCCAGATCTCCAGCGCCGTCTTGCTCAGGATCTGTTCTTTCGCGCTTTCGCTCAGCGCGAGCGCGCGAAACTCTGCCAGGTTCCTCTCGATCTCGGGGACACCCGGCCCCGGCCAGTCGGTGCCGAACAGCGTCTTGTGCGCGATCTCTTCCAGCCGCGGAAAGTATTGCAGGAGTGTTTTGGGTGGGATGCCGCTGATGTCGAGATAGACATTGCGGTGTCTTCGCACCAGGAAGAAGGCGGTGTCCATCCACAGCGGACGTCCGCCATGCGCCAGTAGAATCTTCAGCCGGGGAAAATCGACGGCCACGTCGTCCACGTATATCGGATCGCCGTACTTGTTGCGCGCTCCGGGAAAGATCGAAGTGCCGGTGTGCACCATGATGGGAATGCCGTTCGCTTCGGCCGCACGATAGATGATCTCCAGTTCTTTGACGCCGTTCACATAGTCGTTGGGATAGAGCAACTGGTGCGGCGGATGGATTTTGATGAGCTTGATGCCCAACCGTACGATATGTTCCATGTCGGCCAGAACATTTTGCGTGTGGCGCGGGTGCACGCTGCCGCAGGGAATGAGCCGCTTCGGATCTTCCTTCACGTAGTTGGCGATGAACTCGTTGACCGCTGGCGTGAAACCGATTACTTCCGGCGCAACGTAGTTGATGAGCACCGCTCGATCGATTCCGATTCTGTCGAGATACTTGAGGAATGCCTTGGGCGAGGCGCAGTATTCCGCCACCTGATCCAAATCCTTGCGGGACTTCTTCATCAGCGCCAGGGCCTCAGGTTTGAACAATTCCATGGGCTGAATGTGAATGTGGCAGTCGGTGATTAGCATTGGTCAGAGTCAGTTGTCAGTTGTCAGTTAATACAAGAACCACGCTCTCCGAATTTGTCATCCTGAGCGAGGAGGTCGCCGTGGCGACAGACGAGTCGAAGGAACCCTATGGCCGCCAGCGATCCTGGACTTGTTGCTGCGCGATATGCCACACGGTGTGATTTCTTGCCGGCAT
>PLYW01000389.1 GCA_003151875.1 Acidobacteriaceae bacterium
ATCAACAAGGCCGACATTCGCTTTGTGGTCCATTACAACATCCCTGCAAGCCTGGAAGCCTACTACCAGGAGGCGGGCCGCGCCGGACGCGATGGCCGACCGGCGCAGTGCGTCTTGTATTGCAGCCCGAGTGACCGGTTTACGCAGGAGTTTTTCATCGACAAGATTGGCGAAAACAATACCGTGCTTTCCCCTGCGCAGGTTGAAACGTTGCAAACTCACGCGCGAAAGAAGCTTGACCAGGTATTCCACTATGCCTACCGATCGCAGTGCCGGCGCCGCGCCATTCTGAATTACTTTGGCGACAGCACCGCCGTCACCCAATGCGCATGTGACGTTTGCCGGGGCGATGTGCGTTCCCGGCCGGCGGTGGTGGCCGGTAAGCGGCCGCGGCGTGAGGCGAAGCCCACGCGGGCCAGTGCGATCGACGATCATCTCGATCAGGCTGCCGAGCTACGATTCGAACGCTTGAGGATAGTACGGCGTGACTTAGCTGCAGAACAGAAGTGGCCGGCATTTTGCATCGCGCATGATTCAGTTTTGCGCGAGGTGGCGCGCGCCGATCCGAAGTCGCTAGACGCGCTGGCAGAGATCAGAGGAATAGGCACGGACAAATTGCAGAAGTTCGGGGCCGCATTTCTACAGGCGATTAAAGGACCGTAAGCGGACGGTGACTAGGATCTCGTTGCAGAAATTAACGTACTGATTCAGGGAATGAAAACGTCGGCCAAGACCTGCGCCTAACCCCTAGCCCCTGCTTTTAATACCCCGCCAACTCCACCATCGCCTGAAACACATCTTCCGCCTGCGGCAGAATCTCATCTTCCAGAATGGGCTGGTAGGCGACGAACGTGTCCTTTGCCGCGACGCGCTTTACCGGAGCATCGAGCTTGTCGAAGAGTTCGTCGGCGATGCGGGCGGCGATCTCCGCGCCATAGCCCCAGCTCAGCATGTCCTCGTGCGCGACCAGCACGCGGCTGGTCTTGGCCACGGAGGTCGCAATCGTCTCCCAGTCATAGGGACTGAGGGTGCGCAGGTCAATCAATTCCACGCTGACGCCGCTCTCGCGTTCGACGCGTTGTGCCGCTTGCAGCGCGCGCGGAACCAGGGCCCCATAGGTCACCACCGTCAGGTCATGTCCAGGACGAACGATCTTCGCCTTGCCGAACGGAACCATGTAGTCCGGCCCCGGATACGGCGCGCGGCCAAAGGTTTCGCGATACAGGCGCTTGTGCTCCAGAAACAGCACCGGATCGTCGCAACGAATGGCGGTGCGCAGCAAGCCGTTGGCGTCGAGCGCATTCGACGGGAAGACCACGCGCATACCCGGCGTGTGGGTGAAAATGCTTTCGCCAGATTGCGAGTGATAGATGGACCCGCCCGTAAGATAGCCAC
The DNA here is from genome assembly GCA_003151875.1 of Acidobacteriaceae bacterium. Classification (GTDB taxonomy): domain Bacteria; phylum Acidobacteriota; class Terriglobia; order Terriglobales; family Acidobacteriaceae; genus Bog-257. Next base: position 1,396 of record PLYW01000389.1, read on the forward strand.
CGATGGCGACCCGCACCACCGCTGGCGAGGAGAAGGCGTTGTTCGAGCGCCAGCGTATNNGGCCAGATGTAATCGAAGAACTGGATCTCTACCACCGGCTTCAGGCCACGGGTCGCCATGCCCACGGCGCGGCCCACGATGTTGGCCTCCGCCAGCGGCGAGTTGAAAACCCGGTCGCTGCCGAACTCGGCTTGCAGTCCGCCGGTCAGCTTGAAGACGCCGCCCTTGCCTTTCACCTGCTTGTCTTTGAGATATTCCTCGCGGCTGCAGTCGGCCACATCTTCGCCAAACATCACGATGCGCGGGTCGTGCTTCATCTCGTCACGCAGACAAGCGTTGATAAGATCGGCCATCGTTTTTTCGGGCGCCGCAGACGCACCTTTTTCGGCGGGCCGGGGATGGACCGCCTCGGTCTGAAACGCCGCCGCAGTGGGATCGAGATCGGGCGAGTACACGAACTGTTTGTAAGAGTCGGGCGCGGGCAGGGCCGCGGCGACGGCCCGGTCCGCAGCTTCCTGGATCTCCGCGTCCGTGTCCTTCTCGAGATTGTCGATGCCCTGCTCGTCGAGAATGCCTTCGCGTATCAGGAAAAGTTGAAAGCGCGTAATGGGGTCGCGTTCCACTTCCTGCTTGCGCTCCGATTCCGGCCGGTAGAGTTTTTCGTCGTCCGATAGCGAATGCGAGTAGGGGCGGATTACGTGGCCGTGCACGAACGCCGGACCATTGCCGGCGCGGATGTAATCGACCGCGGTCTTGAGCGCGGCATAGCTGACCAGCGGATCGGTGCCGTCGAATTCCGCAAAGTGGAAGTTGGGAAATCCCTTGACCAGCTTGCTGATATTGCCGCCGGCCGTGCCCACTTCCACTGGCACCGAGATGGCATACTCGTTATCTTCGATCAGGTACAACATCGGCAGCTTCAGGTTCGACGCGGTGTTTAGCGACTCCCAGAACTCGCCCTCGCTGGTGGTGCCATCGCCGCCGGAGACGTAAACCACTTCGTCGCCGTGGAACTGTACGTCCTTGAATTGGCGATAATCGCCGCTGGCTTTTTCCGCAGCTTGCGGATAGCGGCTGAAATACCGTCCCGCTTCGGCGCAGCCCACAGCTTGCAGAAACTGCGTTCCCGTCGGCGAAGACTGGGTCACAATGTTCAGCTTCTTGTGTCCCCAGTGCGAGGGCATCTGCCGCCCGCCGGAGTTGGGATCGTCGACCGCGCCTACGGCTTCCAGCAATTGCTCGTAAGGCGTCATGCCCAGAGTCAGGCAGAGCGCGCGGTCGCGATAGTAGGGATAGAACCAGTCGTAGCCGGGGCGCAGCACCATTCCGGCGGCCACCAGCAGCGCTTCGTGTCCCGCGCCGGAGATCTGGAAGAAAATCTTTTGCTGGCGCTTGAGCAGGATCTCGCGATCGTCGATCCGGCGCGACATGTACATCAGCCGGTAGATGTCGATCAGCTGCTGGTTGCTGAGCCCTTCATACTTGTTGCTGGCAGCAGCCCGCGCTACCGCAGCTTTAGGCTCTGTTTTTGTGGTGGCCATCCATTACCTCAGGTGTAAGATGCAAACCCGATCACGACGACGAACGTCCCATCATTGTAAATGTTCGGCAGGGTTTGTTGAATTCTTGGTTGTGGGCTAGAGTCTTCGGCCGAATACCGAATTGTCATCACGAGCGAAGCGAGGGATCTGCTTCTGCCTTTCCAAAGACCGCCATCGCCAGGGACGAGCCAGAGGCGGGCCTGTGTGTCAGTTTCAGAGTAGCCCGTTAGCCGACAGCAGCCATGTAAGTCTTCTGGGCATTCCCGCGTGGCGAGCAGTAGTCATGATCTCCTCGGCGCAAAGAATGACGCTCTAGGCAGGTTCCGAATCTTGAAGCAAACCACAATGACGGCAAGCGCGCCAATTCTTTGCCCGTTCCACCTTCCAAGTCCAGTTCCAGTAGAAGAAATTCCCGCAGCGGGGACAACGAAATCGATTCAGCCACACGCCCACGACCATGTTTCCGACAAACCAAGCGGGAAATACCCATATGTATCCATCCGGCACATACCGATATAGACGCGGGACTGCCTGGCAGAGAAGCGGAACCGCAATGAATATAACGAGCGAGTAGAGCTCGGTAACATAGACGAAGAAGCGCAGCCTACGATCCTTCCAAGCCGCCGCGTATCGCGCGGCATCACTGATCTCTGTCATCGCCAATCGATTCTCTCTGTGTCTCTATTCCTGCGTTGTCAAACGGCATTGAGCAGATTGACCTTTCAGGTTTTGAGAATTCTTGCACTTCATGGTGTGGTTGTCGATCTTTGGTGTGCTGCGATCGCGGGGCCGTCCTTCCCACTTTTCGGCGTTCCGATCGGATTGTCGACAATGGGGAGCCTGGGCAAGAATTTGTCAGCTTCCCACTGCACTCGTCATGACACCTCAAAGCGTCAGTCATGACCAGCCCAAGAGAATGGCGCATGGCTATACTGGAAGGCAATGATTCGCACGCATCGCCCGCTTCCGGTCAAGAACATCAAGCTCATCCTCTTTGATCTGGATGGCACCCTGATCGATTCCGAACTCGACTTGGTGGCCGCGGTCAATGCCATGTTGCGTCACTACGGCCGCAAGGAGCTGCCCCTCGAGGTCATTGGCACCTACATCGGCGATGGCGCGCCCATGCTGATTCGGCGCGCGCTCGGCGATCCCGCCCATAGCGAGTTCCTGCAAGAGGCGCTTAATTACTTTCTGCTCTATTACCGCGAACACAAGCTCGACAACACGCGCCCCTACGAAGGCATCAGCGAGATGCTGCAAAAGGCCAAACAAGGCGACGGCGTACCGCGCAAGTTGGCGGTGCTCACCAATAAGCCGGTGCGGGTGTCGCGCGACATCTTGGCTGGGCTGGGACTGGCCGATTTCTTCACCCAGGTTTACGGCGGCAACAGTTTCGAGACCAAGAAGCCCGATCCCCTCGGCGCCAACACCCTGATGCGCGAAGCCGGTGCGGCCCCCGGCGAAACCGTGATGGTCGGCGACTCCGGGGTGGACGTGCTCACCGCCCGCAATGCAGGGTTGTGGAGCGTCGGAGTGAACTACGGCTTTGCGCCGCAAACGTTGCAGCAGGTCCCTCCCGACGTGCTGGTGGATACGCCGGCCGAGTTGGCCCGTGTCTTAACCGTGAGCGAGACGGCGAAACCGAAGGCGTGAGGACTCGATCCCCTCAGCTAATCTCGATCGGTCAGATAGGTCCGGCTGATGCGATCATGCCAGCAGAGGGAATCTACATCTACGAAGGCCCAGAGCAAGCCCATAACGAAGGAAGCCATGGAGAAATAGAGGGCCATCACGCGCTGGCGACGCTGCCGCCGGCAGGGCGAGTTTCCCTTGAAAGTGCTGAGGCGAATTTTCGCTATACGCATTCCCGCAGTGGCTCCGCCATAAACCAACAGCACGTACTGATAGACGGCCCACAGCAGCAACGGCAGCGTGGTCGCCGTCAACAGCACGGGCTTGCTGAAGGTTACCTTGGGCAGCATCTTGTAACTCACGGCTGCGAAGACTGTCGCGCCCGCAGCGACAAGGAGACAATCCAGCAACCCCGCGTACAGACGGTGCGCCCTGCCGGCAGCCCGGAAAGGAAGCTCCACGTTGTCGGCGTGGACCGCAATGACAGGCTGCGTGGTTGGTCCGAATTGCAGTCCGTCGAGGAAAGGCGTGGTGGGCAACGCTTCCAGTTCCTCCGGTACATCCAGGATGCGCGGCTGTTCCGGCAGGACCGGATCGGCCAGACGATGCATTTCCGGGGCCCCCGCCGCCTGGCGGGGGAAGGCGATGACTTTGCGCTGCGGCCTGGGGCGCGGCAGAGGAGGCGGCAGAGGTTCACGATCAACCTCAACCAGCGCCTCCGGAAGAGTTGCCGGTTGATTCGCGGCCAGCAATTCTGGAAGCGCTGGGGACTCGGTGAGCGAGGCTTTGGGCTCCGCCGCGGTGGCGGCGGCGTCCGGTGCGAGATCGCAGGTCTCGGAACTGGCAGCTTCGATAGTGGACACTTGCTCAGCGCTGGTTTGCTCAGCACTCGCAATGTTAGCTGCCACGAACTGTTCCACCTGCTCCGGGTCCGCTGGCGCGCAGGTTCCTGAACTAGACACGTCGTGCTCAAGAGGAGGGAAGGGAAAGCGCATGCTAAACGCTCCCTCGATGCGGCGACCACGGCGCCTGCGATAGCCGGCCACGCGGGCGTGAATCTCATTTCTCCAGATGTCGGCGCGCGGTAAATTTTCAGACGCTTCAGAATGCAAGGTTTGCTGGTCGGTCATGTCGTGGCGCGACTATTCTTTCTTCCCGCTTCCTGGGCAATGCACACAACGTGTTTTGCATTCAAGAGCGCGGATGAATCAAATCATGAATGGAAATGAGGAAAAGAGATCGTCGGCTCGCGTCCATAAGGCGTAGCACGCTGTGCAACCGATCGCGTTCATCGCGCAACCAGTGGACATCGAGCGGGTTTAGGAGAAAAATCCAGAGCAGCGAGGAACCAGCGCACAGCGGATTGCGTTTTACCTCTCCGTAGGCAACGTGCTAAGTTGCAAGGTTCTGCTGAATTCAACCAAACCCGGTGAGGGGACGCCCGCTTTTCGATGATTGCCCGCACTCGAATGATTATCACGGCGCTGGTGGCATGTCATCTGTTTCTGCAGCCTGGCGTGTTAACCAGCCAGTTGCGCCCGCCCGGGCCGCCCAATGGTTCGGCTCAAGCTGCGTCCCAGGCAGGCGCGTCCGCAGCGGCTCCGGCCCCTGAAACTCCCACCCAACCGCAATTGCCGAACGGCTCGACCTCAGAGGGGGGACCTGGGCAGCAAAACCCGGCAGGCAAGCCCGGAGTCACGGTAAGAACCGACACCGGGGAGGAAGACAAACAAACTGAAGAGATCATTCAGCAGGAAATTCAGTCGGAGAGCAACGAACCGGAGTCGGGACCTCCGCGACCCTCCATGAACGTTGCCTTGGGTCGGGATGAAGTGCTGATTCGCGGCGACCACCAGGATTGGGACCAGGACATCTATAGGGCGCGTGGCCACGTTGTGATGCGGTTCCGCAACTACACACTGCACGCCGACCAGGTCACTTACGATTCCACCTCGGGGCAGACCAAGGCGGACGGGCACGTGGTCTTCGATGGGGGCGCCCACAACGAACACCTGGTGGGCACCCACGCCACCTACGACGTCAGCCGCGACACCGGAACGTTTTACGATGTAGTCGGGTCGACTGGGGTCAGGGTCAAGAGCAAAGACATGTTCCTTACTTCCTCGACTCCTTTCTTCTTCACGGGAAAGGTCGTGGACAAGCTCGACCCCGACCACTACCGGGTTCACCACGGCTACGTCACTTCCTGCGAGCTACCGAAACCGAAGTGGCAGTTCAACTCCCAGACGGCCTTCGTGGAAACGGGCGCCGAAGCCACCATGCATCACGCCACCTTGCGCATCGAGGGCATTCCCATCTTCTATTTTCCCTGGGTGGAACACCCGGTCGATAACCTGGGGCGCCAGAGCGGCTTTCTTATGCCGCTCTTTGGGCAGTCGACCACCCGGGGCACCATCCTGGGAGACGCGTTTTTCTGGGCCATCAATCGCAGCAATGATGCCACCATCGGAGCCTCGCTTTACTCCGCACGGGGTTGGGCGCAACACGCGATCTTTCGCTCGGTCGGCTATAACTACCAGTTCCGGGCCGAATATTTCGGAGTGATTGACAACGACGGCGCCCCCAAGGGGCAACCCAACCCGGGGCAGAACCAGGGCGGCCAGGAACTGAGAGCCAACGGATCGATCCAGTTGCCGGAGGGATTTCGCGGGGTGATCTCGGCTGACTATCTCAGCTCGTATCTGTTTCGTGCGGCTTTCGCCGAAGGCTTTGCCTTGCAATCCATCAGCTCGGAGGTCCGCTCCTACGGATTTCTCAGCAAGAACTGGAATGGATACGCGCTGGGCCTGCAAGCCGGGCTGTATCAGTCCTACCAGAGTACGACTCCGGGAGAGGTGATCGATATCGCCCACATTCCCTCGCTGGAGTTTTCCTCGGCGGAACGGTCTTTCCACCGCTCCAACCTGATGTACGCCTACGATGTGGCTGGGGAAGGAATTTCCCGCTCCGAGATGGGATTTGAAACCGCGCCGGTGGTCGGTCGCATCGACGCCCATCCTTTCATTTCCCTGCCTACATTTCTTCACGGATGGACGTTTCGACCGGAGGCCGGGGTACGCGAGACGTATTACAGCCAGCGNNCTGGAGATCAGGCCGCCAACGTTATCGAGGATCTACGATCGCAAACTGTTTGGCCGTGTGCTCAAGCATACGATCGAACCGCAGGTGGTCTATCGCTACCAGGGGGGCATCGACAACTTCAGCCAGATCATCCGTTTCGACCAGCGCGATATTCTGGCCGACACCAACGAGGTGGAATACGGCGTGGTCAACCGGCTCTTCGTCAAGAAAACGACCTCAACAGGCGAATGTTTTCACCACCCCAAATACGCGCTCCTTTCCCCGCAGAACGAACTTGTACCCAAAGCGACCACCGACGAAACCGAGCCCGGTACCTGCGATGACAAGCAAGGTCCGGCGCGTGAACTCGTCACCTGGGAACTGGCGCAGAGGTATTTCTTCGATCGGACTTTTGGCGGGGCCTTGGTACCCGGTCAGCGTAACGTGTTCGACAGCACCGTAGATTTCACCGGCATAGCGTTTCTTACCGTGCCGCGCCGCTTTTCGCCGATCATCTCCCGTCTCCGGGTGCAAGATTTGAAGACCGACCTCTCGTGGGCGCTGGATTATGATCCGGTGCTGCATCAACTGAATGCCAGCACCCTCTTCCTGGGCCGAAGGGTTGGCGCTAGTGGCAAGTGGTATGTCGCGGGTGGACAAACCTACATGCGTGAGCCCGCGGAAACGACCCCCATCGCCGGTCAGCCGACGCTCGGCCTCAGCGTGTACAACCAGTACCGCGTCCAGGTGCAGTACGGAAACGTCGCCCTGAGGGGGTTGAGTGGCGCGGTCGCCGTGGCCGCGGATGCAGGCCTCAGTTACGTGCAGGCGGCAACTGTACAGAGCAACTACAACTGGGACTGCTGTGGCGTGGCCTTCGAATATTCCCGCTCGGCCTTTGCCCCCACCATCAGCCGGGAGAACAGTTATCGCTTCTCGTTCAGCCTTTCCAACGTTGGGACCTTCGGCACCATCCGGCGGCTGCAAAGACTGTATTAGCTCGCAGCCTTCTGTTCCGCCGCCAGTGTCTTACAATTGAGCGATGTCTGTGGCGAATTCCAACCTTCCAGTCGAGGCCGGAGATCTTGCGGCAAAGTCACGGCTCCTGGCGGAACACTTGTGTTCTCTGGGGAAATTGCTGGTGGCCTATTCCGGAGGCGTGGATTCCGGATTCCTGGCGTGGGCGGCGCAACGCGAACTGGGCGGCGATATGCTGGCGGTGCTGGCCGACTCTCCCAGCCTGGCGCGCTCGCAAATGCGCGATGCTATTGCCTTCGCCGCCGAACAAGGCATACCGCTCAGCGTGGTTGCCACCGCGGAGATGGAGCGCCCCGAGTATCTGCGCAACGATGGCGCGCGTTGTTATCACTGCAAGGACGAACTCTTCACCGCCATGGAAGAGCGGCGGCAAAGCTTGGGATTCGATGCCATAGCCTATGGCGTGAACCTTGACGATCAGGGCGATTTCCGGCCCGGCCAGCAGGCGGCCCGCCAGCATGGGGTGGCCGCGCCCTTGCTGGCAGCGGGATTGACCAAAGCGGACATCCGCCAACTGGCCGCGCAAGCGGGATTGCGCATCTGGGACAAACCGGCATCGGCGTGCCTGTCATCGCGGATCGAGTATGGTCGCGCGGTCACGCGGCAGGCGCTGTCGGCGGTCGAGCAGGGCGAAGAGGCGCTGCGAGAACTTGGTTTCCGCCAGGTGCGGGTGCGTCATCACGGCGAAATCGCGCGCATCGAGATCGCGCGGGAAGAATTGCCCGGGGCCATGACCCTGGAAATGGCCACCGAGTTCACGCGAATCTTCCAGGCGCTGGGGTTTACCTACGTGACGCTCGATCTCGAAGGCTTTCGCTCGGGCTCGATGAATGCATTGCTGCCGGTGGGCACGCTGCTGAAAATCGTGGGGAAGGATTGAATCACATCCCTGGGCTGCATCGCCTCCGCCCCGCCGCCGCAAGTGCTGGGAATGCGCTCGCCATGAGATAATCAAGTCTTACGTTCTACCCTCGAAGGTGGTTTTTATCTTGCCCTTGCGACGACTGGCTGTCTTGCTGCTATTGTTCTGCGCCGGATGTTCGGCGCAGTCGAAATCAAACCCCGCTCCTGCCGACGTGGCCCAAAA
>PLYW01000102.1 GCA_003151875.1 Acidobacteriaceae bacterium
TGCTTGTAGTCGAGCACGCTGTTCAGCGCCTTGTGCAGATGAGGAACGTGGTAGCCGCCGTCGAGATAGTTGTCCACGAACACCTTCCAGTTGCAGTTGAGGCTGTACGACCGCCGCTCGAAGAAGTGCATTGAGCCGAGATCGAGCGGAGCAACTCGCTGCACCAGCCTGCCTAGGAAATCCGCCAGGGGCGCGGCTTTCGGGTCAAGATTTACGAGGACGAACTGTTCCCAGGTTTCCACGCGCACGGGGAGCAGGCCGTTCTGGGCACGATCGAACGAGCAGACGCCCTCAAACTCCGGCGCACCCTTCAACGAGCCGTCGAGACCGTAGCTCCACCCGTGATACGGGCAGCGTAGAATACTGGCCGTGCCTTGCGCCTCGGTCACGACGGCAGCGGCGTGATGGCGGCAGACGTTGTAGAACGCACGCAACTGGCGGTCGTTGCCGCGGATGACAACGAGCGGCTCGGCGACGAGATCGCTGGTGACGTACTGGCCGGGCTGCTGCACCTGGTCCACTCGCGCCACTACCTGCCACGTCCGCCCAAATACATTCTGGCGCTCCAGTTCGGCGACCCGTGCGTCCACGTACCACGAAGCCGGAATGGTGTGGGCCTGCTCCAGTGGGTTCCGGTCATTGTAGGACGCAAGGATGTTGTGCAGCGAAGTGTCCATCAATAAGTCCCTGGTTGCGATTCGCCGAAGATCATAACAGGCATGGGCACAACAAAAAGGTTGACGGCCAGCCGCTGGCGTGTTTCCTTGTCCCCATGCGTTCCGCAACAGAGTCTCTGGAAGTTGTGCAGGCCACGCCGGCCGATGTGGGCGACGTGGCGCCGCTCTTCGATGCCTACCGGCAGTTCTACAAGAAGCCTCCCGACGTGGAGGCGGCGCGCCGCTTTCTGTTCGCGCGGCTGAGCAAAGGCGAGTCCGTGCTGTTCCTCGCTCGTCATGGCGCGCGAACGGTCGGCTTTGTGCATCTCTATCCGGTGTTCTCGTCGGTCAACCTGACGCGGCAATGGATCCTCAACGACCTCTATGTGGTGGCTGAGGCGCGCAAGCTTGGCGTGGGACGCGCCCTGATGAAGCGCGCTCATCAACTGGCCGAGGACACGCAGGCCGACAGCCTAACCTTGGAAACAGCGATCGACAATTACGCCTCGCAAAAGCTTTATGAAAGTTTGGGTTGGAAGCGCGATGAGGAGTTCTACCGGTACTGTTTGCCGTTGTGAGCCGGCCGGATTTTCATGAACCAGCAATGAAGATCAACCCAAGCGCCAGTCCACCAGCCGCCGCGCCTGACACTTCCCCGCAACCCAAGCGGGTCCTGGGTTTGCGCGACCTGGTAATGTTTTATGTGGTCGCCACCCTAAGTCTGCGCTGGATCCCGGTTGCAGCCAGCGCGGGACCAAGTACGCTCGTGATCTGGCTGATCGGCCTGACAGCCATCTTCATTCCGCTGGCATTGTGCGTGCTCGAACTCTCTTCGCGCTATCCCCAGGAAGGCGGCATGTATGTCTGGAGCAAGCGTGCCTTCGGCGACTTCGCCGGCTTTCTGACCGGATGGATTTACTGGACCAGCAATCTGCCCTATTTTCCCGCGCTGCTTTACTTCGCGGCCAGCAATGCTCTTTATGTCGGCGGCAGCAAATGGAAAGGATTGCAAGGCAGTGCCGGATTCTTCATGGCATTCTCGCTGCTCGGCCTCGGTCTGGCTCTGGCCCTCAACATTGTTGGCCTCGATATTGGCAAGTGGCTGAGCAACCTGGGAGCAATCGGAACGTGGCTGCCGGTGGCCCTGCTGTGCGCAGCCGGCGTGATCGCGTGGATAAAATTCGGCCCGGCCACCAGCTTCTCCGCCGCGTCGATGAAACCGTCGTTGCATTGGGGAACGATCGCGGTCTGGTCCACCCTGCTCTCTGCATTCAGCGGTGCGGAGTCGGCGTCGTTCATGGGCGGTGAGATCAAAAATGCGCGACGCACCATCCCGCGCGCCCTCCTGGTCGCCGGAGTACTCATCACTACCGGCTACATACTGGGAACGGCGGCAGTCTTAGTCGTACTACCGCACAGCCAATTGAACAGCCTGGAAGGGATCATGCAAACCATTTCCATCAGCGCCGAACGCGTGGGCTGGAGTGGACTGGGGCCGGCCGTGGCCCTGCTGATCTGCATCTCCAATCTCGGTGCAGTGGGTGCGTATCTTGCGGCGCTGTCGCGCATACCCTTCGTTGCCGGCATCGATCGTTTCCTGCCGCCGGCATTCGGCCGCGTCCATCCGAAATGGCGAACCCCATACGTTTCGCTGATCGCGCAGGCGTTGTGCTGCGTGCTCTTCATCATACTGGGACAACTCGGCAGCACCGTCCACGGCGCCTATCAGGTGCTGGTGAGCATGACCATCATCACTACTTTCGTTCCGTATCTGTTCATGTTTGCAGCCATGATTCGCCTGCAACGCGAGCCAGTCGAGGCGAGCGTGGTCAGAGTCCCGGGCGGAAAGCCGGTTGCGATCACGCTGGCGACTGTGGGTTTCGTGACCACCTGCGCGGTGATCCTGGGCTCGATGGTTCCCGATGCCAGCGAACCAAACAAGGCCTTTGCCGTCGCGAAGATTCTGCTGCTCAACGCGATTCTGTTCGGCGGAGGGATGCTGCTGTACCGGTCGAGAAGAAGGAGGTCCCCGGATGCCTAGCCCTGCTTAGGCCTCGGCGTGCGAACCAACGCCCTTAGCCGAGTCGCTCCCAATCGTCAGGATCGATGTGAGCTTGGCTGAGAATGCTTCGCAAGGTGCCGACCGGGATCTCGTGCTTCCGGGGCACAATGGCGGTATCGACTATCCCGCCCAAGCGTCGCACAAACTTGACATGGCTGCCCTTCTGGGTGGTTTCGACGAAACCGGCAGACTCCAGTCGGCGCTTGACCTCGCGGAAGGGTTGGGGGCTAAGCCGCGCCAACCTCGACCTCGATCAGCCGGACTCTAGGCGGCCGCGTCGCTTGCGGAGGTTCGAAGTGAAGTTCCAGCGCTTCCTTAAGGTTGCTGAGCGCTTCTTCTTCGGTTTCGCCTTGGCTGGCGACATCGACTTCCAGGCACTGCGAGACGTACCAGTTTCCTTCGCGCCACACCGATGCGGCAAATGGTCGTTTCATGATTGTATTCTTGCACAAGACAACTAGCCGAGCGCAAGTCTAAGTCTCCGAGTTGTCCTTTGGGCTGCCGCGTTTGCTCCAGTGAGCGGAGCGCGTGCCATCTGGGTTGCGAACTTTCGAGAGTTCCCATGCCCGTCGGAAGCGCGTCATTCGCTCCGTTCCAAACACATCGTCATAGCGGATGAACCCGCGGAAATGAATGAACGCCTTCCCCGCATCGATGGCATCGAGGTCGGGTTGTTCCAAATTCATCTTGGGAAATATGCCCTCAACGACCGCTTCCACCACCCTGTTATTGGGACCGATTACCTGTGGGATGCTCATAGCTGGCCACCACTTCGCATCATCCGCCGGTTCCAGTGAATCCATAATTTCAGCCCGAGCGCACGAAGTCACAATGTAGGCCTCGGTTGCGCCATGAAGCGTGACTTTGTACCTCAGCTTCGGGGGGCCGGGTTGCAGCGGCCACTCCAGGGGCATTACTTCCACGCGAAGGTGTGCGCGTTCGCGGCTGATGAACATTTCTATGTTTTGCCTGGCGGTTTCTGCATTCTTTTCGGCCAGAGCAACCGACTTCTCCAGAATTCCCGTCTGGCGCTCCATTTGGATTGCCTGGCGCTCGATGGCGCGCAAATTTCCCCATAGCAAAAACACCTGAAGCCCACCGACGGCCACCAGGAAAAAAGTGAAGAGCCAGTAAGCGCGGTCGCTCCAATCTTTGGTGATCGACAGGGGAGGAAGCTCGCTCACCTTGACGCTCTGGGTGGGCTCGCCAGCTCCGTTCCCGCTAGTACCCTGGCTCTTGCTGGCGCCATCGAGAGAAGGCGCGGAGTTCTGAGCAACCAGGGTGTCGCCGCGATCGGCGCCTGCTCCCCTGTTCTGAGCTCCGTAGGTTGCAACTATCTTCTGAACCGGGTCGCCTGCTGTGGCGGGCGCTTTCCCGGTGGATGCCGAGCAGACTTGCAGGGCGAAAGACAGCAGGGCAAATGCCAGAAGTTTCATGTGCGACAAATTGTAAAGCAAGAATGGGAGAAACGAGCAGTCATCTGAACCTTCCGTAGTGGCGCCAGTTTGAATCGGGCACATCAAGGAATGCGGCCAGCATTGGGAACTGCCCGCAGGCACCCGCAGGCTACGAGCTACCTATCGTCATTGCCTTCTGTCCCAATAGGCGCCGCTTGGCTGGCATCCTCGCCGACCTCCGGTCTCTCTAGGACCGCCAGTTTCCGCTTGGCGTGGGATACCGGGTTGGCTTTGCCGGTGGCAGTGTGACACCTTTCTCCCGGTTTAGCACCACAGACTGGGCATTCGAAGTCGATTGCGTTCATGTCCTCACTTTACTCCATTCGCCAAGCGGTTCAACTCCTCATAAATTTCAAACTGTGCCATTACCGAATCTTCCGTTCGCTACATTGAGGCGAATTCCGCCGGCGTGTGCCGCCGAATTCTCGGCTCGATTGACGGCGGTATAATCGTTTTCTGGGGGATTCCGAAGTCATGAGTGCAACCAACGGCAGCAAAGGCAATGGTGCGGGTTCGGTGAAGCCGCGGACGGATTGGATCACGAAGCGTCGCGAAGAAGCTGCGCGCAGCGGCGACAGCAACATGTCGCAGATGCATTTTGCGCGCAAAGGCCTGCTCACCGAAGAAATGCTTTTCGTCGCCGAACGCGAGCAGGTCGCGCCCGAACTCATCCGCGATGAAGTTGCCGCCGGGCGCATGATCATCCCCGCCAACGTCAACCATCCTGAGCTGGAGCCGATGTGCATCGGCGTGGCGTCGAAGTGCAAGATCAATTCCAACATCGGCAATTCGTCGGTCACCAGCAACGTGGAGGAGGAGCTGAAGAAGCTGCACACCTCGGTCCACTACGGCGCAGACACGGTGATGGACCTCTCGACCGGCGGCGGCATCCACGAGATTCGCGAAGCCATTTTGCGGCATTCGCCAGTGCCGATCGGCACGGTGCCGATCTACGAGGCCGTCTCGCGAGTGAAGCGCATCGAGGACCTGAACGCCGACGTCATGCTCGAGGTGATCGAGGAGCAGGCTGAGCAGGGCGTAGATTACATGACCATCCACGCGGGCGTGCTGGTGGAATACCTGCCGCTGATCACCAAGCGCATCACCGGCATCGTGAGCCGCGGCGGCGCAATTTTGGCGCAGTGGATGGCCCACCACCATAAGCAAAACTTCCTCTACGAGCGCTTCGACGACATTACCAAAATTCTTGCCAAGCATGACGTCAGCTATTCGCTGGGCGATGGCCTGCGGCCCGGTTGCATCGCCGACGCCAGCGACGAGGCGCAATTCGCCGAACTGAAGACGCTGGGCGAGCTCACCAAGAAAGCCTGGGAGCGCGATGTGCAGGTGATGATCGAGGGGCCGGGCCACATCCCGCTCGACAAGATCAAGGAGCAGGTGGAGAAGGAAGTCGAGCTGTGCTATGGCGCGCCGTTCTACACGCTGGGGCCTCTGGTGATCGACATTGCGCCCGGTTATGACCACATCACCTCGGCCATTGGCGCAGCGATGATCGGCTGGTACGGCGCGGCCATGCTGTGCTACGTCACTCCGAAGGAGCATCTCGGCCTGCCTAATGACAAAGACGTGAAGGACGGGATCATCGCCTACAAGATTGCGGCGCACGCCGCCGACGTGGCGCGGCATCGTCCGGGAGCGCGCGACCGCGACGACGCCATCAGCTATGCGCGCTACACCTTCGATTGGGACAAGCAGTTTGCGCTGTCGCTCGATCCCGAAACCGCGCGCGCCATGCATGACGAAACGCTGCCCGATGCGTATTACAAGGAAGCGGCATTCTGCTCCATGTGCGGTCCCAAGTTCTGCTCCATGAATTACTCGGCCAAGGTGGACGAGTACAACCGCCAGGTCCACGGCGTGGAGAAGAAAGATTATTCTGAGCTGATGAATAAGCTGGTGGCGATCAAGTAGAACCGCAGTTAGCAACTAGCAAAGGCCGCGCGAGATACTGCTCTCGGCCACGACTGTACATGAATGACGCGGGGAACGTTGCCTTTGGATTGGCGAGGCGGGCCGCTTCCTTCTTTTCATTTCCACATAAGTTTGTGGACGAACTTGTGCGGGCAAACCCGACGAAACATCGGGCTGCTCGACTGCCAAAAATTAGGGCGGCTCTGCGTCAATCGAACCGCCCTGAGTCCTCCATTTTCACCGGTCTAAATCCACTGTGGCCTAAGCCTGCTTTTTCTTCTCTTGATCATGTTCCCCTTGCACCGGCTGCGGAGTTTTGGGCTGTCCGGTCGGGACCTCCTGTTTCGGAGGCACTGGCACGTTCGGCTGGGTTACAGGTTTCTGTTCTTCGGGCTTCTGCGGATCGCTGTGCTGTGGTTTGCGAAGTTCTTGATCCGACATTTTGCTTCTC
>PLYW01000195.1 GCA_003151875.1 Acidobacteriaceae bacterium
GGTCTGCCTTCTCCTTTGCGTCCTTCTCCGCCGCTTCGGCGCCGGGCATGATGTTGGTCAGCGGCGCCCTACGCTGCTCCTCCAGTTCCGGATGCGGCAACGGCTTGCGGGGCAGCATCTGGTCGCGCATGGCGGTGTTGTACACAAAAATGGCTTCCACCACCGCGGCCTGTGCAAGATCTTCCGATTGCAGGCGTTCGTAGGTGTCCATGTTCGAGTGGTGGGTGCGCGAGCCGTAATCGAGCGGGTCCTGGATAAACTGGAATCCCGGAATGCCGACTGCGTCGAACGCCTCGTGATCGGTGCCTCCCGTATTGCGCATGGTCAGCGTGGTGACGCCAAGGTCGTTGAGCGGCTCGATCCACTGCGCGAAGATCGGCGCGATGGTCGCATTCTCCTGCAGGTAAACGCCGCGAATTTTCCCCGTGCCATTGTCCACGTTGAAGTAGCCGGAGATCTTCTGCTGATCGGGTTTGAGCTGCACCGCGCCGGCAGGCTTGCGTATCCACTCCGGCAGCTTGAGCTGATCGGGAGCGGTGGACAGCGGCACGTTGCCGAAATGCTGCTTGACGTACCCGTAGGAACCGAACTCGCCTTCTTCCTCGCCCGTCCACAACGCCACGCGGATGGTGCGACGCGGCTTCACCTGCAGCGTGTTGAGGATGCGCATCACCTCCATGGCGACAACCGTGCCTGCGCCATTATCGGTGGCCCCGGTGCCAGAAGCCCACGAATCCAGATGCCCGCCCACCATGACAACTTCATCTTTCAGCTTCGGATCGGTGCCGGGGATTTCGGCGACAATGTCGTACCCATGCTCGTGATCGCCGGTAAATTTGGTTTCCACGTTCATTTCGATCGTGACCGGGACGCGCGCCTTCAGCAGCCGATATACGCGACCATAATTCTCAATGGCCATCACCACCACAGGGAGCGGGTTGGCGTGCTCGCGTTTGTACGCCTCCCAGCCAAAGCCGGCACCGCTGTCGTCGAAGATGGTGCCGCCGGAGCCTCCACCATCGCGGCCATCGCGGCTTGGAGTGATGGCCGCCAGGGCGTGCTCGTCCGCCAGAAACTGTCCGACCTTCTGGCGCAGCTCCAGGCGCTTCATGTACTGCTCGATGAAGTCCCGGCCGCGCGGCTTGAGCGGATACTCGGTCAGCTTTTTCAGCTCGGCGTCATCCAGGCGCGCGAAGAGCGGCTTATCGACGGGAGGCACCTCGCGCATGGGGCCATACAGCACGATCTTTCCGGCCAACTTGCCTTTGTACTGGTCGAGGTCCTTGACCTCATTCACATCGATCCAGATCGCGGGCGCATTGATCGCGCCATTCGTCGCCGGAGACCACGGCGCTGACTGGGCGATGAACACCGCAGTGTCGGGCCCCGTCATCCGGACCCAGGTATTGAGTTGCTGCCAGCCCATGCCGAACTCGCCCCAGTCCTCGAGGTGCGCGTTGCTGCAGCCCATCGCGGTGAACTGATCGCGGGTCCACTCATTGGCGTGTTTCAGGTTGGCCGAGCCGGTCAAGCGCGGCCCGATGTCGTCGTCCAGCGCAGAGGCATACTCCATCACATGGGAGTGGCCGAGGCCTTCGTCGCGAATGCGCTGATACATACCGTAATCGAGGGTCTCGCGCTGCGGTTGAGGCTGATCGTAGGACGGCTGGTTCGCAGCGGCCGCGGTTTTCGATTTGCTGGCTGCAGCGACAGAGAGAGTAAGAGCGAAACCAAGCAGGAGACAGAAGCAGGCACGGAAGTATCGATATGGCATCGGGAGAAGTGCTCCATTCGAGAGTAAAAATTTCCAATGTTGCAGAGTAGCAGATGAGGAAACGCCGTACCATTCGTGCTATCTACGCCTCACGGATGGACCACACGCAACTCAAGATGTTTCTCGAAGGGATCGAGGTCATGACCGCGATGGAGCGGCGAGTGCCCGGCCTCCAAACAGAAAGTAGCGATCCAGCAATCAATGGTGGTGCGCACCGTATGCCCGGCCTGCCGGTGCCGACTGCATTGATCCCAGGTTAGCCCGGCAAAAGGGCGAACCTGGGACACCAAGCGGTTAGGTTGAGATGTGGCTTACTTGCCAAAGTTGAACATTATGCCGGTCGAGAGCCGGATGTTGTTCTGACTAGTGCTGAAGTGTTGCGTCCGCAGCCAGTCCACCTGGGCAAGGCGGACCCCAAAATGCTCGCCGACCGGAAGGTCGAGTCCACCGCCGAATGCCATGGCAAATGCAGTGTTGCCGCTCGAGCCTTCCTTGATAGACGTATTAATGTGGTTACCACCAAATAGCGCGTGGAAAAACGGCGCAACGTGTTCTGTCCGATAGGTCAGGGTGGGCCCGAACAGGAAACTGTAGTCATGGACTGTAACGTTGTCCGGCGAGCCGTAATAGCCGCCAAAATCCCCCGTGATTCCCAGCCACTTGTTGAAGTTCACACTGCCCTGTCCATTCCAGCCGTTCAAGCTTTTCCGACCGGACAGGCCCGATGTATCCACGCTCAGGTAGGAATACCCACCAAAGACTTGGCCGCGCGGAAAGTTGTCTTGTGCGAGAAGTGGCAGGGCGGCCATAAGCAGGATTCCAAGCATCACGATGTATTTGTTCATTATTCCTCCATAGTCACCCGGTGCGGCACCTCTCGCTCCGGACAAGGCACATCCGAATCGAGGGCAGCCAGAATCGACGCACTAGGCAACCCAGTTAGGGGTTAAAAGTTCAACCTGACCATAGCATTTGCGAGCAGCCTTTGGCTGTGATGTGTGATGGGAGCTTCGGTTTAGTAATCACTTCTTCCCGTTTTGATATGCTCTGGGGTCCCCGGTTCGCGTCTGTCTTTTGGACGCTGACCTGGGCTGAGGCTCCAAACCTCATGCCGCGCCGCTGCCCTTGGGCGCGACCCGCAGGATTTGCCCCAGGGTTTCCGGCCAGCTCTCAAACAGTTGTTGTCCAACGCGGCTGCCGGTTTTGCGAGTGTGCTCCTGTATCAGATTGCGGACCAATACCTGCTCGTGGTAGCTGCAATCGTCCAGCAGATCGGTCTCGACAAACTCGGGATGAAACTTGCGTCCAGTTTCGAACGTGCGATCGGGGTCCCAAACGTAAGCGACTCCTCCCGTCATGCCCGCCCCAAAGTTTCTGCCGGTCGCTCCCAGAATGACGACCACGCCACCGGTCATGTACTCGCAGGCGTGTTCACCCACGCCTTCCACCACCGCCGTCGCACCTGAATTGCGAATCGCAAAGCGTTCCCCCGCGCTTCCCGCCGCGAACAAGCAGCCCGCCGTGGCGCCGTACAGGGCGACGTTGCCCAGAATGACCTGCGCCTCGCGCGTTTGCGCCAGTTTGCCCAGCGGACGAAGAATGAGCTCGCCGCCC
>PLYW01000261.1 GCA_003151875.1 Acidobacteriaceae bacterium
GACGCCGTGCTGGGCGCCACCATCTCGATCAAGCGGAACACTTCCTGCATCTTCTTCGAGGGGCCAACCAGCGAGCCCAGTACGCCGACATCCCGCAGTTTGCGGCGGCTGGCTTCCAGTTCGCGCTCGGTGCCCTGAATGCGCGAAGCATTCTGCAGAATGTTGCGCAGCCGGGTGGGATTCACCGGCTTCTCGATAAAGTCGAAGGCGCCGATCTTCATCGCGTTGACGGCGGCATCTACGCTACCTTGAGCGGTGAGCAGGATGACGGCGACGGATTGCGGTTGGGCCGCGATTTGCTGCAGCAGCTCCATGCCATCCATGCGCGGCATTTTCAGGTCGGTGACCACGATCTGCGGATTCCACGACCCGACCTTTTCCAGACCTTCAACCCCGTCCACGGCGGTTGCGGTGTCGTAGCCCCACGCCCGCAGCAGTTCCGCCATACCGGTGCGCTCGTTTTCCTCGTCCTCAACGATCAAGATTTTTTCACGCAGCATGAAGAACAGGGCCTCTTGCAACTCGAGTAACAACTTACAGCCTGGCGATAAAACACGAGCTTAGATGCGAACCACCGGCTCTGGATCGAAATGCGACCAGCCCGGTTCAGCAGGAAGCGGCGCAATCACCACCAACGCCAATAAAGTAACATCTTTCGAGCTACTTTCGCTGGAGCCGTGTAGCTTGGAGAGCGGATTTCAGAACACGGGTTACCAAACTTCTGGGCCAAGACTTGTGGGCCTGTTGCCCAATCCGTACCGGCTCTGATGACGATTCCCGAATCGGTACTGAAGGCTACTCTCTGGCGAGTTCGTTTTGCAGGTTAGAACAAAGGCGTCGCCGCCATTCGCGGTGGTTCCGGCCGTTGGAGCCATCGGCAATGCCGGTTGCCAGGGCGGGAAATGGCGATCTCGGACGTCCCTCGGCCCAGAACGGGCTGGGTTTTGAGCCCTGCCGAACCCTATAACGGCGCCGCGAGGCTCGCATCGTCTAGCGATCCTAGAACGACTTCGTACGGCCTTCCGGAGGCAAGACCGTGCAGTTGCACTGGCGAGGCCGATGGTTCCGGAGGGTGCAAAATCAGTAAACATTTTTCCACAATAAAACTGCCGACAACAAGACAGGCTTTGTTAATCTTGCTTGTTGCGGTACAATCATTTGCGGTTGCGAGCAGGATAATTGCCTGCACTTGTACTAAGACAATTGAAACTGAATTTCATTTAGGCCACTTTGGTTGCGGTACTGCTAGAGTTCCGGAGGATTGCGAATGTCTACTCGTATTGGAGTAGTTCCGACACGTTTTATTGCTTCATCGATTGCGCTGGCGTTCGCGCTGTGTCTACTGGGCGTCCTTGCCACAGCGCAAACTGATATTCAGCCCAAAGACGAAGTCTTTGGCGGTTATTCTTGGTACCACCCTAACGGGCGTGTTGACTTTGGTTTTAAAGTCGCGGATATCCCGGTGGGCTTTGACGTCTCGAACGTATATTACCTTCCCGCGATGCACAATCTGGGCGTCCTGGTCGACGGGAGCGGCCACTTCCATGGCAACGAAGATACTGACGTGGGTTACATGTTGGGAGGCTTGCAGTACAAGTGGCATACCGACACTTTCTCTCCGTTTGTGAGGGGGTTTGTCGGTGCCGCCGTAATCTCACCCCCAATTTTCGCAGCTCAGTGGCATGCCGCAGCCGGCTTCGGTGGCGGCTTCGACCTGAACATAAATCACAGGTTCGCGCTCCGCCTGGCGCAGGTGGATTACATTTACAGTAACTATAAACCCAGAGTTTCGTTTTTTGGTTCTCCGCAGTGGAACAGCATTCGCTTGGGGACAGGCGTTGTGGTGAACCTAGGCACCTACTACTCCGCGGCGTTGGCTGCAACCTGCTCGGCCCAGCCTAACGAAGTGACGGAAGGCGAGCCGGTTACGGTTACGGCGACAGGCGCCAACTTCAATCCCAAGCACACCGTCACTTATGCCTGGACGACCGACGGCGGCAAGATCGATACGGCGAATGCGCAGTCGGCCCATATTGACACCACCGGCGCAACCCCGGGTTCCCACACCGCCAACGCGACACTCACCGATGCCAAAATGAGAAAGATGAACTCGGCGACGTGTAGCGCGGCCTTCACCGTTAAGGCGAAGCCGATGAACCCGCCGCAGGTGAGCTGCTCGGCCAATCCGACCGAGGTACGGGCGGGTACTCCGTCCACCATCAGCGCGAGCGCGACCAGTCCGGATTCCGGCGTGACCATCTCCAGCTATTCGTACACGGCTTCGACCGGAACGATTAGCGGAAATGGCACAACTGCGACGCTTGACACTGCCGGCGCCTCCTCTGGGCCGATCAATGTCACCGTCACGGCGACGGATTCGCGCGGGCTGACCGGAAACTGCACCACCACGGTCACGGTCGAGAATCCGCCTCCGCCACCGCAGGTAAGTGCACGTACGCCGATTCAGTTTATACAGCGCCCGAAACAGAAGTACATTCCGTGGCGCGTGGATAACGAAGCCAAGGGCATTCTGGACGACGACGCCTCCGCATTGAAGAACGAACCCAATGCGAAGCTGGTCATCGTCGGATACGCCGATGGCGAACCGCAGCCGACCATTGGCACTGGCAAGAAGAAACACAAGATGGATCTGGCTGCGCAGCGTGCGGTAAACGCCAAGGCTTACCTGGTACAGCAACAGGGCATCGACCCCAGCCGTATCGAGGTGCGCAAGGGCACGGGCAAGGACCACGACGCGGATATCTTCTGGGTACCGCAGGGCGCGGACACCGCCAGCGCTCCATTACTGCAAGGCACAACGCCCGTTGACGAGTCGGTGGTGACGCCAAGCGAGAACGCCTATCCAAAACCGAAGACGGCGGCTCCCATGCACCATCACAAGACGGCAGCGGCGAAGCCGGCCCACGAATAAGTGAGTTTGGCTGGAACTCTAACACCGGTGAGAGCGCAATGCTCTCACCGGCTTTTTATTCGAGGGACGAAGCTGGTTCTTCCCTTTTTGACCGTACCGGTCCGGATTTCCGTGGTGCGCCGCTTGCGATGCCCGCATCCAATGTAGATTAGCCGCAAGTTTTCGCGGGTTGTCACCTGCGGCAAACTGCGGACTTTACCGTCCGGATACTGGTACCTTTAGCAGCTACACAGGCCGCTTGCTCCGAGTTATGATCTAACAAATGGCTTTTTCGGTGTCTGTTCTTCTTATGCGTAAAACTGTGTTGTCCCTGGTGAATCTCCTCTTCTGCGTTGCCCTGCTCTTCAGCATCGGATCCTATGCATCCGAATGGCGCCTGATCGGGCCCGAAGGTGGCGACGTGCGCAGTTTGGCCTACGACCCTGCCGATCCCAACCACATCCTGCTGGGCACCAGCGCGGGGCAATTATTCGTCTCGCAGGACGGCGGCAACTCCTGGACCCTATTCTCGCACCTCGGCGACGGTGATGATTATGTTCTGGACCACATCGTCTTCGATCCCACCCACTCGGCCACGATCTACGTCGCAGGATGGAGCCTGTACAACCAGGAGGAAGGCGACGTCTTCCGTTCCGACGACGGCGGGCACACCTGGCGCGCGTTGCCGATGGTGCACGGCAAGTCCGTCCGGGCTCTGGCCATGGCGCCCAGCGATCACAACACCCTGGTGATTGGCGCCCTCGACGGGGTCTTCCGTTCGCCCGACGGCGGCGCCACCTGGACCCGCATTTCGCCCGAGCACCACGCCGAGATCAAGAACATTGAGTCAGTGGCCATCGATCCGCTGAACCCCGACACCATCTATGCCGGCACTTTCCACCTGCCGTGGAAAACCGACGATGGCGGCCAAANNATGGTTTACGTCAGCGCCTGTTCGGGAATTTACAAGAGCGTGAATGCCGGTAATCTCTTTACCCGCATCAAAGGCATACCGCACTCGGCGATCCGCACCCGGGTTTTAAAGCAGGATCCCAAGCGGCCGGGGATCGTGTATGCCGGGACCACGGGCGGCCTGTGGAAAACCTTTGACGGCGGCACCACATGGGAACTCTACTCGGCGCCGGACGTGATCGTTAACGACATACTCATCGATCCGCGCCAGCCAGATCGCGTTCTGCTGGCGACCGATCGCGGCGGCGTGCTGGCCAGCGACGATGGCTTTGACCATTACGCCGCCTCGAACCGCGGGTTTTCCCATCGTGTGATCGGTGGTGTCGTGATTGATCGCAAGGACCCCAACCGGCTGTATGTGGGAGTGGTCAACGATAAGGACCGCGGCGGGTTCTTCCTCTCCGATGACGGCGGGCGGAGCTGGCGCCAGTCGAACCGCGGACTGGACGAGCGCGACATTCTGAGCCTGCAACAGGCGGACAGCGGCGTCATCTTCGCCGGCACTAATCATGGGATATTTTCTCTGCCTTCGGTAAACGGGGCATGGCTGCCAACAGCCATGATTCTCGGCAAGCGCCCGCCGGAAAGCGAGCAGGTCGCGGCGCTCGCGCCTAGTCGCTCCAAGGCCGCCCACTCGACTGCGACGACGAGCGCAAAACGCAAGCCGGTGATTCACCTGCCCAAGGCTCCGCTTGAGGCCGTGATCGCTCCTGCCAAAGCGCCGCGGGTGCGCTCCCTCGAGTTCACCGACAAAGCATGGTATGCCGCCACGGATCAGGGACTCTTCGTGAGCGTCGATCAGGGGCGCAAGTGGTATGGCGAGCCGGTGGAAGGCGAGAACGATTTCATCGTGGTGAACCATTTCGCCGACGGTAGCGTCACGCTGGTCAGCCCTAAGCATATCTTCCTTTCCAAGGATGAGGGCGCCTCCTGGACAGAGATCGCCTATCCTCACTACGTCACTGGACTGTACAACCTGACCGTGGTTCCCGACGGCTCGCTGTGGCTGGGAACGCGCGAAGGTGCCCTGCACTCGACCGATGGCGGAAAGACGTGGCAACACCGTCTCGCCGGTCTTCCGCCGCACGATGTGCTTTCCGTGCGCTATGACGCAGCCGGCCAGCGGCTGCTGGCCACCGCCCTTTTTGTCCATGGTGTTTTCGAGAGCAAAGATGGCGGAAAAAGCTGGCAGCGCACCCCCGATAGCGGAGTCTCGATTCGCAAAGCTCTGAATTACCAGGGCCGCCTGCTGGGCGCCTCTTCTTATAATGGCCTGTTGCTGGAACAAAGCAGGGCTGTGGAGTCGGCGTCGGACGCGGCACATTCCGGCGAGCCAACTCCCTCTGTGAGCCAGCCATAGCGGGATAGGAATCAGCAGCTTTTCGTCCCCTTCCCTGCCCCCAACCCTGCTGGCTCGGCAGGCAAGCCTTCTCGTCCTTCTGCCAGGTGTCGTCCTTGAAAACAAGGCTACTGGCAAATGAAGGCGCCAGGCTTCTCTCCCGCGTGCTAACTAGGGAACATTTCTATTGCGGTATGACCTGGTAGTTGCTAATTGCTGTTGTTGCAACGAGAAAATGTCGTATAACTGCAACGCGACTCTGTCACCCCTTGTCGATTAAGTAACGGCCGCTAA
>PLYW01000015.1 GCA_003151875.1 Acidobacteriaceae bacterium
CTCGTGCCTACCATATCTTTCAATGGGTTAGCGTCAAAGACCCGAAAAACCTCAACCCACAATCCAACCCACAATTTCATTGCACTGCTCCTGACGGCATGCCGAGGGCCTTCAGGAACTCCCCTTGCGCGGCCCGTGTTTCATCGCTGTCTCCCTGCGTGTAGAGATCGAGGGTCGTTTGAATCCTCGAATGACGCAGGATGCCCTGCACCGTTTTCGCCTGGACCTTGGCGGTGTTCACCAGAAAGGTACTGAGCGAGTGACGCAGGTTGTGAAGCCCGAACCGCTGTGAAGGCTGAATAGAGACGCCGGCTGCGATTGCTGCGGGTCGCAGGTGATCAGCAACGAATATCGAAGCCGAGAGAGGGACACGTCCACCCCTGCGGAAAGACGGGAAAACGAAATCCGTGGCTGAAGCGTATGGCGTTCGCTCTCGCCAGTTCTGCAGGTGACGGGCAAGGAGAGGATGCAGCGGAACGTAACCGTCCGATGCGTCTGTCTTAGTTGGGCCTTCTCTCCCATCGGACCATCGTTTTGACACCCGAATCTTTTCTTCATCCCAGAGAATATCTGCCCAGCGCAGCGCCAGAATCTCGGAGGACCGGAGTGCCGTTGCTGCGCAGGTGAGGACAAGCGTGAAATGAAGGAGGTTCGCTAAAGATTTGAGAATCCCGAACGTTTGAGCGGGCGTAATAACAATGGGTCTGTAGTTGGTCTTGGCCCGTGTCTCGACATTCAGCACAGGGTTCTTGCTGACCCTGTCGTGGAGCATCCCGACCTTGTAGATGCGGCTCATGACACCGCGCATCTTGGAGATCGTCGTCCAGGCAAGTCCAGAGTCGACATGAAGCGACCTGAACCAGCACTGAATGTCGAGAGGTTTGATGTCCTCGGCGATCTCGTTGCCCCATCGGGAAACGAGATAATCGCGGACGATGTGCTTGGTGATGATGATGGTGTTTTCCGACTTCGGACGCACGGCATGGTCGCCGAAGTCGGCCTTCAAGTAGTGCTCTGCAAGGGCGTTGAAACGGATGCGAACATCGCCCGGATCATCGTTGATGCGAAGCAGCAGCCCAAGCTTGTCGACCTCGCGCCATGCGTCTTTCTCCTTTGGAAAATCACGCACTAATGCGACTGGCATCGTGTGCTCAACCCGCCTGCCGTCCGCTTTGGTGACCCGGTAACGCAGCACCCAGGTTTCTCCTCCCTTGCGCGGCAATTTCTTAAGTGATCCACGCTGATAGCTCATATGCTCCTCTTTTCAGCGCGGAGACTGCCTGACCGAATCGTAACGCACTTCTGGGTTCTTGGGATCAGGTGACTTTGTTCCTCAACAGCGGTGGCGAGTTCGGAGAGCCGGAAGACCCAGACTTTGCGTATTGTGCCCGTGCCGAGGGCATAAGCACCTGCAAGCCCTCTGCGGGCGAGGGCAAGGAGGTAGCGGCGCTTCACCGAGAGGAACCGCGCCGCTTCTTCCGCTGAGACAAAGGGCTCGGGAGTCATAAGGACCTCGCTTCGCTTTGGACAGCAGCATCTCCCGGTTTCCGCAGCCGTCTTTTCATTCGGCGGCGAACTGTGCGGCGAATGGGTTCAGCGTGACGGGTTGCATCGGGGCAGAGATCGTCCAGCGTTCTGTCGGCGTAAGATTCCATAGAGCCGTTCGGCACGAGGGCGCCTCGGGTTACGGGAAGCAGCCCCAGAATCTGGGCGGCCGGTTGTGTGTCAATCAGCGGTTCGATATGCGCCATGTTCTGCTCGTCAGATGCCAGAAAACCAGCGACCTAAGGACATAGGACTTGCTGCCGAGCTTGAAATAGCAGCAGAATTCCGCGTCTGTCGGCCCGCAATTTGGCCTTACGGGCACCGCTCGGAAGCACCAATAGGCTGCGCCAGTCAGAGCGGTGTCGCTGTCAAGAGGTCAAGAATTCCACGAGTACAAAGTTTGAGCAGGCATTGAGGGCTGGCGAGAAAAGGGATGATGGTTCGCCCTTTCTCGCCGGCCCGGCAGACCGATGTCGGGTCCACACGTATTTGGTCTGCAGAACAGAACTGCAGATGGTGTGTCGACAATTACAAGCAGATTGGACGAGCGATTTCGGTACAGACAGTATCTAGAAAGCCTTGAGCGCGTTCCGGCTGCTCAAGAGACAGGTCGATGACAGCAAAACCATGAGACAGCTCGCAGCCACCGGACAAGATCGGGCGACAGGTGATCGTCTCCGAAAACTTGTTGCGAAATACTAAAACACCATTGCGGGGAGAAATGCAAGAAAAAAATTGGCAGTGATGCCAAATTATTCCCGGCGCGCATGACCGACAATAGCCGGGGCTGAATATGTGGTGGGAGAACTTGCCAATAGCAAAGTACTTGTCGTAACGTACCCCACGCGATGCGGCTTCGGCAACGACCTCGACAACAGATCGGCGACTCGATAATTGCCCCACAGTGCCAAGAAGTACGTGGGCGAGCGTCAGCCAGGACCTCAATCGGCGGTGCATCGCCGGAGGGAAGAAAATAGCGTCATGCAGTACTCGTGCCCCACCTGCGGCAGCCAGAACACTCAACGACTCTCCACAGCGTACATGTCTGGCGTATCAGAGTTCTCGGCCGTGACGAGCGGATTTGGTTGGGCGAGGGCTCCCGTGTTTGGGAGCGGTTGGACAAGTGGAACCTCACAGACACAGCTCTCGAAGATTGCCGCACCGCCGACCAAGAAAAGTTACCGGAACGCTCTCTTCCTGCTTTTCCTGGCACCATTCATCGGTCCGGCGCCCTTTGCCATACTTGAGCGCATTTACGGAGTCACTCCTCTCCAGAAACTCCCCTTCAGGC
>PLYW01000098.1 GCA_003151875.1 Acidobacteriaceae bacterium
CAAACTCTACGACAAAGAATCGCGCCTTATGCTGCGCGGCAAACGCGCCCGAATCGTCCAGCTAGTCGCTTGGCGAGCTGACGGTCTCACTTTTCTTGCAAGGGAGGCTCTTCGGGATCGGTTTCGCCTTCTTCCAGCCAAACTTCCTTCAGCATCTGATTCACCCGGGGACGAGCCAGCGCTGAGGCAGCACTCAAGACGACAGTCACCCACCCCACGCCGATCACCACCTCAATACACGCAAGTGTCCGGGTAAGGGCATCGGACGGGATCACGTCTCCGTAACCCAGCGTGGCCATGGTGACCACGGAGAAGTACACGAACTGACCGAAACTGGGAGGCAAAGGCGAAATCAGACGCATGCCTTGGAAAGCGGAAGAGCGGTTGTGTTGCCAAGCTGCAGCATAAAAACACGCGAAAATAAAGATGATGGCGGCATAGCCTAGCAAGAAAGCGACAAGCGCTTCCCACATTTGCTGCAATATGCGAAACACGCCGACCAGCACCAGCAGCCGTGGTTTCAGCCACTCGCCCAGAAGCCACGCGAGATTGGTGGAGATCAGGATCGCCAGCAGGATGATGAGCAGCGAACGGGGAACGGGATGGACCTCGATTTGCGCGATCAGTGCGCTGGCAAAGGCAGCCAGTATAGAAAAGTACATTCGCTCGGAGGCGTAGAAGCGGTGGGCCAACTCCCGCATCACGTGGTATTGCAATGAAACTGGTTTGGCGTTGCGGGCTGGCAGGCGGCTAAGGAGCGCCTTGCTGACCCAGTTGAAAACGCCCTTGCCGGTAAAGCGAAATCCACCGTACAGCCCGCCTGCAAAACCGATGGCGCCGCACACCGACATCATTTTCTGCAAGTAGTCAATTGTGCTCTGCCTGGGAATGAGCGACGTAATCTCGGGCGCGATGGAGGCCCGCATCATGCTGCCGAGCATGCCGGTCGCAAGCGCAACCACCACGATGAATCGGGGCGCGAAGCCCACGCAGGCGAATGCGAGAATCAAGCCGGCGACGGCGTAGAGTGCGCCTGCCCGAAGCGAGTCCATGCCCCCGATCCCGTAGCCGTAGGCGGCGATGGTGACCGTGGCAATGCCGTAAAGAATCGCGATTGCAACCGGATTAGATTTTTCCCTGGATTCCACGAGGCGTCCATTTACATGCGTTGGCAGAGTTTGCACCGGAACCGGCTTTGAGCGCAAGCTGAAACACACAGCCACACGGATGAATTCGAGAAGCCGCAACCTCTGCGGTTTTCAACGGCGTGACTAGCGGGTAAGATGTTCGTCAGGTGATTCTATGAGTCCCGAGTCTTCAGAAGAAAAAGCTACCCCCACCCAAGACCACCCAGCGGTTGAGCACGTTGCCGAGGCGCATCGCATTCTAAGTGGACTGAGGCAGCAACTCGACAAGCATCCCGACTTGGATGAAGCCATCGCCAAGCTGGAGATGGCGCTCAATGTTCTGACCACGAGAACCGGCGGAATGTTGTAGATCAGATTGAAGGTGGCCCATCGGCGCGAGCATCGGAATGGCCGGGTGGTTCCCCCTGCCCCGATCAAAACACTCCATGAACCCCAGCGAGATAAACTACAACCCTGTAAAGACTGTTTAGCATCACCCGCAGAGGCGGACGGAGGTAAATAAGCGATGAGCCGTACTGGTGTGGCCGTTTTGCTGTTTTCGTTGCTTCAGTTGGGGAGTGCAGCCAACAATCCCGAGCCCATGGATGGCTACTCGCCGGCGCATGCAGTTGTCGAGCGCGATTGGGAATCGAAATTCCGCAACCTCCCCAATCCTGATGCGATGCGGGAATCGATGCAGCACCTGAGCGCCCGGCCTCACAACGTTGGTTCTCCGTACGACAAGGAAAACGCGGAGTGGATCCTGTCGAAGTTTCAGCAGTATGGCTTCGACGCCCACATCGAGACGTTCGACGTGCTGTTTCCCACGCCGAAGGAACGTCACGTCGAGCTGTTGTCTCCCACGCACTTTGTGGCCAAGCTACAAGAGCCGCCCCTCAGCATCGATCCGACCTCGCAACAGACTTCCGAGCAACTGCCAACCTACAACGCCTACTCCGCCGATGGAGACGTCACCGGCCCGCTGGTGTACGTGAACTATGGCATGCGGGACGATTACGAGCAGTTGGAGCGGCTGGGAGTTTCGGTGAAGGGCGCGATCGTGATCGCTCGCTACGGCGGCGGCTGGCGTGGGATCAAGCCCAAAGTCGCTGCCGAGCACGGCGCCGTCGGCTGCATCATCTACTCCGATCCGCGAGACGACGGCTACTTTGAGGGGCAGAATTATCCGGCCGGGCCGTACCGTCCCGAGGAAGGCGTTCAGCGTGGCAGCGTAATGGACACCGAGTATCCCGGCGATCCTTTGACTCCGGGAGTGGGAGCTACCAAGAACGCGAAGCGCCTGAGTCTGAAGGAAGCCAAGACCATTACTTCGATTCCGGTATTGCCGATTTCGTACGGAGACGCGCAGCCCTTGCTGGCGGCCATCTCTGGGCCGACTGCGCCTGACGCTTGGCGCGGAGCGCT
>PLYW01000211.1 GCA_003151875.1 Acidobacteriaceae bacterium
GCGAGCGTCCCATGGCTCAAATCCGGCTGAAAACGAAGCTGGTCCTGGCTATCAGCGGTATGGTGTTCACGCTGATCGCGGTGTTTTCCTATTTCTACACCTCGCGCATGGTACGGCAGCGTTTTACGAATGCGTACGACAATGCCGCCTTCGTTGCCAAGGAGATCCAGGAGAGCGCCCGCGAAGCCTCCCAGATTGACCTCAGCAGCACCTTCATCAACACCAACGATCCCAAGCAGGTGGAGGCGGTTCTGGACGAAGCCTTACAGACTGATCCCGGGCTGAACACGCTGCTGCAATCCATCGTTGGCTATTCTCCCACCATCTCCGACGTAGCCATTACGGATGTAACCGGACGGGCCATCGTACACACTGACCCATCCGCCATCGGCACTCAACTGGAGTCGCGCGAGGACTTCCAGAATCTGTACAGCGGTAGTTTCCGACGCCAGCTCGAGGTGGTATACGGCCAGCCCAGGGTTTACGACGTTCACCTGCCCATCCAGCGCGAGGGTCAGCCTTTCGGCGACATCCGCGTCGGCATCTCCACGGTCCTTCTGAAGACTGAGGTCCAGCCGCAACTCACGCGCGCGCTTTTCTTCTCGGCGTTTGCCATCATGGTGTCGCTCGCGTTAGCAGCCGGGGTGTCCAACATTGCCTTGCGCCCGTTGGAGGCGATTGGCCGTCGCCTTGACCAGATGACGGCAGGCGTGGCCGACATCGCACCCGAGCCCGATCCCAGGGCAACCGACGAGTATGGGCTGGTCAACACCAAGATTGATCGCCTGGGCCGGCAGATTCGCGACGTGAAAGAAGTGTTTAGCGCTCTCAAAGAGAATCTCGATCAGATTATGGGCACCTTGCAGGACGGACTGGTCCTGTTTACGCGGGACACGCGGGTGGTGCTGGTAAGCGCCTCGGCCGAACGCTTCGTCGGCCGTCCGCGAGGACAGATTCTGGGCAATGTGGTGGAGGAGGTGTTCAGCGATGCCAACAAGCTGGGCCGCATCGTGCTGGATGCCTTCGCTCTGCACCAGCCCATCCCGCAGCGTGAGATCGAGCTGGAAAACGGACAGCGCATACAAATTGCGCTGGATTTCATCGCCGAGCGCGGCGAGCGTATCGGCGCCCTACTCACCATGCGGGACGCGGAATCGGTGCGCCGGATCGAAAACGAAATTGAACTGTCGCGCCGCGTGGCTGCCATCGGACGGCTGACCTCCGGGGTTGCCCATGAAGTAAAAAATCCCATCAATGCCATCGTGGTTCACCTCGAGCTATTGCGCGAAAAGATGCGCGAGGTCGATCCTGACACCTGGCGCCATATGGACATCATCGGCAGCGAGATTCATCGTTTGGATCGGGTGGTGCAGACCCTGGTGGACTTCAATCGTCCTCTGGAGTTGCGCCTTTCCGACTTCGATTTGCGCCGTTTGATGGAGGAGGTTGCCTTGCTGGCCGCGCCGGAAGCAGCCCGCCAAGGGGTGAAGGTCGAAACCAACCTGGGCCGCGAGGCGTTGCCCGTGCGGGCCGATGCCGACCTCATTAAGCAGGCCCTGCTGAACGTGGTGATCAATGGAGTGCAGGCCATGAACGACGGCGGCGTGCTCAGTATGGTCACACGCCGGGACGACACGGCAGCCACCATTGAGGTCCGCGATCAGGGCAGCGGGATTCCTCCCGAGATTCGCGACAAGATTTTCAACCTCTATTTCACCACCAAGAAGGTGGGCAGCGGCATTGGCCTGGCCATGAGCTACCGCGTGTTGCAGCTGCACAACGGCGCCCTTGATTTCGTNNAGGTATTGCGGCCCGAGGTTTATCATGAAGAGCAGTTGTTCTGCTCGCTTGCTCTTGGGCGGTCGTCCAGACAGAGACTAGCGTGGCAGCGATATTGCAGAACTTCGCATGACCATTGGGCGCCAATTCGTTGCTTCGGTCCTGGCCTTGGTATTGTTGCTGAGCCTGTCATGCAAAAAGAAAAAGCCGCAGCTTCCGCCACAGGCGCAGGCTCCCACCATCTCGGTCCCGGTGCCGGACGAAATTTCTGAGACCGCTCCGCCCCCTCTGCCGCCCAAACAGGAGGCGCCCGCTCCGGAACCGCAGAAGCCGAAGGCCCCGCCGCGTCACCGCAAGAAACCGGCCCAGCCTCCGGCCAGCAGCCCGGAAAACCCTCCTGCGACTTCAACCGGCAACGCTACGGTTGCCGCGGCCCATCCTCCGCCAAGTCCGGCCGAGAGCGCCCCAGACACCGCCATCGCCGCCAACGTCAGCAGCCAGCAGGTGAGCCAACAGAAACAGACAACGACTGAATTGCTTGCCGCCGCTGAGAAAAATTTGAAGAGCGTGAATCGCAAACTGAACCATGACGAGCAAGCCATGGTTTCGCAGATCAGGACCTACATGGATCAGTCGCGCAAGGCCACCTCGGAGAATGACTTCGAGCGCGCCTATAACCTGGCCACCAAAGCTCGCCTGCTTTCCGACGCACTGATCAAGAAATAGGTGAGTGGCCCACCGCGACCGCCGAGGAAGAGGCAGTCTCGATAAAGGCGCTGATCAGCGGATGGCTTCTCCCTTGGAGAGCGGATCGTTCCGGTTGAAATAACGTGCCGAAGAAAAATCGGTGAGCGGGCAGTTCGACGGCGCGCACCTCTCCGTCAGGTCCGGTGGCGCCGACCTTCAATCCGCCCTTGATCAGGCGTGTCACGTAAGCAGGATTGGGGCCAAAGCGGCAGTGATAGGTCTCGCGAATCTCATCGACGCCGTAGATCTGGCGCAGCCGGCTAGCGGGCGTCAGGTCCAGTGTTTCCTCCACCTCAACCAGGGAACACATCAGCTTCGTAATCACAGGCTCCGTGCTCGCAGGATCGCATTCGGCGTGTCCGGCTTCGCTCATGTGCAAGACGTTCCGCGCAAACTCCACGATGGCGTGCTGGCATCCGGCACAAGTTCCCAGGAAAGGCTTTTCCCGCTCGCGCGCGAAGCGAATAACGCAGAGTGCTCCTTCCATCGAGCGATAAGGACTGGCCGGAACGCACCAGAAACCACCGTATGGCTCCAGGTCAGCATCCAACGCGCGTTCGGTGCCGAGCCACACCGGCTCGACCGGATTGCCCCCGGCCGCCAGCGCCAGCGCCTGCGGAATGGCTTGATGTGCCGTAACCTTGGGATCGTAATCGCCGACTAAGCAAATACGTAGTGCGCGCTTTTCCACCAGCACCACCCTCCCTCGCGGGACCGCGAGTCCATCGCGCCTTGCGCATGAATCCCCATTCACCCGAGCGTTGTGCGTTTTCAACTGCCTGGTTCGTTGCTTCACTATAGCGGATCGTTATACCGCGCCGCGACTGGGATAAAGTTGAAGTATGAGGGAGATGTTCCAGCACCGCGGGATGCGGTTGATCTTCATCGCCAATCTCGTTTCCATGATCGGCAGCGGCATGAACTCTGCTGCCGTGATCTGGTACATCCTGCAAGCCACCCATTCCGAGGTGTCACTGGCGGCGCTGATCGCGTTGCAAACCCTTCCCTCGATGCTGCTGTTGCCCTTCACCGGCGTGCTCATTGACCGTGAAGACCGTCGCCACCTGATGTTGTGGCTGGACTCGGCGCGCGGGGCCATCATCTTCTTCGTCGCCATGCTGGTGTTCACGCATCATGTGCGGCTGTGGCACCTGTACGCCATGAACGTCCTGGTGGCCATCGGTTTCTGGATGTTCTTTCCTACCGTGAACGCGCTCATCCAGGAGCTGACGCCGGACGACAAGATGCTGGATTCGAACTCGCTGTTATTAGCGGCGTTGCAGGGCGGCTGGTTGATGGCTGGCGCCGTGGTCGGCTTCATGTACAACCATGTCGGTCTGGGTGGCGTGCTGCTCAT
Organism: Acidobacteriaceae bacterium; assembly: GCA_003151875.1. Taxonomy (GTDB): domain Bacteria; phylum Acidobacteriota; class Terriglobia; order Terriglobales; family Acidobacteriaceae; genus Bog-257. The sequence goes on from PLYW01000211.1 coordinate 3,884, forward strand.
CGACTGCGCCAGTTACGCCGTTTCGCTGGCCTGCATCCTGCAGGTGCGCAAGGGCAGAGTGACGGTTTCGCGTCCGGTATCGGAGATTGCGGCATTGGCTTCATCCTCCGGCGCAGTTGCGCGCTATATCCACGAGCTCGGAGAAGGCTACCGCTATGTTCGGGCGAACCGCCGGGTGCTGCTGATCGGCCTCGCCTGGGCGCTGTTTGTAGCCGCCATGATGACCCAGGGCGTGCTGTCGGCGCCGCTGAGCGAACGCATTCTGCACGGCGGTGCCGTAGGCTACGGATGGCTGAATGCCGGCTGGGCGGTCGGGGCCTTCGTGAGCGTTTTCTACGCTTCGACGTTCATCCGGCGGCATGGCGCCAACCGTTCGGTCACGCTGACCATGTCGATCATTGCATTGTCGCTGTTCCTGCTGCCCGTCTCGCACTGGCTGGCGCTGGCGGTGCCCATTTACTTCATGATGGGTTCCAGCCGCGGCGTAGGCGGCATTGCTCTCTCCAGCGAGATGATGCAGATGGTGCCACGCCACTTCATGGGACGAGTGCAAAACACTTTTTCCTTCGTGGCCAGCGCCCTGCAAATCGGGACCTCGTTGCTGGCCGGCGAAGCCGCCCATCGCAACGGTCTGACCTACGGCTTCTGGATTGTAGGAGCCATGTACTTGGGAGCTGGGTTGGCGGCATGGCTGCCGGTTCGCCGCGGCGAAGCCCAGGTCCTTCAGCAGGACACTCCGGCTGCCGACTAGGCTCGACTCTGCGATTGAATTAGTCCGCTAGGTGAGCCAGAAAAGACGACGGCTGCGGCGAAGCTGGTAACTCGGCCGCAGTTTCCAATGAGGTTTGGGGTGTATCACGCAACAGGAAGTCGCAAATCACCCGATTGAACTCGTCGGGCACTTCTTCGTAAGGAACGTGGCCGACGCCATCGAGCATTATCAGCGCGCTGTTTTGCAGGCGCTGCTGCAGAGCATAGGCCGACGAGGGGTACACCGCGGTGTCGCGAGAACCCCACAGCAGCAGTGTGGGCAGTTCGCTGATCGCCGGCAAAGACTCCTCGATACACGCCAGGTCGCACTGCCACGATCGCACAATGCGCAGCAGGTGCTCAAAGCTTCCCGGCACCTCCAGGCCCGCAGTGTAGCCCTCGATGCTGCCGGGCGCGATACGGCTGGGATCGCCATACAGTTTGCGAAAGTACCGGAGCATCAGCCAGTGCTGCCTGGGTAGGACATGAGTGACAAAAAGTCCGCTCAGCGCAGTGGAAAGCAAGCGAGTCAAAAACCGGCCATAGCTCGACCAGGGATTAATTCCGCAAACCAACACTAGCCGCCGGATGCGGTATGACATCGATCGTTGCTTGGCCAGAGCAGCCAGAACAATCGCCAGTCCGCCGCCGCGAGAAGTGCCCAGCACGTCCGCCTGTTCCATTCCGAAATGATCCATGAAGCGCAGAACGCCTTCGGCATCGCTGGCCAGCGAGCATTGGGCTTCCTCGATGCGCTGGGAAAAGCCACAGCCGGGCAAATCGACGGCAAACACTGAGAAATGCCGGGCCAGCGCCTCCATGTTGAAGCGCCAGGAAAAGGAATAGGCCATGAAGCCATGGAGCAGCAGCAGCGGCGGACCCGAACCGGCATGAAGATAGCGCCACCTCACCCCGTCGAGGGTCACGCTGCACTCTTCGGTTCCGGGAATCCTGGCGATCTCAGGGACCGCCCCAGTTTGCCTGGCTGTGTCAAGTTCTGGCATGTCGTACAACCAATCCGCTGGTCAGAGAATCATGGGAACCGATGTCGCCTCTGTCGCATGGGGAGAGTGAAAGCTCTCCCCTTTTTGCATGGAGGTTTGCGGTAATTCCTGACATTCTATGCAGATTTTAGACCTGAGCGCGTTGGTTTGGGAGATAATTGGAAAACAACCGGCCGGCTCCCGCATCGGTTCAAGGGGTGCGGTGTGGCGCCGGAAGTGGGGAACCAACCAAACGTGTCTGCCAAAGTTTCTGATCTCATCTACGACTGGAACACAAGTCACGACCGGTCCATGGAGCCGGCCGGCAGAGCGTTGGTGAATGATGAGTCGCTGCGCGACGGACTGCAGTCGCCGTCGGTGCGCGATCCTTCCATCGAGGAGAAGATCGAGATCCTTCACCTGATGGAAGCGGTCGGCATCAACATGCTGGACCTCGGCCTGCCCGGAGCCGGTCCCCGCGCGGTGGCGCACTGTGAAGCCCTGGCCCGAGAAATTGGCCGGGCGAAATTGAAGATCAAGCCCAACTGCGCGGCCCGCACTCACCAAAACGACATTCGTCCCATCGCTGAGATTGTGCAGCGCACCGGCGTCCCCATTGAGGCGGCGACCTTTATCGGATCCAGTCCCATTCGACGTTACACCGAAGATTGGACCGACGACTTTCTGCTCCGCACTACGGAAAGCGCGGTGAAGTATGCGGTTTCACTCGGCCTCGAGGTGATGTACGTGACCGAAGACACCACGCGCTGCGATCCTGAAACCATTCAGCGGCTGTACAGCACGGCCATCGCGTGCGGCGCGAAAGCAATCGTGATTTGCGATACCTGTGGACACGCCACTCCCATGGGCGTGGTTGCGCTCCTGCACTTTGTCATCAACGAAGTAGTGAAGCCTTCAGGGGAAAACATTCGCGTGGACTGGCATGGGCACTGCGACCGCGGTCTGGCCGTGGCCAATGCCATTGCGGCGCTGGTGGCTGGCGCCGAGGTCATCCACGCCACCGCGTGCGGCATCGGCGAGCGTGTGGGGAACACCCAGATGGACCAAATGCTGATGAACTTAAAGCTTCTGGGCGCTGAGCCTTGGAAGAGCCAGGACCTCACCAAACTAAAGGATTATTGCGAAGCGGTGGCGAAGGCGACTGGAGTTCCGATCCCCAAGAACTACCCAGTCGTCGGTGAGGATGCCTTCCGCACCGGTACCGGCGTCCATGCAGCAGCGGTCATCAAGGCGTACAAGAAAAACGACGTACTGCTGGCCAATAGCATTTATTCCGGCGTGCCGGCCCATCATTTCGGCATGGAGCAGATCATCGAGGTTGGCCCCATGAGCGGCAAGTCGAACGTGGTGTTCTGGCTGGAGCGTCACGGCCTCGTCGCCAGCGATGAACTGGTGGACCGCATTTATCAGCGGGCCAAGAATTCCGACCGAATGCTTACCGATCCCGAGATCATGGAGTGCGTCCAGGCGGCGCCGGGCGTGCAGTCGTGGCTGGCGTCGTAGAGGTATCGTTTGTCAGTTCGTAGCCGTCCCCTTCACCCAAATCCTAAGGTGCAGCGCCCGCGCCTCTTGACTGCACGTATGGTACGTGTTACACGTATTACACGTGGAAAATGGAGTCGCAAATGTCACCAGATCCCCATAAGCAGAATGTCACAATCAGTTTGAGTAAACCGACCCTCCGCAAGGTCAAAGTCCTCGCCGCCCGACGGGACACGTCGATCAGCGGCCTGCTTGCCCAGCAGGTTGAAATCCTTGTTGGCGAAGAAGAGGCCTACGAACGTGCTGAACGACAGGCGATTCAGCTTCTTGATCACGGCTTCCATCTGGGAGGACTAGCCCCCGCCAGCCGCGATGAGTTGCATGAACGGTAAGACGTTTGTTGATACCAACGTCCTCATTTACGCTCACGACGTCGATGCCAAGGGCAAACATCATGCTGCCAGGGCGATCCTCGCTGAACTATGGAGCGAGCGCTCCGGCGTTGTGAGCATGCAAGTGTTGCAGGAATTCTATGTTAATGCCACGCGCAAGATTGCGCATCCTTTGCCCAAAGAGTCGGGCAGGCTCGTCGTGAGCACCTATGCCGTGTGGTGTGTCGATACTACCCCGGCAGAAATCTCGACTGCGTTTCGAATCGAGGATGAATCTCACATTGGATTTTGGGACGCCCTCATTATTGCGTCCGCGCTGAAGAGCGGCGCGACCCGGATCCTCTCGGAAGACCTAAATGCGGGACAAATGATCGCCGGTATACGGATCGAGAACCCGTTCGCAAGAATCCGGTGATTAGGTTGCGACGGCGGGAACCTGCTGGTTTGCCACCGACAGAACGTCCGCTTAATCACTTTCGCTCGCTCCAACCGGCGTATTAGTATTGGGCATCCGCCATGGGTCCCGGTCCTCCAGCGCGCGCGTCTTCCACGGAGTTGTCCTTCAGTGAATCCCAGGGATCGCGCTCGGCGCAGCAACAGGTGGCGTGCGCGGCGGAACTGCGCAAGGTCCACGAAGCGTTTGCCTGGTTCCGTTCACACGCTCGCGAGTTGGAAGACTTACAACTCGAAGTCACGTCGATCGCTGCGCCGCCATGGGACGAGGCTGCGCGCAGCGCGTGGCTCAAGGAACGGTTCAGCGACCTGGGCCTCACCGACGTGCATCAGGATGAGTTAGGCAACGTCTTTGCAATCCGGCCGGGTACCGATCCTAACGCTGCCTACATCGCGCTGAGCGCACATATCGATACGGTGTTTCCCGCGGGAACGCCGATCGAAGTGCGCCGCGATGCCGGCAAGCTTTACGGCCCCGGAATCTCCGACAACTCCTCGGGAATCGTCGCGCTGTTGGCGATTGCTGGTGCAATGCAAGCTGCAAATTTATCCAATGCCGCTCCATTGCTGTTTGTCGGCGACGTGGGTGAAGAAGGCGAAGGCGACCTGCGCGGCATGCGACACATCTTTCAGCAGCCCAAGTGGTCGGCAACTATAGCTTCGCTGGTGGTGCTCGATGGCGCAGGCACCGACACCATTATTGCCGAGGGCCTGGGCAGCCGCCGTTATGAAGTCACGGTACGCGGCCACGGCGGCCATTCCTGGAGCGACTTCGGGGTCGCTAATCCGATCCTTGCGCTGGCACGGATCATCGATCGCTTCGCCAGCACGCCGGTGCCCGCCTTGCCGAAGACGACCTACAACATCGGGCTCATCAACGGGGGTACGTCGGTCAATTCCATTCCGGAGTCGGCGACCATGAAGGTGGACACTCGATCGGCTTCGGTGGAACAGCTCGACCGCTTAGAGATTGCCCTGCACGAAGCCGTGGACGCCATTATTTCCGACGGCGCGGGCCGCAAGAAACAAGAGCTGCTGACGGCAGAGGTCCGCATGATCGGCAATCGTCCGGCTGCCGATCTGCCGGTGGATTCGCAACTGCTGAAAGCCATCCGCGCGGTGGATGCGCAGCTCAACAACGCATCACGCATTCAGCGGGCCTCCACTGACGCCAACGTCCCGCTATCGCTGGGCCGGGAAGCGATCGCCATCGGCGCCGGAGGCAGCGGCGGTGGCGCTCATACCGTCAGCGAATGGTACGACCCAACTGGCCGCGACCTGGGACTGAAGCGCATTCTGTTGCTCCTCCTCGCGCTCGCCGGAGTGGTGGACGAATGAGATTGCTTCTGCTGATTGCTCTCGCGCTAATCGCGGTGAATACAAATACCTCCGCAAACTCCGCGTCAGCTTCGGGTAAGACTGCGGGCACCGAGCCACCCGACAGCATCTTCCTCAATGGAGACATCTACACGCAGGCGACACCAGCGCGCGCACAGGCGATGGCGGTACGCGAGGGCCGCATTCTTGCCGTGGGGACGAACGACGAGATCCGCAGGTTGAAAGGCGCCCACACGCACGTTATTGATCTCGGCGGCCACTTCGTAATGCCGGGCTTCAACGACGCCCACGTTCATCTGGAACATGCGGGTCTGGAATTGCTCAGCGTCGATCTGCGCGGCACCCGGTCGCTTCAGGAGATGCAGCAGCGCATCGCGGCCAGCGCCAAGACCGCTACGGCCGGCGAGTGGCTCGTGGGCGGTGGCTGGGACCAGACGCTATGGACGGACGGAAAGCTGCCGAGCCGCCAGGACATCGACGCAGTCAGCGGCCAGCATCCGGCAGTCTTCATCCGGGTGGATGGACACATCTCCGTAGCCAACACAGCGGCGCTGAAAGCGGGAGGAGTTACACCGCAGACGCAAGCTCCGGTGGGCGGCAAAATCGATCACGACACCGACGGCCAGCCCACCGGCATTCTGCGCGAAACCGCAAGAGGACTGGTCGAGTCCAAAATCCCGCCGCCGACTCCCTCGCGTCTGCGCCGCGCCGCCGAACTGGCGACGGCCGACGCCGCGCGGTGGGGCATCACCTCCGCCCAGGACAATTCTAGTTGGGAATCTTTCCTGGTTTACGAGGACCTGGAGCGCGAAGGCAAGCTGACGCTGCGCATCAGCGAATGGCTGAGGTTCGACGATTCCGTCAGCCTGCTGGAGACGCACCGCGCGCATCATCCCGCCGACGATCCCATGCTGCACACCGCCATGCTGAAAGGCTTCATGGATGGATCGCTGGGTTCGCGCACGGCCGCGCTGCTGGCGCCGTATTCCGACGATCCCGGCAACTCCGGCCTGCCGCAGTATGAGCAGGGCAAACTGAATCGCATGGCCATCGAGCGCGCCCTGGCCGGCTTCCAAATCGGTTTTCACGCTATTGGAGACCGCGCCGCACAAATGGCGCTCGACGCGTTCGCTGAAGCTGAGCGCAGCGCCAAAGAGAATGACAAGACGCGCGACTTCCGCTTCCGCATTGAGCACGACCAGGTGATCACGCCCGGCCAGTTCGCGCAGTACAAGAAGCTTGGAGTCATCGCTTCCATCCAGCCCAGTCACCTGCTTACGGACATGCGTTGGGTCATGGAGCGGATTGGCGCCGAGCGGGCGAAGACCTCCTATCCCTGGAAACAATTCCTGGATGACGGCATTCCGCTGGCGTTCGGCACCGATGACCCAGTCGAACCGATCACGCCGTTTCGCGGAATCTATGCGGCTGTCACCCGCAAGAACGAAGCGGGCACGAAAGAATATTTCCCCGAGCAGAAGCTCACCATCGAGCAAGCCATCGCCGCCTACACCACAGGTTCTGCATACGCCCAGTTCGCAGAGAAAGATAAGGGAACTCTGGCGCCGGGCATGCTGGCCGACTTCGTCGTCCTGGATCGCGACCTAACCAAGGTCGCGCCGCCGCAGATCTTGAAAACGCGCGTGCTCAGGACCGTGGTTGGTGGGAATACGGTGTACGAGGCGGATCAATGAGGCACGTATCCGATTGGTTCGGATGCAATGCACGGTTGGGTTTTGTCCTAATTCAGGCCTTGTCTGTTCTTCGGGACGAGGGCTTGATGGCCTCTGCTGATTAGCCAAGTCAACCGAAACCAGTGGAGTGGGAGTGCGGACTTTTCCGCTCATGGTTACCTACAGGCTCACCCGAATTCCGTGGCCACCAGACCAATTTCCTGCACCCGCTTCCCAAGGCATCGCGCTCCTAGCCATTGACAGGTGAAATTGGTGGATGCTCCTTGCGGATGCTCCAGAAGTGGTGCATTCCGTGGATTTCATTCATCTTTATCGCCCGGCTGCCGATGGCTAAAGTCGGAACACGACCCATAGTTGCCAACGCCGGACTGGATGTCAGCCATCTTGCATGGTTGCGCGAACCGAGGCGCAGGGGGAATCGATGAGATGCGCGGTCCATGGACAGTAAGCCGATGAAGCCGTTCTCCGAGCCTGGGGTCACGACCGCCCGAAGGGTCCTCATCTGCATCCCCATCGTTCATACCCAAGCCGACATGGGAGCGCTGAACGAGCCCATACAACGGTTGAAAGTCCAGAAGCTGGGGAAAAAGATGTGGGAGCACAACCTGGAGCTGGTCAAGGACTTCTGGACGCAGATCGAGCAAACCACCCAGGGCCTCGCCCTGTCCTACGAAAAAGTTCGTCTCTATCAGGATGGATTGCCGGTTTGCGAGCACGAATTGGAGATTGTTACCGACCTGGCCAAAGCGGGAAGCCGGAACTATCAGTTGCTGCTGAAGCTCAAGGAGAAGGGCGCAACCCTCATGGGCACCGAGTCCTCCGAACTTTTGCTGGAAGAGTATCAGTTGGTCAAGCAAGTTTTTACGGGAGAGATGTCTCGCGGGCCTTCCGGGCAGGCGGCCCGGGCCAAGCATTTGCAGCATTCCTTGCTGCAACGCCGCGACCAGTTCATGGCCCGTCGAATCAGCCAGACGCTGCTGGGCGGCGAAACTGGCCTGCTTTTTGTCGGGATGCTGCACTCCGTGGAACCCTGGCTCGACCAGGACATCCGCGTGCTTCATCCGGTTCGCCAAGCCCTGAAGGGCGGAGACCGACCGCAGTGACCGTCGCCGGCAACAAGATTCTCATCGTCGATGAACAGGAAGAAATCTGCGCCCTGCTTTCGGAGTATTTGCAGCGGGAGGGGATGATTCCGATCGTGGCCCACAGCGGGACGGCCGCCCTGGAAAAAATCCGCAGCGAGGCGCCCGACCTGCTGATCGTGGATTGGAAACTGCCTGACATGGACGGCATGCAGACGTTGCAGGCCGCCAAGGCCCTGGATGAAGATCTCCCCATCATTCTGGCCACCGGCTACCCCAATATTCGGGAGGCGGTCTCGGCCATGCGGGCCGGGGCCCACGACTACCTGGAGAAACCCCTCAAGCACCATGAAGTACTGCGCGTGGTTTTCCGCGCCTTGAATGAGCGCAAGCTCAAATGTAAGCTGCGGACCCTGTCCTGCCAGGTGGAAGACACAGCTTCCTTGCGCGAGTCCATGGGGCCGAGCAGCAGCATCACGCGCTTGATCGCGGAAGTCAAGCAGGTCGCCAAGACCAATTTCACGGTCCTGATTCTGGGGGAAACCGGAGCGGGGAAGGACCTGGTGGCGCGCGCCATCCACGCACTGAGTTCCCGGTCCCAGGGCCCGTTCATGGCGGTGGATTGCGGAGCCATTCCGGAAACCCTGATCGAAGGCGAATTGTTTGGCTACGAAAAAGGGGCGTTTACCGGGGCGGACCGCCAGAAGATCGGCAAATTCGAAACCGCCCTGGGCGGGACCTTCTTCCTGGATGAAGTGTCCAACATGCCTTTGGGATCGCAGGCCAAACTCTTGCGCGTGTTGCAGGACAAGATCATCCACCGCATTGGCGGCACCCGGCCCATCGATGTCGATGTTCGGGTGCTGGCGGCCAGCAATCAAGATCTGCAGAAGTTGACGGAAGGAGAAGAGTGCTCGCTGCGACGCGACGTTTACTTCCGCTTGAACGAATTCGCCATTCGGGTCCCGGCTTTGCGCGAGCGCCGGGAAGACATTTTGTATTTGGCCAAGCGGTTCGTAGACCTCACCAATCTGGAGTTGCAAAAAGAGGTGCGGAGTTTCACCGAAGCGGCGGTAGACCTGTTGCTTTCCTACCATTGGCCGGGCAACGTCCGCCAGCTTCGTTCCACCATCCGCCGAGCGGTGCTGCTGGCCGACAATATTATTGACGTGCAGCACCTGGCCATTGAAGGCGCCGGCCCCGCGGTGCTGGCCGATTCAGATGGCGCCCCCAGCGTCCAGATTCCCGCGCATCCCGACTGCTCCCTGAGAGAAATCGTGCAGCACAACACGGCGCTGGTGGAGCGCGGGGTGCTGGCCCGGGTGCTGCGCGAAACCCGGGGCAATAAGGCGGAGGCGGCCCGCTTGTTGCACATCGATTACAAAACCATTCAGCTAAAAATCAAGGGATACGGCCTACAGATCGATAGAGCTACGAGAGGAGGCTTCTAGCGGAAAGAGGAAAAGAGAGAAACCTGCACCATGAAATGGGCGGCGGCCTGGGAGGAATCCTGAAAGGCCTGGGAGATTTAGTCGAAAAACTTGGCGACCTGGAACAGCAGGGCGAGCTTTCCCGGACGGGCTCAATCACCGGGCCGGGAGAACAACTGCGCGGCATCTACGGATTTACCGTCAAGGTCGGATTGGGAGACCAGGGGCCTCGCATTGAACCGTTTGGCAACATTCGTCGCGACGCCACCTCTGGCCGCACCGAAGTCCAGGAGGTCCGCGAACCCATGGTGGACGTTTTTGAGGAGGAGGACCATGTTCTGGTCCTGGCGGAATTACCCGGCATCGGAAAAGACGACATCCAGGTTGACCTGAAAGACGATGTACTGACCATTACCGCCGAGCGAGGAGAGAAAAAGTACCGCAAAGAAGTTCTGCTGCCCTGCTCGGTCCCGAAGGCCAAAATGCAGGTCACGTGCAACAACGGAGTCCTGGAAATCAAGTGCCCTAAGAAATCGTAATTCAGATCGCGGGAGCCGTCATGACAGTCGATAGCAAGGTGCTCAAGCTCAAGGTCAGTGAAGCGCTCAGCAAGGATGTGGGCCGGGCCTACGGTCGCATGGGGCCGGAGGACCTGGCCCGGCTGGGCGTCGAGGTGGGCGACATCGTGGAAGTGGCCGGCAAGACCAAAGCCGTCTGCAAGGCGATGCCGGCTTACAAAGAGATGCGCGGTCAATCGCAGATTCAACTGGATGGACTCACGCGGGAGAATGCCGGAGTCGGACTGGACGAGCATGTCCAGATACGCCCCATCCATTGCCCAACCGCGGAGCGCGTGGTGCTGGCCCCGACCAATGTTGTCCCTTCCGAGCGGGACATGGATTACATCGGCAGCCGCCTGGACGGCCTGCCGGTTTTGGCGGACAACCGCATTCGGGCAGTCCTGTTCGGATCGCGTTGGGCCGATTTCAAAGTGGAAAGCACGGTGCCCAAAGGTCCCGTGTTAATCAGCCCGGGCACGCAGCTTCTGATCTCCAAGGCTAAATCGCAGGAAGTGACGGAGCGGGCGGTCTCCTATGAAGACATTGGCGGGCTGAAGCCTCATCTGCTCCGCATCCGGGAAATGATTGAGCTGCCGCTGCGCTACCCGGAAGTTTTCGAGCGGCTGGGAATTGATGCGCCCAAAGGCGTGCTTCTGTATGGCCCGCCCGGTTGCGGCAAGACGCTGATCGCCCGCGCCATCGCGCACGAGACGCAGGCGAATTTCTTTTCCGTCAGCGGCCCGGAAGTCATTCATAAGTTTTACGGGGAAAGCGAAGCCCATCTGCGCAAGATCTTCGAAGAGGCGGGCCGCAAGGCGCCGAGCATCATCTTCCTCGACGAACTGGATGCCATTGCGCCCCGCCGCGATCAGGTGGTGGGCGAAGTGGAAAAGCGGGTGGTCGCCCAGTTGTTGGCGCTGATGGACGGTCTCTCCAAGCGCAACAAGGTCATTGTTATTGGGGCAACCAACCTCCCGCAGGTGCTCGATCCCGCCTTGCGCCGGCCGGGACGCTTTGACCGCGAGATTTCCATTCCGATTCCCGACCGCCACGGCCGCTTGCAGATCCTGGAGATTCACAGCCGGGGAATGCCGCTGGCGGAAGAAGTCGATCTAGCGCACCTGGCGAATATCACCCACGGTTTTGTGGGGGCGGACCTGGAAGCCCTGTGCCGGGAGTCGGCGATGATTTGTCTGCGCCGCATCATGCCGGACGTGGACTTTGCCCTGGCGCATATCCCCTACGACCAACTCGCTAAGCTCGAGGTCAAGATGGATGACTTCCTCTCGGCCCTGCAAATGATCGAACCTTCGGCGATGCGTGAGGTGTTTGTCGAAGTTCCCAACGTGGGGTGGGAGGATGTAGGAGGTCTGGCCGAGATCAAGGCCCGCCTGGTGGAAGCGGTGGAGTGGCCGCTGCAATATCCCGACCTGTTCACCCAGGCCGGCATCCGGCCACCCAAGGGCATCCTGCTGTCGGGGCCTCCCGGCTGCGGGAAAACCCTGCTGGCTAAGGCTATCGCCACCGAAACCAACGTCAACTTCATTTCCATCAAAGGGCCGGAACTGCTTTCCAAGTACGTGGGCGAATCGGAGAAGGCGGTGCGCGACATCTTTCGCAAGGCCCGGCAGGCGTCCCCATGCATCATTTTCTTCGACGAAATCGATGCGCTGGTGCCCAGCCGAAGCGCCGGCACCTCGGACTCGCATACCTCGGAGCGTGTCCTGAGCCAGTTTCTTACCGAACTGGACGGAGTGGAGGAGTTACGGGGAGTGTTGGTGCTGGGCGCAACCAATCGCCTGGACATGCTTGACCCCGCCATCATCCGGCCGGGGCGCTTTGACGAGATCGTGGAAATCCCGTTTCCCGATGAAGCCGGCCGGGCCGAGGTCTTCCGCATTCAGCTGCGCAACAAACCTCTGGATGGGGAAGTAAGCGTCCAGGAATTGGCGGCGCGAACTGACGGATACAGCGGCGCCGACATCACGGCGCTGTGCCATCAGGCTGCCCTGCGGGCAATCCGGCGGGCGGTCCACGCCGGCGCGGAGCCAGATGGAAACAACCTCAAGGTGAAGATCGAGGCCGCTGACCTGGACGCGGCCATGCAGACCGTGAGCCGATAGGATTTGGGATGGGTTTGGATCAGATGGAAAGCGGCGAGACAGCACTCTACTTGTTCTGCTTTGCCCGCGCCGACGCGGTGCGCGGGCTGCAAGCGACGGCGGTGGACGGCCACCGCCCGGTTTTGACGATTCGTCATGCTCCCGATCTGTGGGCCGTGGTCAGTGAAGTCGCACGGGAGGATTTCTGCGGACCGGCGGCAGAGCTCCATCTGCAGCAACTGGCCTGGGTGGCGCCCCGCGCCGTGCGTCACGAAGCGGTGATTGAAGAAGTAATGGCGTACTCTCCGGTCCTGCCGCTGCCTTTCGGCACGCTGTTTTCGTCGGCCGAAGCCCTCAGCAAGTTTGTGGATCGACATCGCGAGACGATTGCTCTGTTCTTGCAGCAAGTAGCGGACCACGAGGAGTGGTCGGTAAAGGGCTGGTTGGATCGCAAGCAAGCGTTACAGGATCTTACATCCACCCGGCTGACAGCCGAACAGAATCGGCTCTCGGCATTGCCTCCTGGGGCCCGCCACTTCGCGGAACAACGCATCTGCAGAGACCTAGAGAAGGGGTTGAGCCTTTGGCTTAACGAAACCAGCCGCACCGTCGCCAGCGATCTCACCCGCTATGCTGCGGATTTCCGCGAATGTGCGTTATCGCCGAGCGCGCACCCAGAAAGCGGGGCCGAGGAGGTGCTGAACTGGGCTTTTCTTCTGCCCGCATCGGCCATCGCCGCGTTTCAAGAGCGCGTGCAACGGGCAGACTTGGACTACCGGCCGCAAGGATTGACGCTGCAACTTTCCGGCCCCTGGCCGCCGTTTCGTTTTGTCCCGGCTATGTCCTCGACCGGCGCCCCATGAAGTACCTGCTCTACTGCGTCTTTCGCGGCGTTCCGCAGCCGGAGCGCGAAGCTCTCACCGGCGTCGAGGGGAAGCCGGTATTGGTTATCAACCCTGGCGGCCTGGGCGCTGCCATCTCGGAACTGCGGGAGCCGGACTCGCCTCCCGATGTCGCGGCCGTCCTTGCCTATGAGAGTGTGGTTGAGTTTTTTTTCAGCCGACGGACCGTAATTCCTATGCGATACGGATGCATGGTTCGGGACACAGCGGAACTCGCCGCCATGTTAGACGAGCATCATCAGCAGTGCGACGCGTTGCTCGATGGGCTGGAAGGGTTGGCCGAGATGGGCATCCAAGTTCCAGCCAACGTTTCAGCCAACGACCCCGGCGCCGTTCTCGACCTTGACTTGGCGGCAGTCTCGCCGGCACGCTTTCCCGATTCCAATGGGTCGGGTGTTTCTTATCTATCAGCCAAGAAGCTGTATTACGGCAGCGCGGACCGCATGGCCGAACGGCAAGACGAGCTGGTGAAGACACTTTGCCAGCCGCTGTCTGGCCTGTTCGTGCGCCGCAAGGTAGAGTCGCCTTCCCGTGAAGAACCTCTGCTGTCTCTCTACTTCCTCGTGCCGCGCACTTCCGTCGAATGCTTTCGTGAGGCAACCCGGCAATGTCTCAAGGACGGGCCCGCAAAACCGGTCGTGAGCGGACCTTGGCCGCCGTACAACTTTGTTGATTTCTCCGACATTAACGGTACCTCATAAACAAGGGGAACTATAGCTCACTGTAAGGGTAGGCGCTCTATGGAATGGACTCCTCAGTTGCTGACTAAGTGTAGGTACTCTCCCTGCAATAGTAGGTTCGTGATTTTTCTTGCTTGCCCAGATCTTGCTCATACGAATGGCAATTACTCTGCCCCGCCCGAGTGCAGGTGTGAAGAAGCTGGAAATCCGCTCGCACGTTCACTAGAAGGCCCGTGACTTGCACTGTCTCTTGATAGGTAAGGCAAGTTAAGCCTTTCTAAGAAACGGAGAAATATCATGGCGAAGGTTCAAAAGTCCACCGACTCTTCCAGCTTAGCGGAAGTAGTCGATCGAATTCTTGACAAAGGCATCGTGATCGACGTTTGGGCGAAGGTTTCGCTGGTCGGGATCGAGCTGCTATCAGTGGAAGCCCGGGTAGTGATTGCCTCGGTTGAGACCTACCTGAAATATGCGGAAGCCATCGGGCTGACGGCGAGCGCTGCCGCTCCCGCCTAGGGATGGAGGGCATAACCGCAACCAGGTTGAGGGGGCGATCTTGGCCCCCTTGGCTTGGCTCAATAGCGAAACGACAGCCGTTTAGAAACGACCTAAGGAGGACACCAGTGGGTAGATTGACGAAAGACATGACCCGGTTGTGCGAGGACATCCAGACGCTGCGAGCGGACCGTCAGGAGCTGAATAAGAAGCTGGCTGAGGGGACCAAGGCACGTCAGGTGGAGATCCTTGAAACCTGCGCAGCTTATACCGACGCGCGAGTTTGGAAGGCGGAGGGCGCGCGCAATAGTCGGCAGAGCTTCGTGGATAACCTGAAACAAGTAGTAGCCGGACAGGTAAAAGACACCCGGGACGATCTCGCGATGGCGCGGCGCTCCTGGGCAAACCACGGCAAGTATGACGGACCTGGCGGTGCCGAACCCCTATCGGCAGTACGGCCGGGAAAGTCAAGGAAAATGAGGGTGCACCCTTCGGAAGGTATGAAGCTTGAAAGGAGCTCCAATCATCGTGCCAGCCCTGGACTTCACTCGATATCCCATCGCCCAGTCCATCACCGGTGAGGAGTCGCCCGTCAATGGCGACCATTCCAGGACCTTTGAAGATGTCGAGGTCAAGCTACTGGCTGAAGACATCAACGTTGTCCCGGAACCCAGTGATTCGTTTGTCTCAACTCCCTACATCGAGAGTCTTACCGCGCGCGC
>PLYW01000141.1:0-10630 GCA_003151875.1 Acidobacteriaceae bacterium
AACACAACTACCGCATCCACGTCAGTCAGTGCGGCGACGATCTCCGCCCGCTCCGCGGCCGGCATCAGCGGGCGACCGGCTCCCTTGAGCCGGGCGACGCTCTGGTCCGAATTCATCGCCACCACCAGCTTTCCGCCCAGCGCCTTCGCGCCGCGCAGATAGCGAATGTGCCCCACGTGCAGCAGGTCAAAGCAGCCATTGGCCAGCACAATCGGCTGGCCGCTACGGCGCCACTCGGCGACGCGGTTACGCAAAGCATCGCGCGAAAGAATTTTTTGTGTGTCGTCGTTCACGGAGATGTAGTTGCGGAATACTGGTCGATGGCCGCCAGTAATTCCTGGTTCGACACCGTGGCCGTGCCGCGCTTCATCACCACGATGCCGCCGGCAAAGTTGGCCAGCCGGGTTGCCGAAGCCGTATCGGCCCCGGCGGCGAGCGCCGCGGTGAAGGTCGCGATGACGGTGTCTCCGGCCCCGGTCACATCCACCACCTGGTCGGAGCCATATATGGGCAGGACCAGTGGCGGCGCATCTTTCTCGAAGGCAACCATGCCATGGCGGCCGCGCGTGATCACCAGCGACTCCAGCGCCATCTCCTGCATCAGCCGCTCGCCAGCGCAGAACAGCTTCTGGTTGTCATGGCCAATCTTGATGCCCAACGCCTCTTCCACCTCCGGCTCATTGGGCGTGGCCGCCGTAACCCCCTCGTAGTCGAGCATGCGATAGCGCGAATCGAGAGTGACCGGCTTGTCCGCCAGGCAACGGTTCGACTTGATGAAGTTGAGCAGCCTGGGAGTGGCCGCACCGTATCCGTAGTCGGAAATCAGAAAGCCATCCGACGCGGTCGCATATTCGCGCGCCGCATTCACCAGATTCAAAAGCACGGGATGCAATTCGTCCAGCGGTTCCGGTTCGCGGTCCAGGCGGACCACCTGCTGCCGGCTGGTGTGCGACATGCCAGCCAGGATGCGGCTCTTGGTGGTGGTTATATGGTGTTTCACGCGTTCGATTCCGCTGGTGGGAATTTTTTTCTCGTGCAATCTTTCCAGCAGCAGGCTGCCGACTTCGTCGTCCCCCACCACTCCGACCGGCAGAACATTCACGCCCAGGGAAGCCAGGTTCATGATTGCGTTACCGCCGCCGCCGGGAACCACGGTGCGCTCGCGATGCTTCAGGATCAGCACCGGGGCTTCACGCGATACCCGCGCGATCTCGCCAAAGATGAATTCGTCGGCCACCAAATCGGCGAGCACGGTGACCGAAACGTCGCCGAACGACTGGACGATCTTCTTCCAGCGCTCCGTATCTTTTAGGTGTTTGGTCATGAAATCAAATGAACGCCCGGCGCTTAATTCGAGCCACCGGGCGTGGGGCAACGGTTGATTGTCTCACGCGGGCCGCCGCTTTCGCTCGCTAACCGTGGCCAGGATAAACTCCAGGACGGCGGCCGCATTGTGCAACCGCATTCTCACCGGAACCACATGAACGGGCTGCAGCGCTGCCAGATACCCTTCGAGGTTGACCGCGTCTTTCTCGGTGGTGACGAATGCCCTGGCGCCAAGCCGCTTGCGCAGTTGCAGCAGGTGGCGGACATCCTGCGCCGAATAGCGATGATGATCGCGATAGCTGGAGGTGCCGGCCAGCATGACTCCCGCCGCCTGCAATTGGGCCACAAAGTTCTGCGGACGGGCGATGCCGCAGAAGGCCAGGCAGGATTCCTCGGTTGGGGGAGCGACGATGTCGCGGGTCACTCGCCACACCTGCTGGCGCCCCAGCCGCAGACCGTCTCCCGCCGTGTCATTGGTGAGCACGACCGCATCCGCGCGCGTCAATGAAGAGAGCGGCTCGCGCAGCCTGCCGGTGGGCAGCAACGAGTCCCGTGCGTCGTTGGGAGAGGCCAGTACGATGTCGAATTCGCGCGCCAGCCGGCGATGCTGGAAGCCATCGTCGAGCAAGTGCAACCGTGGACCAAATTTCTCCTCCGCCAATCGCCCGGCGGCGTAGCGGTCCTCGCCGACGATGACGGGCACTCCCAGCTTGCGCGCGATCAGCAGAGGCTCGTCGCCATATTCGCGCGGCGACCCCGCGGGATCGACCGCAATTGTTCCGGCGGTCAGGCGCCGGTAGCCACGGGAAAGGACATCGCAAGGAATGCCGTACTGTTTCAGCAGCTCGCCCAGCAAGATAAGGAACGGCGTCTTGCCCGAACCGCCAACCGTGATATTGCCGATACTGACCACCGGTCCTTGCAGGTGGCTGAGGCTCAGCGTCCCGCGGTCGTAGAGTTCATTGCGCGCGCGCACCGCCGCGCCATAGAGTGCGGCGAGCGGGTTCACACCCGCCGCTCCGAGATGATTTCTGCCGGACCCAGAGCGCCCTGCTGCGATAGCAATTCCAGCAGCGCGCTTACCGTCCGACCGGTTGCGCCGCGTTGCGAGCGCATGACCTCGAAAGCCCGGCGCCCGAGAGCGGCGCGTTCGGCGGGGTCCTCCAGCAATTGCAGCACGGTCGCGGCCAATGACTGTGGAGTGACCACGCGCAAAGCATCGGCATCGCGGAGGACATCGACAATTTCGCGGAAATTTTCCGTGTGCGGTCCGACCAGAATCGGCGTTCCAAACTGCGCCGCTTCCAGCACATTGTGTCCGCCCCGCGGCACCAGGCTGCCGCCAACAAACGCCACATCGGCAAACTCATACAAGCTGGCCAATTCGCCAATGCTGTCGAGCAGAAAAATGCCTCCCGCGATTGGCCGCTCTGTCTTCCATTGCGAGCGCCTCTGGCAACGCATGCCGGACAATTCCAGCAGCGACGCGACCACATCGAACCGCTCGGGATGCCGCGGCGCCAGCAGCAACACCGCCTTCGGAAAGCGCGACAATACCTGCCGGAACATCTCGACCAGCATGGGCTCTTCACCATCGAGAGTGCTGCCCGCCACCAGCAACGGACCGTTCTCTTCACGCTTGATGGCGGCGAATGCGGCTGCAATCGGCGGCTTGGCCGGCGGCTTCACTTCGCACTTCAGATTTCCGCTGACCTGCACCCGCTCGGCGGGAGCGCCCATCCGGACCAGCCGGCGGGCGTCTTCCGCGCTTTGTGCCAGGAGGAGCTGCACGTTTTGCATGACCGGCCGTAGCAACTTCCGGAATCGTAGATACCTCGGCAGTGAGCGGTTGGAAACGCGGGCATTCACCACGGCCACCGCCGCGCCGGAGAGCCTCGCCCAATGCAGCAGGTTAGGCCAGAATTCACTTTCCGCCAGAACCAGCAGTTTGGGACATAGCGCCTGCAAGTACGCGCGCACCGCAAAAGGCAAATCGACGGGAAAATAGAAAACGTTGTTTTCGCCGAAGCGCTCGCGCGCCAGCTTCTGCCCCGTGTCGGTTGTGGTGGAGACCACGATGCGCCAAGCCGGCAACTGCGACCTCAACTCATCGATGACCCGCGAGATCGCCAGCACCTCGCCGACGGAGACGGCGTGGATCCAAATCGTGTTGGCCGCGGCCGGATGGCGCAGCCGGTCGGGGACCTTACCCAGCCGCTCGCCCAGGCCGGCGCGGTACTTGCCGTGGCGCAGCATCTCCAGCAGCCACCAGGGCGCGCTCACTACCAGCGCCAATAGCAGCAGAATGCTGTACAGGGAGTACACGCTGCGATTGTAATTGCGCCAGAACGATCATCCAAACCGGAGTCAAGTTGAGCGCAGCCTACCGTTAGCGCATAATCCCGCTATGCCTTCCCCACATCGCGTCTTCCTTTGCCTTGCCACCCTGATCATCGTGTTCTCCTCCGCGGCGCTTTGGGGCGCCAGGGACTTCGTTGCTCCCAAGGCCAGTAACGCAAGCGCCTATCCGTGCAAGGACGCACACCCCACCGAGCACATCACCGCTGCCGTGGATGTGTACAACAGCTCTCCCAAGGCTGACATCTTTATCACCCACTTCAGTGACGAGGGAATACTGCCCGTGTTCCTGATCATCACCAACGACGGCGACCAGCCGATCGCCGTGAATAACATGCAAGCGGAGATGGTGACGGCCCGTCGCATCAAACTGGAAGCGCTCGACGTGGACGACGTCCTCCGCCGCGTGGCGCATATCAAGGGGAATAGCACCAACCCCAATCCGCACGCCGGCCCCATTCCGCTTCCGGGAGGGACCAAGAACAAGAAGGCGCAACAGCAGTATGCGGAAATCACGGGCGCGAAGTTTGCGGCTGCGGCGGTCGAGCCGCATTCCACGCAGTCGGGCTTCCTGTTCTTCGACGTGCTGGGGGTGAGCCAACCGGTGGACGGTGCGCACATTTATCTCACTGGAATCCGCAACAGTAATGGCAACGAGTTGATGTACTTCGAAATCGCACTGACTCCATCGAATGCGGCGGCACCGGGAGCCAAGTAGACAGGAAATCGGCTCCGCACTTCCCCGTTATAATCGATCATCATGGCCACCACGCCGGAAGTCCCGGTCGCAGCGCAGTCCAGGTACGAGCCGGTGATCGGGTTGGAAGTCCACGTCCAGCTTCTGACCCGCACCAAGATCTTCTGCGGCTGCTCGACCCAGTTTGGCGATCCGCCCAACACCAATGTCTGCCCTATATGTCTGGGTTTGCCGGGGCCGTTGCCGGTGTTGAACCAGCGCGCAGTTGAGTTTGCCGTACTGGCCGCCACGGCGCTCAATTGCAAAATCAATGAGACGTCGATCTTCGCGCGCAAGAACTATTTCTATCCCGACCTGCCCAAGGGCTACCAGATTTCGCAGTACGACAGGCCTCTGGCCGAACATGGCTACATCGAAATCAAGGGCGCGATGGGCCCCAAGCGGATCGGCATCACCCGCGTGCACCTGGAAGAAGACGCCGGCAAGAGCCTCCACGATGGCCTTCCCGACAGCGGCGAGTGGACCTCGATTGACCTGAACCGCTCCGGGGTGCCGCTGATCGAGATCGTCAGCGAGCCCGACATCGCGTCGCTCGACGAAGCCCACGAGTACCTCACGCGGTTGAAGGAGATCATCCTCTACACCGGCGTCAGCGACTGCAACATGGAAGAAGGTTCGCTGCGTTGCGACGCCAACGTCAGCATCCGGCCGCGCGGCGAAACCAAGTTCGGCACCAAGGCGGAGGTGAAGAACGTCAACTCCTTCCGCTTTATCCGCCACGCGCTGGAATATGAGATCGAGCGCCACCAGCAGGTGATCGAGTCCGGCGGCAAGATTGTGCAGGAGACGCGCCTCTACAATGCCGCGGAGGGCAAGACCTACAGCATGCGGTCGAAGGAGCAGGCGCACGATTACCGTTATTTCCCTGAGCCTGATCTGTTGCCGCTGGTGGTGGATGAGAAGTGGCGCAAGCAGATCACCGACCAGATGCCCGAGCTACCTGCGGCCCGGCGCGCCCGCATGGTTGCGCAATATGGCATCACCGAGTATGACGCGACCACGCTGACCGGCACTCGCTCGCTGGCCGATCAGTTTGAAGAGGCTGCGAAAGCCGCAAAGAACCCCAAACGCGTCGCCAACCTGGTGCAGAGCGAACTGCTTGGCCGGCTGAATGCCGCGAGGCTGGAAATCGAGCAGTCACCGATTTCGATGAAGGGGGTTGCCATGTCGGCTGACCTGGTCGAAAGCGGTGCCATCAGCGGCAAGATGCTCAAAGAGCTTTACGATTTGGCTTTCGAACGACGCGAAGATTTTCCCGCTATCTACGAGAAGGAGAAGCCGCAGCAGCTTACCGATACCGCCGCCATCGAGAAGATCATCGACGAGGTGATCGCCGCCAATCCCAGGCAGTTGGAGCAGTATCGCGGGGGCAAGAAGACCGTGATCGGCTTCTTTGTCGGTCAGGTGATGAAGGCGTCGAAGGGACAGGCCAATCCGGCGATGGTGAACGAGCTTCTAGCTAAGAAGTTGGAATAGTCCACGGGATCAAGCTGCGGCACCTTGGCAGCGCTACCCGTGCAACGTCTAATCGAGGATTTGTTACCCTGTTAGCTTCCATGAGACTACGCCTCTATTGCGTGGCCGGAAGTTTGCTTGCGCTCGCGGCTCTGACCGGCTGCGGAACTCCCGGCGCGCCGCAACCACCGTCATTGCAACTGGCGCGCCCGGTTGACGACTTGACCGCCTCGCGCAAGGGCAACCGCGTCGAACTGGACTGGTCGCTGCAACGCAAGAACACCGACCGCACCCTGGTCAAGCATCTGCCCGCAGTCCGCATCTGCCGTCACGAAGGCACTGGGCTCATGAGCACCTGTGAGGCGGTCGGCGAAGTTCTTCCACCTAAGCCTCTGTCGCAGCCCAAAAAGAAGCAGCAGGCAGCGGAACCCGCAACTCGGATGCGCTACGTGGATTTGTTGCCGCCACAGTTGGGGCAGGACAATCCTGCGGGCTTTGTTACCTATGCGGTGGAAGAGATCAACACTCACGGACGCAGTGCCGGGCTCTCCAATCAAGTGCCAATTCCGGTGGCTCCGACCATCGCTGCCCCCGATGAAGTGTCGGGCCAGGTCAGCGGGGAAGGCGTGCGCGTCTTGTGGACTGGTCCCGCTCCGCCTGCGGCCCCGGCGGGTCTGACCTATCGCTACCGCATCATGCGGAAGCCGGTGGGCGCTCCCGCCTATACCGCATTGGCCGATGTAGGACCTGCGGCCACGGGGTCCTATCTTGACCAAACGTTTGCCTGGGAACAGAAGTACGAATATCGCATCACCACGCTTACGCAGGTCGATTCGCATGGCATCAACACCGCGGTCGAGGGCGACGATTCGCAGCCGGTCGAGGTCTTCACGCGCGATATTTATCCGCCGGCCCAGCCCGCCGGACTGCAGGCGGTTTTCTCCAGCGTGGGTCAGAAGCCATTCATCGATCTCACCTGGGCGCCGAATTTGGAGAGCGATCTCGCCGGCTACAACGTCTTCCGGCGGGTCGAGGGCGCGCAGTTTGAAAAGCTGAACCAGCAATTGGTGACGACCTCGTCCTTCCGCGACGAGAATGTCGAGGCTGGCAAGAAATATATTTACTCTGTGTCTGCGGTGGATCTGCGGGGCAACCAGAGCCAACGCTCCGCCGAGGCCAGCGAAACCGTTCCTGACAAGTAAGCATTCATCGAGGTCCCATGTCCTACTGCCGATTTCAATATCAGAATGTCGCCCGCTACGGACTCATCGAGAAGGTGCGCGGGGTCGAGACCATCACTCGCACCCTGGCGACAGCTCCGCGTTCCTGGTCTGAGTTGGAGGGTGCCGAACGCTGCGATCTGCCGCTCGGCGAAGCGCGCTTGCTGTCTCCCGTGGAACCCTCGAAGGTGGTTTGCATAGGCCGGAACTATCGCGAACATGCGATCGAGCTGAAGCATCCGATTCCCACCGAGCCGCTGATCTTTCTAAAGCCGCCGTCCTCCGTTATCGGCATTGGCGACAACATTCGCCGGCCCCACACGCTCTCGCAGCGCGTGGACCATGAAGGCGAGCTGGGAGTCGTGATTGGCAAGCGCTGTTACCGCTTGCGCCCAGGGGATGACGTGCGGCCGTACGTGCTTGGCTATACCTGCGTGAACGACGTGACCGCGCGCGACTTGCAGGAAAAAGATGGGCAGTGGACCCGGGCCAAGGGCTTCGACACCTTTTGTCCGGTCGGCCCGGTGGTGGCGGCGGACCTCGATCCCTGGAAGGGCGTGAGCGTTCAAACCCGCGTGAATGGCCAATTGCGGCAGAATGGGACCACGGTGGACTTCCTCTTTCCGCTCGACGTACTCGTTCACTTCATTTCGCAGGTCATGACGCTCGAACCGGGAGATCTGATCGCCACGGGAACTCCCGCCGGCGTGGGGCCGCTGCAGCCCGGAGACTCCGTCGAGATCACTGTGGAGGGCGTCGGCACGCTAAAGAATCCCGTGCTGAACCTAGAATAGAGGTGTCGCTTCCACGCGCTTGTGCACCGTGCAAAGTGCAATCAGAGTCGCCGCCAGGAACAACCCAGGATAACGGCAATTTTTCGATTCCCTCCGGCGTTCCATGCGATTATCTTGGGGGCAAGAATCGGCGCAAGCTTAGCGCCCAGCCATGAATGCACTCCGCCTGTACCCAGCTCTCGCCTTCGGGGCCGCCGCCGCCATCGTTGGCTATGCCCTGCTCTCACGCCGGAACAAGAAGCCTGCTGAGCAGCTTGAACGCGAGCGCAGGACCCAGCTCACGTTGGCTGGCCGCATCATCGACGGCAACGTCATCGATGTCCTGGAGCTGGAGGAGAGTGAATCGGGCCGGCAGATGATTCTGTTGGACTACAAGTACGATGTCGCGGGCGTGACCTACGAGGCGTCGCAGGATGTGACCCACCTGCGGCAGTTCATTGACTTATATTCCTGCCGCCTGGGATTGCCGGCTTCGGTCAAATATGATCCTCACAATCCGGGAGATTCAATCGTTATCTCCGAAACCTGGTCCGGACTGCGCACCTCGCCTCTTCGCGTGGCAACCCGGCCCGTCAATAAGTCCAGCACTGTTGTGTGACTGGTTCTGCCCGTCCCGCGCCTGCTGACAGGAGAGGCGAGCCGCCAACCGTAACTTTGGTAGTGTCTCAGTTTGAATTTCTCGGGCCTTGAACGTCGGCGCGAACAGCGTAAGATGCCAAAAAGCCGGAGCACCGAGCTCCGGCTTCCGATAAGACCTGGGGGAAGGGTCGGGATTAATTAGCGGTTCAGCTTGCGGCGTAGTACGCCAGCCAGGCCGAGGATGCCAGAACCGAGCAGCAGGATGCTGCTGGGCTCAGGGGTCGTGCCGCCGCCGGTCGTTCCGTTCAGCGTGAACGATTCGGAACCAATCGCTCCCGTGCCGTTATTCTGGAAGGCCTGAGACTGGCCGTTATTTTCATCCCAGAAGGCTGCGGCACTGCCGTCGGAGCAGCCGCCAGTGGTGCAGGCGTTCTGCAGAGTTACCCAGCCGGCGCCCGACCATGGGACGTTGGCGAACGAAAAGTCAGCCTGGAACAGGTAATAACCGAACAGGTTTTGGGTGAGGAAGGTGTTGGTGGCGGTATACGTCTGGAAGCCGGTGGTCGGAAGAGGAGCGGCGCTGAACGCGACGTCTTCGGTGGTCAGAGTATCCGATCTACTCGGATCCCAGTACACGATTGAAAGGGTTTCAATACTGGAGTTGGCGGGCACGGTGAAGGAGTCGCTAACGGCCCAGCCGTAACCAGTATTATAGCCACTTATGGTCCCATTGTAGGGGCCGTTGGAGTAGAGTTCTGTGTCGGCCATAGCCGGTGCAACAGCCAGCAGTAGGCAGCAAATTGTAAGCAATAACAGCGAAGCAACCCGCATTTTCACGGATCGAACCTCCTTGGATAGCCTTATGGGTAGAATCAACCACTAGTGGCANNATTGCTACAATAGAGTTTTATGCATAGCCTTCCTTTGCCAATCGCCGCCTTCGTGGCGGGATTGCTGTCGTTTCTGTCTCCGTGCGTACTTCCCCTGGTGCCGGGCTATGTGTCCCTAATTTCGGGAGCTACCGTCGAGGACCTGCAATCGTCGGACCGGCGCATGCTCCGAACCGTAATGCTGCACTCCATCACCTTCGTGCTGGGGTTCAGCGTGGTCTTCATTGCCTTGGGCGCGGTTGCGACCAGCGTCGGACAGTTCGCCAACCAGTATCACTCGCTGTTGACCAAAATCGCCGGCGTCGTGGTCATCATTTTCGGACTGCACCTCACCGGCGTGCTGAAAATCAAGGCGCTTTACGCCGATAAGCGTCTGCATAACGTAAAGGGGAGTTCCAGCGTGATGGGCTCCTTCCTGGTGGGCTTTGCTTTTGCCTTCGGATGGACCCCGTGCATCGGTCCCATCCTGGCCGCTATCCTGGTGTTGGCGGAGACGCAGGACACGGTGCTGAAAGGAATTTTGCTGCTGGCCATCTATTCGCTTGGCCTGGCCGTACCCTTTCTGCTGACTTCGTTGGGCGTGGACCGTTTTTTGGCCTTCTACGGGCGCTTCCGTCGTCACCTGCACACCGTCGAAGTCATCAGCGGCGTGCTCTTGATTGCGGTGGGTGTGCTTATCTTCTTGAATAATCTGAAACTGCTTTCCGGCTATCTTTCGTTCCTCAACCGGTTCGCCCTGTAAAGGTGTTTTTGTGAAACGTAATGCACTGGTGTTCGTGATTCTGGTGGGGGCCATTATGGGGATGCTGGCTGCCGGCAAGTACCTGGATCGGACCCGTAGGCACGAACCTCTCAAAATGGTGGGCAATGTCAAAGGGCTGCAGGCGCCCGATTTCGACCTGCCCGGGTTGGATGGACGAAGAGTGAAGCTTTCCGACTTCCGGGGCAAAGCCGTGCTGCTGAATTTCTGGGCCACGTGGTGTCCGCCCTGCAAGATCGAGATGCCGTGGTTTGTCGACCTGCAGAAGCAATACGGCAAGGATGGCCTGGTGGTTCTGGGCGTGGCCATGGATGACACCGAGCCAGCCAAGATTGCAGAATTTGCCCATGACATGGGCGTGAACTATCAAGTCCTATTGGGCACGGACAAGGTTTCCGACGATTATGGCGACGTGCAATATCTTCCGACCACGTTCTACATTGATCGCAACGGAGTCATCGTGGACAAAGCGGCCGGACTGTTCAGCCGCG
>PLYW01000141.1:10733-17491 GCA_003151875.1 Acidobacteriaceae bacterium
CCCAGGGCCGACTACTTGATTCCAACCGTGCTCACGTTGAATGCGCCGGAACAGCTTGCGGTTGCGGATTTGAAGTATCCCGCAGGAGAGGACATGGCGTTTGCCTTCGCGCCCAACGATAAGCTAAGCGTCTATAGCGGGGACTTCACCATCAATGCCGTGTTGAAGGCGCCGGCCAAGGCCGCCGCCGGCAGCTATCCCGTGAAGGGCGAGTTGCGATTCCAGGCCTGCGACCGTAGCGCCTGTTANNCTTTTCACCACGGAGAGCACGGAGAAAATCTCTTATCAAAACCTCCGTGTCCTCGGTGTCTCCGTGGTGAATCTTTTTGGCTATAGGTTCGTTGCGTTCTTCAGCCGAGCTACTGTCCGCTCTTGTCCCAGGTTCGCCATCACGGCGAACAAGCTCGGAGCTACTCCCTGTCCGGTGAGCGCGACCCGTGCGGCATTGATCAGCAGACCGGCCTTCACGTTCTTGTGTGCCGCGAACTCCCGCAGCACCTTCTCGGTGCTCGCCTCGGAGAACTCGGTTTCCTGCTCGTAATGCGATGCCAGATCCACCAGCATCTCGCGCACCGCATTGTCTTTCAGGAACTTCTGCACCGCGACGGGGTCAACGTCAAAGCTATCGCTGAAGTACGCGCGAAACAGGGTTGCGAAGTCCTTCAGGTTGCGCGCCCGCGGCTTTACCAAGTCCACCGTGGCGGCCATCGCGTCGCGGCTAGTCTGGAACGGAATCAGATCAACCTTCTTCCATTCCTCTTCGATCAGCGGCAACAACTGCACTGCCGGGCAGGCGCGAATGTATTCCGTATTGAACCAGTCGAGTTTGCCGCGATCGAAAATCGCATTCGACTTCGCGATGCCGCTCAGATCAAAGAGGTCAATCATCGCGCGGTCGTCCATGAGCTCTTGCGAGGAGTCGGGCGGCGTCCATCCCAGCAGCGCCAGAAAATTGCGGAAGGCCTCCGGGACGATGCCTTCCTCCTTGTACGCAATGACGCTGGTGGCGCCGTGGCGCTTGCTGAGCCGCGTCTTGTCGGGGCCGAGAATAAGCGGCACATGCGCAAACACGGGCAGTGGCGCGCCCAGAGCCTGGTAGAGCATCACCTGCTTGGGCGTATTGGAAAGATGGTCGGCGCCGCGCAGGATATGCGTCATGTGCATGTCGATGTCGTCCACGACCACGCTAAGGTGATAGGTGGGCCCGCCATCGGAGCGCAGCAGGACGAAGTCCTCCAACTCGCTGTTGGCGAACTCCACGCGGCCGAAGACCGCGTCATCGAAGAAGGTGCCGCCGCTTTCCGGCACGGCGAAGCGGATGGCGGCAGCTTCGCCTGCGTCACGGCGGGCCTTGGCTTGTTCTGGCGGGATAGCGCGGCACTTGCGGTCGTATTGCGGATCGCCACCCTCAGCCTGCGCCTGCGCGCGCCGTTGCTCCGACTCTTCCCTGGTGCAGAAGCAGTAGTATGCGTGGCCGCTTTCGACCAGGCGCTGTGCGGCCTCGCGGTACAAATCCATACGCTGCGACTGGAAGTACGGGCCCTCATCCCAATCGATACCCAGCCAGCGCAGCCCGACGAGGATGCCCTCCACCATCTCGGCGGTCGAGCGCTCGACGTCGGTGTCTTCGATGCGGAGGACGAGCGTGCCTCGGTAATGCCGAGCGAACAGCCAGTTGAACAGCGCGGTGCGCGCTCCGCCGACATGCAAGTAGCCGGTCGGCGAAGGGGCAAAACGGAGGCGGGGAATGCTTTCTGGCAATGAATTAGAGGTCATGATTATTCGATGCTGGAACGCACGATCGCCAATGCGGTTCCACTTGGGTCGAGTGCAGTCTCAGCAGCTCAGTCCGTCCCAGAAATCGAAGATCTCAGCACCCAGCGGCGCGCTGTGGTTCAAGAACCATCGTGGCAAGTCTTAGAGACCTGAGTCGATACTGGCCCAAGCGCAAAGCTAATCGATCGCAATGGCATGAAAGCCTACTGATCGAGCCGCACCGAGCAGTCGCTTGTCTCCAGAGATAAAACAGCGGCGGAATGGTCGCTGCTCGCTCCAGATGTAAGCCGCAGCGAGTTGCATGGCGTCGGCAGCGCTGAGCGGATAGCGGTCCAGTAACTCCTCTGCAATTGTCCGCAGAGGCTCACTCGGCTGAACCTCTCGCCACTTGCGCTTCCAGGTTCTTAGGTTCTCCTGAGCAGCGGCGTGATCATCCGCACTTACCGATCCCGCTCTCAGTTCCCTGGCGAAGGCGCTGCATGCCTCCACTGAAGTGGCCCACCAGACCACTGGACTATATCGATGCGCCAGCCGCTGAACACTAGGGGAGGCCTGATTGCGAATACATAGGGGCAGCAAAGCACTTGTGTCCCAGAAGGCAGCTTCCATTACCAGCCCTCCTCACGCTCCTTAATGACTGCCTGCACGAGTGCGTCCTGGCTAATCTTGGGCCCTGGTCGGGCGAAGTAATCGTCCAGGAACTCGTCCCAGTTGGCGGTCTCTTCCGCAGGCATCTTAAGTGCACCGGATGCGACCAGCCGACGTTCCGCAGCCGACAACCCCGAAGCGTCGTAAGGAGATATTCGGGCAACGGGCTGATTCCGATCCTTGACGATCACCTCTTCGCCATCTCGCACCATCTGCAAGTAAGAGCTAAGCCGATTCTTAAGGTCCGCGATGTTTACCGTCCTCATGGCTATATTCTATCACGATATAGCTATATGGCCACTTGCGGGAGTGCAGCCTGTAGTTCAGCCCTTCTCCCGCTTCTCAATCTTGGCCCAGGTGTCGCGCAACTGTACTGTCCGGTTGAAGACCAACTTCTCCGATGTCGAGTCCGGATCGGCGCAGAAGTATCCCAGCCGCTCGAACTGATAGCGATCGCCCGGCTTGGCGCTGGCCAGCGATGGCTCCAGCTTGGCGGCAGGCAACGTCTCCAGCGAGTTGGGATTGAGATTGGCGGTGAACTCCTGACCTTCGGGCACATCATTCGGGTCTTCCTTGGTGAACAAGCTTTCGTACAGGCGCACCTCGGCGTTGATGGCGTGCTGCGCCGAAACCCAGTGGATGGTCGCCTTCACCTTCCGGCCATCGGGCGCGTTGCCGCTGCGCGTCTCGGGATCGTAGGTGCAATGGACCTCGACCACCTCGCCTTTTTCGTCCTTCGCCACGCTGGTGCACTTGATGAAGTAACCGGCACGCAGCCGGACCTCCTGTCCCGGGAACAGCCGGAAGAACTTTTTCGGCGGCTCCTCGCGAAAGTCATCCTGCTCGATATAGAGCTCGCGAGAGAACGGCACCTTCCTCGTTCCGGCGGCTGGATCTTCCGGATTGTTTAGCGCTTCAAGCTCCTCGACCTGCCCTTCCGGATAGTTTTCGATAACGACCCGCAACGGGCGCAGGACCGCCATCACCCGCGGCGCGCGTTTGTTGAGGTCCTCGCGCAGAAAGTGCTCCAGCATTGCCAGTTCGATGGTGCCGTTGGTTTTGGACGCGCCGATGGCGGCGCAGAAGTTGCGAATGGCCTCGGGCGTGTAGCCGCGCCGCCGCAGCCCGGAGAGCGTCGGCATACGAGGATCGTCCCAGCCGCGCACATGGCCGTCCTGGACCAGTTGCAGCAGCTTGCGCTTGCTCAGCAGCGTGTAAGTAATGTTCAGCCGGTCAAACTCGATCTGCTGCGACGGAAAAATGCCCAGTTGCTGAATGAACCAGTTGTACAGCGGGCGGTGATCTTCGAACTCCAAGGTGCAGATGGAATGTGTGACCTTCTCGATGGAGTCGGACTGGCCATGCGCGAAGTCATACATGGGGTAGATGCACCACTTGTCGCCGGTGCGATGATGCTCGGCGTGCAGAATGCGATACATCACCGGATCGCGCATGTTCAAGTTCGGGGAAGCCATGTCGATTTTGGCGCGCAAGGTCCGCGAGCCGTCGGCAAATTCGCCGGCGCGCATCTTCGCGAACAGCCCCAGGTTCTCCTCGACGGAACGGCTGCGATAAGGGCTCTCCTTGCCGGGCTCGTTGAGCGTGCCGCGATACTGGCGAACTTCTTCGGCGCTTAAATCGCAAACGTAGGCCTTGCCGGCGTTGATCAGTTGCACCGCCCACTGGTGGAGCTGATCGAAGTAATCCGAGGCATAGAAGAGCCGGTCCTCCCAATCGAAGCCCAGCCAGCGCACGTCGGTGATGATGGAATCAACGTACTCCTGCTCTTCTTTTTCCGGATTGGTGTCGTCNNTTGGCGTGGCCGATGTGCAGATATCCGTTGGGCTCGGGCGGAAAGCGGGTCTGCACTCGTCCGCCGAATTTGTTGGTCTTCAGATCTTCGAGAATAATGTCGCGGATGAAGTTGGATGGGCGTGAGGCCGCCTCGTCTGGTTTTGCCGCGGTGGCTTCAGCGTCTGGAGTTGGTATTGACATGATTGCGTTAACCTCGGTGCGGCGCAAAAAGGGCCGGACCGAATTGTCGCCGCCATATTCATTCTACGGGGCCACGCTTGCTGCGCGCACTTGATATGCCGGGAAAAATCCCGCAAGATGTCTGTGGACTTGCGTTATGGCTGAACCGCGTCCCGATTCCGCGGCCGTGAAGCTGCCGCCGCCTCTCACCTTCGCCGTGCCTTTGCTCGCCGGCATCGCCCTTGATCGATGGCTGCCACTGGCAGCATTACCGGCTTTGCCCTCGCGGGTTGCCGGAGCCATTCTCGTCGCCGCGGGCCTGGCGTTTACCGGATGGGCGCGCCTCCTTTTTATACGCCGTGGAACCACCGTGCTGCCTTTCCGGCCTTCGTCGGTGTTCGTGGCTGATGGGCCGTTCCGCTACTCCAGGAATCCTATCTACGTTGGTTTTATTGCAGCGTATGCTGGCATCGCGCTGCTGTGCCGGGCGGTGTGGCCGCTGATCTTCCTGCCCTTCGTGGTCGTTGCCATCTGGCAGATGGCGATCGCGAAGGAAGAGGCCTACCTGGAGCGCCGCTTCGGGGCGCAGTATCTCGAGTACAAGGTCAGAGTGCGGCGCTGGTTGTAAAACGGTTACGGATGCTGGCCCAGACTCCAGCCCTCGAAAGACCGGTCGGGGAATTCAAGTGCTCCTTTTTTGAGATTACCATTGGCGCCTAAAGAGCCTTGCATTACGGCCAGACAATCTCATTCAGCAGCACGGCCACGTGCGCGATGGCAGCGTTGTCGGTGCCCATGCCTTCCGGAGTTTTGGCTTTGATGCCCACGCACGAGGGATTGATGCCGAGTAACGCGGCGACGCGCTGCTGAATCGCCTTGGCATGTGGCCCGATCTTGGGGGCGGCGAGGACCAGCGTGCAGTCCACGTTTCCCACCGCGTAGCCCGCTTCTCCGATCTGCTTCAGCGCCTCGCGGACGAAGACAGTCGAGTCGGCGCCCTTCCATTTCGGATCAGTCGGCGGGAAGTAGGTCCCGATGTCGCCGGCGGCGATCGCGCCCAGTAGCGCGTCGGTCAGAGCGTGCAGCAGTACGTCGCCGTCAGAATGCCCGGCCAGACCAGCGTCGTGTGGAATCAGCACCCCGCCGATCTTCAGCGGGATACCGGTCTGGAACTCGTGCGAATCCCAGCCAAAACCGATGCGTGGTGTGCGTTNNGCCAACTCCAGATCGGCGGGCGAGGTGATCTTCATGTTTCGCGGCGAACCCATCACCACATGGACCGTGCCTCCGCTGCGCTCGATCAGCGAAGCTTCATCGGTGCCCATGAATCCGTCGGCAGCGGCTTCGTCGAACGCCTTCTTGAGCGGGCCGAAGCGAAACCCCTGCGGCGTCTGCGCCAGCACCATGCGCTCGCGCGGGACGGTCGCAATCACGACAGCGCCATCGGCCGTCCGCTCGACCTGCTTCACGGTGTCAACCGCGGGGACTCCAGCGATTGCAGCCTCATACTTCTTCACCGCTTCAATCACGCCCACGATGGTGTCCTGGTCAACGAAGGGCCGCACCGCATCATGCACCAGGACGATGTCGTCGTCGGCCGCGTCGATGGCCGCCAGCGCATTGCCCACGGAGTTCTGCCGGTGCTCTCCGCCCTCAACTACGCGGAGCGGTTTCTTCAGCTTCTCTTTTTCGATCTGCTTTTGAAAGCCGGCGGTTTCGTTCTTGCGCAATGCCACCACGATCTCGCTGACCGCCGGGCATTGCGCAAACTTGCGCAGCGTATGGATAAGAATGGGAGTTCCGTCCAGCTCGAAGAACTGCTTGCTTTTGCTCTTTGCAACTCCGCCAGCGCTGGACATGCGCGTGCCCAATCCGGCTGCGGGAATGATGACGATGACCTTCATGCTGGGGAGCGCAGTATAAACGCCGGAGCCAGCCAAATACAAATCGCAGGGGAAGCGTTACGTCCCGCGCTCTTCTTTCGCGGCAGATGCCCGGCTCACGGACGAGTCTGGCCCAGGCTTGGTTTCGCACCGGGACCCGGCGCGTTGGCTCCTTCACGTGGGAATGCCGAGCTTGGGCAGAAGCCACTGCGTCACAACGACGTAGGCGACAAGAATCAAGATTATTGGGACCCAGCCAGCCATGGTTCTATTAGACTCCACCTGCCGGCTTAACGCCAAACTTGCGCAGGAAGGTCATCATCGGGCACCAATTGGTGAAGGCCGACTGAAACAGATTCAGTCCGACAAAGGCGGTGAACAGATACCAGTAGGGCGAGACCCAATGGCCGAGGGCGAGAGAGATCAGGACAAAAGCACCCGCGATCAGGCGCACTGAGCGTTCGATGTTCATACGCG
>PLYW01000118.1 GCA_003151875.1 Acidobacteriaceae bacterium
GGAGTCGAAGGACCCCTATGGCCGCAGGCAATGTCGGACTTGTTGCTGTGCCACGCAGCTACGCGGTGATTTCCTGTAGCCATAGCGGTCCTTCGACTCGCCCGCCGCCCGCGGGCTCACTCAGGATGACACCTCAATGTTCACGAATCCAGTATCCTTAGGGATTGCCAACATTGAGATGGGCATGATTGCGATCGAATACCGCACTCTCATCGACGCCCTCAACTGCGCTCCCGCGGGCCGTCCCTTCGTCACCGCCTGGCTTGACGAAGACACACGCGAAAGCGTGACCTTTGGCGAGTTTCGCCGCCGCGCCCGCTTACACGCCGCACTGCTGGCCGATCATGGAGTAGGAGTGGGCGATCGCGTGGTGGTTATCATGCCGCAGGGCATTCCGACGATGACCATCTTCGTGGGAGCGATGATGCTGGGCGCGGTGCCGGCCATCCTTGCCTGTCCCAACTTCAAAGTTGAGCCGGCAAAATATAGCTTCGGGCTTGCTGGCGTGACGGCAAACCTCAAGGCGCGCGTGGTTGTCATCGATCAAGAGTTTCCCCAAGAGATGCTCGGACATGTTGCACTCGGCGAGGGAACGACGCTGGTTCGCGCTGGCGATGCCACGGCAGACGGTAGAGATGACGAGTTGCCCGACCCGGGGAATCAGCCCGAGGGCCTCGCGTTCATTCAACATTCGGCGGGCACGACCGGCCTGCAGAAGGGCGTGGCGCTGACCCACGCCGCCGTGCTGCGCCAACTGAGATCTCTCGCCGAGGTGCTGAAGATCGACGGTGGTAACGATCGCGTTTATAGCTGGCTGCCGCTTTACCATGACATGGGGTTGATTGCCTGTTTCATTCTGCCCATGGTCTGCCACATGCCCGTCGTGATGCAGTCGCCCCTGGACTGGGTAATGCATCCGGGGACCATGTTGCAGATCCTCAGCGAGTACAAGTGCACGCTGGCCTGGTTGCCCAACTTCGCCTTTCAGTTCGTTCCTCGCCGGACGCCGCCAAGCCGCTGGCCGCAGTACGACCTCTCGTCGGCGCGCGCGCTGATCAATTGCTCCGAACCGGTGCGCGCCAACAGCATGGACGAGTTCTATCGCGCTTTTGCTGCGATTGGGTTGAAACGTGAGGCGCTGCAGTCGTCTTACGCAATGGCGGAAAACGTCTTTGCCGTGACCCAGTCGGACCTCCATCGCCCTCCCGAGCGCATTTGGGCGGATGGGCAACGTTTTCGTGCCGAACACTTTATCGCGCCGGTCGCGGAGGAAACTCCCGGCGCATTGTCGTTCGTATCCTCGGGCCGTCTCTTGCCCAACCATGAAGTGCGTATCATCTCGGATACCGGTGCGATTCTTCCTGAAGGCATGGCGGGCGAGATTCTCATAAAATCCGATTGTATGTTCGAGGGCTACTACAACCGCCCGGACCTCACCTCCGAGGCGATGGTGAATGGCTGGTACCACTCGGGGGACCTGGGTTTCTCGCTTGACGGCGAGCTTTATGTGGTTGGCCGAAAGAAGGACCTGCTCATCATCGGCGGCGAGAATATTTATCCGCAAGATATCGAAGAAGCCGTGTGCAGTCACCCAGCGATTCATGACGGACGAGCGGTCGCCATCGGCCTGTACAATCCCGATCTCGGCACGGAGGAGATCATCGTGGTGGCGGAAGTGGAGCAACCAGAGCTTCTCGAAACTGCAGCGGCCCTCGAATGCGAGATACGCAGCCGGGTGGTGGCCAGCAGTGGCGTGGCCGTTCGAACCATTCTTCTGAAGCCGCCGAAATGGATCGTAAAGAGCACTGCGGGGAAGCCAGCCCGCTCCGCCACGCGGGAGAAGGTGCTGAAAGAGCATCCCGAACTCAACCCCGGGCAAGAGGAGAAAACCAATCGATGACCGAGCAAGCGCAACAGATGATTGAGCACGTCATCCACGTCATCGGGAAGCCGGGAATCGAGATTGACGAAGGTACGCCCCTGGTGTCTTCAGGACTCATCGACTCGATGGCGCTGGTGGACTTGTTGCTCAAGCTGGAAGACTTGACACAAACGCGCATCCCGCCTGGGAAAGTGCAGCCCAAGGACATGGACACCGTTGCGCTGATGTTTGCCACCGCGCAGCGTGTAGGACGGCCGCGCAAATAGCGTCCATGGAACGCACGGACTTCGAAGCGAAACCGGGAAGAGGGCAGACGTTGGGAACAGCTCAGACTGCAGGTCAACTGGATTCGCCTTCGAAGCACTCCGGCGGGCAACACGAGATGAAGGTCCTCTTGTTTCTGGCGTCTCTGGTTATCAGCGTGGCCGCATTCGTTACCTTCGATTATTTCTACACTGCGACAATCTTGGGGTCTGCCGTCTCCGGGGGGGCGCACGGTTTTTGTTTTGCTCGGGACCCGGTGCGCGCTTTTGCCTTTCAGCCGAACTGCTCTTGTATCCGTCCGTGGCTGGGAAACTCGTACGAGTTCAACACCAATAGTCTGGGCTTTCGCGACGAGCGCGTCCGGGATGTGCCGTCCACCGGCTCCCGGCCGCGGGTCCTCATCCTGGGCGACTCGGCCCCGGAGGGAATGACCGCCTGGCAGGACAGCTTTATCGGGCGAGTGGCGGCAACCTTCCCGCAATACGAATTTCTCAATAGCAGTGTCGAGGGCTACTCGCCCTCTAACTATCTCAACACGGCGCGAAAGCTGATCGTCGACGGCATCGAGTTTGACGAAGCGATTGTGTTCATCGATCTCTCCGATGCGCAGGATGAGGCGGCATTTTTTCATGATGTGGATTCGTCAGGGGCGGTGGTGATCGCGAAACAGAAACTCACCAAAGGGAACTGGTACTCCAGCCTGCGGCGGAGTATCAACGACCACCTGTTGCTCACCAATGATGTCTTCGAGTTTTTCGAGCGAAACCTGGTCCGGCTCGGCTGGTATCACCTTGATCTGGGACACGGCGGCAACGAATTCGACCTGGAGCGCTCAGCCTGGACGTATCGCAAGGTGTCCGATAGCGATCCCTATGAAACCGGCTATGCGCCGCTGGGACTGGAAGGCGGCATTGTCCGGGAGAAGGCGAAGATGGACCTGCTCTGGCAGGAACTTGCCAAGCGCAACATTCCGATCAGCGTGGTTGTGTATCCGTGGCCGGCACAGCTTGCGCATGACTCGGCGGATTCGCGGCAAGTGCGCATCTGGCGCGAATGGTGCGACGGCAAGTGCCGGCGCTTCATTACTCTGTTTCCGGCTTTTTTTGCGGTGAAGGAGCAGTGCCCGCGGACCCAGCCCGGCTGTTGGTACCTGAGTCATTTCATCTTCGGGGATACGCATTACAACTCGGCGGGCGACGCTATCGTTGCCGGCGTCATCGCTGACAGCCTGACGGAAGAGCCGGTGGCAAAACGCCAGCAGGCTTCCAGCCAGGATTCTGCTGAGCAACCTAAAGGGCCGGCGCGCTCCAAGGAATACCCGCGCGGTCCATCATGAGGAATTTGGAATGCTGCTGACTGGATTGCTGTACGGCGTTGCGCTGCTCATCTTGCTTTTGGTATTCGCAAAGGTGCGCTCGTTTCGAGTACGGCAAGCCATTCTCCTTGTTGCCAGCTACGCGCTGTATCTCACGTGGGGAGTGTGGTTCGGGGCCGTCCTGCTGGCCTCCACGGTGATGAATTTTCTGGTGGGCCGATGGCTGAAGCGGCAACCTACGGCGGCGGTGTTGTGGGCCGGCCTCGCGTTCAACCTGGCCCTGTTGGCAGTCTTCAAATACATCCCCGGAATCGCAGTTTCAATTCCAGTTGCGTCCTTGCAGAGGTTTTCTCGTCTGGCTCTGCCGCTCGGTATTTCATTTTGGACTTTTCAGGCGATGAGCTACCTGCTCGACCTGTATCGCGGCGAGGAACTGGATCCGACATTCGTAGAGTTTGCCTTATACATGGCGTTCTTCCCGGTTACGGTCTCCGGCCCAATCTGCCGCATGACCGAAATGTTGCCGCAGTTTCGCTCCGAGAAATCTGTTTCAAGGCACGACATCGGACGTGGGCTGTGTCGCATTGCGACTGGGGTGCTGATGATGCAAGCGGCCCAGCTCCTTGGCAAGGGCATCCTGGGCGGAGAGGGAATCAACGGCGGCTTCGATCATCTGACTCGCTGGAGCGGGCTCGACGTTTGGTGTCTGGCATTTGGTTACGGCTTGCAGCTCTTTTTCGATTTCGCCGGCTACTCGCACGTCGCCATCGGTGCCGCGCAGATGCTTGGCTTCACCGTGCCGGAAAACTTTGCCCGGCCGTTCGCATCCACGACGCCGTCGATCTTCTGGACCCGCTGGCACATGTCGCTCTCGTTTTGGATTCGCGACTACGTGTTCCTTCCTCTGGCGGTTTTGCGACGCGAAATGTGGTGGCGAAACCTGGCGCTGGTCATCTCGATGGTCGTGTTCGGACTGTGGCACAAGGGAAGTATTTTGTTTGTGTTGTGGGGAAGCTATCAAGGGATACTTTTAATCCTGCACCGGCAATGGCAAGCCGTGCAGCGCAGGTTGAAATGGGAGCCTCCCGCCGCGATTTGGACGCCAATATCGTGGGCGGTGACCATAACTCTTATCAGCGCGGGATGGATCTTGTTCCGGGCCAATTCGCTGCCGCAAGCGACTCAGATGCTGGCGGCGGTTGCGTCACCAGCAAGCTACCTCGGTCACGTTCTTCCCAGAAGTCTGTATCTGCTGGTCGCGGGCCTGGCCATCGCATACGCTGCCGTGTTGTTCGTGATCGACTCGCTGGACCGTTACGCGGAGCGCCTGGGACCGCCAGCCACTTCTCGCTCGGAGATTTTGGAAGTGATGGTGCGAGAGCGGTGGGTGTGGATAGCGCCCATGTGGGCTGCCGCGTCACTGCTGGTCGTCACCATAATGGAGCGTCAGAGCGGCGCGGCCAACGTATTCATGTACCGGTCCTTCTGACGCAGAACACAAAGCAGGCTCTAAGGCGCCTTAACGGCATCTGCTTCTGGCCGCGAGTCAACGGACTTCTTCGCCGCAGCCGCCGGCTTTTGACCGCTGCCAGTCTGGTGGTACACATCCCCACGGCCTACGCTGGTGTAAGTGAATCCATGCGCTGCCATCGTGGCCGGGCTGAACAGATTGCGCCCGTCAATCACAATCGGGTATCGCAACAATTCACGCAAGCGGTCGAGATCAATGGAGCGAAACTCTTCCCAGTCCGTGAGCACCAGCAACGCATCGGCGTCCCTGGCCGCTTCCATGGCTGAGGCTGCGTACTGGATGTTTTGCGTGCCCAGCAACTCACGCGCATTTTGGGCTGCGGCCGGATCGTAGGCTTGAATCTTGCAGCCCTCGTCCAACAGGGAACGTACCACCGAAACGGCTGGGGATTCTCTGACATCG
This sequence comes from Acidobacteriaceae bacterium, assembly GCA_003151875.1. Taxonomy (GTDB): domain Bacteria; phylum Acidobacteriota; class Terriglobia; order Terriglobales; family Acidobacteriaceae; genus Bog-257. The sequence continues at coordinate 5,395 of PLYW01000118.1, forward strand.
TCGGTGCCCCCTTTGAATGCCAGCCCGAATACGGCGAGCCGTTTACCCTTCAAGGTCCACAATATGCTGCGCACTTTGCGCAGAAAACGCTCACGCTGCTCGTTGTTAATGCGCATGACTTCCTCGAGCAGGCGAAAATCGTAACCGCATTCGCGGGCCACGGCGCGATAGGCGGACAGGTCCTTGGGAAAACAGGAGCCGCCGTAGCCGATGCCAGGGCTCAAGAACTGCCGGCCTATGCGCGCATCGGAACCGATACCTTCCCGCACCTGGTCCACATCAGCGCCCACGGATTCGCAAATCGCGGCAACCGCATTGATGAAGCTGATCTTCATCGCCAGGAAGGCATTGGAGGCGTACTTGATGAGTTCGGCGCTCTTGGCTGTGGTCACAATGAAAGGGAGCGGGGACTTGACAGGTTTGTGCGGGAACAGGGAATCAACCCGCTGATAGTAGCTTCCGTCGAGCAACGGCTGATAAATAACGCGCAGCCGTTCGGCGCAGGCATCGTTGTCCGTGCCAATTACAATGCGATCCGGATAGAGGAAGTCGGTTACCGCCGTGCCCTCCCGCAGGAACTCAGGATTGGAGGCGACGTCGAACAGGCTGGCGGGAGCGCCGTTGAGCAACATGACCTTGCGCACCCATTCACTGGTGTACACCGGCACGGTACTTTTACCCACGATGATTTTGTATTCCTTGATGGCAGAGGCAATTTCGCGCGCCACCGACTCCACGTAGGAAAGATCAGCCTCGCCATTGATGTCGGGGGGCGTGCCGACTGCGATAAAGATCGCCTCAGCTTTGCTGACCGAGTCAGCGAGGGCGTCGGAAAATAGGAGCCGCTTACCACGGTGACGCAGAAACAACTCCGGCACGTGCTTCTCGTGAATCGGACATTCGCCTTGTTGCAGGGCCTCATACTTCACGGGATCGTTGTCCACCAGGATGACATCGTGGCCCAACTCGGCAAAGCAGGCTCCCGAGACCAACCCCACGTGCCCGGACCCGATTACTGCAATTCGCATGAAGAACTCCAGACAACAAAAGCCTAGCAGCCGTCTTTCGGCGGCAACGGGTAGTGGCTCAATTGAGCCACTACCCTATGGTCGCTTTTACTTGCCAGGCAGGTGCGGGATCATTCCCGGGAAGACATATGCCTGGAGCATGACGATCAAGCCGATGATGCCGGCCAGTGCGATGGAGTGCCAGAAGACCTTGCGGAAGATCGGCCCCAAGGCGTGGGAACGCTCGTAAGGATCGTCGTAACAGGCAGCACAGGCGACCATGATGGACTGGGCGTCAATCATCTTACCCATGACGCCGCCCGTCGAGTTGGTGGCCACGATGAGGACCTCATTCAAATGAAGCTGCTGCGCCGTGATGCGTTGCAGGCTTCCGAACAGCGCATTGGAGGCGGTATCGGAGCCGGTCAGGAAGACACCCAGCCAGCCAAGGTAAGCGGAGAAGAAGGGATAGAAGGGACCCGCGGCGGTGAAGGCCAGTCCGAGGACTGCATCGGTGCCGGAGTAGCGGGTCAAAAAGCCCAGACCCAGTACTTGGCCGATCACCAGGATGGGGATCTTCATGCGGCGAAGCGTGCGTACAGTCGCTTCCCCCCATTGGGCGGCGCTCATCTTCAAGACCAAACCGGTAAGGACAGCGGCAAGGAAAACGCCGGTACCGGCAGCGGACAACCAGTTAACGGCAAAAACGGCGCCCTCTGGTTTGGCGTTCGGCAGCACCACCGGAGGCATGCGCTGCACCAGGTTATGCAATGCGGGCATCTGCCAGGTGGGCAGCGAGAGGGTACCGGCTAACTTCGAGCCCAGCAGCGTTGTGTTGATCTTCACGCTGGCAAGAAGGGTGTTGAGGTGGGCCTTCCAGGTTGGCATACCCCAGACGGCACAGCAGACGATCAAGATGGTCCACGGCAACCAGGCATATATGGTCTGACCGATGGTGTATGGGTATTTCCACTCTTTAGCTGGCTGTGTGACCTCGCCTGCAGTCGCTCCGCCGGTTGCTGCGGCCAGCGCCTTGCGCTCGGACCGCAGGAGAAAACGCGTCTTCGGATGCCAGACGAAGCGCAGGAAAAGGGCGGTGCAGATCACGGAAAATACGCCCGACACCACGTCGGTCATCAGGTGGAAAGCCTGTGTCTGGGAGGCGAAGAACTGCATGATGGCGAAGGACGCTCCAGAGACCAGAGTCGCCGGCCATACTTCCCATGCGTCCTTGAATTTGCCTCCCTGCATGAGCACAAAAGTCGTTACCAGCCAGAAAGGAATGAGAATGGAGACGAAGGGTAGCTGCCGGCCGGCCATGGCGGAAAGGGTGAGCTGATCGAGACCGCTCACTTGGGCCAACGTCACGATCGGAGTGCCAATTGCTCCCCATGCTACTGGGGCGGTGTTGGCCAACAGGTTGAGCACGGCGGCGTCAAACGGCGAAAAGCCGAGGCCTACCATGACGGCACCGGCGATGGCCACCGGTGTCCCGAAGCCGGAGGTGCCCTCGATGATCGCCCCGAAGGAGAAGGCAATCAACAGCACCTGCAGGCGCCGGTCAAAAGAGATGTGGATAATCGATTCCTTGACAATCTCGAACTTGCCGGTGATGACCGTCATCGTGTAGAGGAACATGGCGCCGAGGACGATCCAGATGATGCCCAGAAAACCCGACAGCGATCCAAAGGCAAAGGCTGACACGGCCGATTTGAAGGGCATGCGGAAGGCCACGCATGAAACCAGAAAAGCGGCCACAACACCGTAGAAGGCGGCATAAGGTGCGCTGATGCCGCGATGGCGAACGCCTTGCTTGTCCCGGTGCGGATGGAGGGCTATGAAATAGAGGAGTGTCAGGATCGGGATTGCCGCCACGATCGTCGACAGCGTGACATTGCCCAGAGGATTGTAATTCTGATGGTACATCTGTGGTGCACCACCATCGGTGGCGAAAAGCGGACTTGCAAGAGCGACAAAACCCAGTGAGGTCAAGAACCTTTTCATTTACTGCTCCCTTTCCCCAGCACTTCGATTAAAAGGCCATCGAGGTTGTCGTGCTGGATTCGCAACTTGAGGCTGCGCGGGCTTTTCAGAAGACCATGCTCGCCAGCCGTGTGGGCGCAAGGCTGAATGACAAGGGAAAGATAAATCGCACTGCTGGCGCGAACGCCACCAGGTTCCCTAATTCGAACGGCGGCCCCATCGTCCCGGTGACACCAGGCGCAAACCTGACGGGAACAGGGATAAAGTCGCTAGGCCGAACGCGCCCTCCGAATCGGGAACTTGCCTGCGCGACGGCCTAACACGGTACCCACCGGGGTATCGGCAGTCGTAAATACTACGCAAATCGCCTAAATACAAAACAACTCAGAACGTTAGACGAAAGGCGGCAGACCGCGAGTGACGGGCGTCACAATTCATGGTGATTTATCGTACAAATTGGCGCCGGAAAGGGTTGGCAGCTAAGGGCGGCGGCGTTCGGATAAAAAGCTAGCCTTCATTTGTCTGTCATCCTGAGCAACGAGTGCGGTCGCCGTGGCGGCCGCACGAGGAGTCGAAGGACCCCTATTCTGCCGACCCAGTCTGCGATTGCGGAGGCTGTTCTGCTGGCGTGCCTTGCTCGTCCGCGCTCGGCAGCTCTTGCTGAGGGGGTTGCACTGGCTGTTGAGCGGGCGCGCTCTGTACTGCTTCGCTCGGCGTTGGTTGTGCGACCCACTCTGCCGGCGTGTAAGCGAGCGACGACCGTAATCCATCCATCAGCATCTGGATATTCTTCCGGCTCACGGGTTCGAGCATGCCGCCCGCCAGGAGAGCCAGCTTGCCCAACACGCTGGCCTCGCCTTGCCACGCGATCCTGGTGCCCTCGGCAAGGGGCGAGAGATCGAAGCCGGTGCTGATGGCGATCTGGCTGCCTACCGCTTTGCCGCGGCCCTGGTATTGCGCCCGGATTGGCCGCACTGACTCGGCCAGCTCCATCTTGATTTCCGCCATGCCGAGAATGTTGCCCACTCCCACGCGCACCTTCACCGTGAAGTGGGTCGCATCCTCGACCGACATACTCTCGAAGTCAGGCAGCAGCGGACCAAACTTATTGGCATCGCAGAGGAAGTCATAAACCTCGTCGGGCGTGCGCGGCGAGGTGAACTCGCCTGAAAACGTGATGGCCACGGCTAGCTCCTCGGCCCTGATAGGATAGCCCAACGCGCACTGCTCGGTGGGCGTTGATTTTTCCCCAGGAGCCCCTTCGAGGCAGCAGACTCTTGCTCAAACAAATTCCGGGCGAGATGCAGGCGGCAAGGTCAGGTATAGTGGCCGTAGTGTACGCCTCGTACCGCTGAACTTCGCGGTACGGTCTCACGAGCGCTTTCATGCCCGAACTAGTTACACCCAACGAATTCAGAGCTGCTCTGGGCCGCTTCGCCAGCGGCGTCACGGTGATCACCGTCGAGACGGCCCAAGCCGAAGTGCACGGCATGACCGCGAACGCCTTCTGCTCGGTGTCGTTGCGCCCTCCCCTGGTGCTGGTCTGCATTGACCATCTGGCCGAGACCTACCTGCACATCCGCGAGCGCCGCCAATTTGGAGTGAGCGTGCTCAAAGCGGAGCAGGAAGCGCTATCGGAATTTTTCGCCGATCCCGAGCGCAACCACGATGCCGCCTATCGTCTCGGCATCCAATACCGTCGGATGCGAAGCGGCACGCCCGTGTTGCAGGATGCGCTAGCCAATCTGGATTGTTCCGTGGTGCATGACTACGACGGGGGCGACCATACCATCTTCGTCGGCGAGGTGAAGGAAGTTATCGTGGCCGAGGGCGCACCGCTGCTCTACTTTCGCGGGCGGTATGGGATGAGCGATGTCCCGCAGGAACCGTGATGAGCGACCTCAGGTAGAGCAGGCCTTCACCTGAATTGAAAGGGCACGGCTTCAGCCGTGCCATAAAGCGGCAGTCGTCATGATGGCTTTAGCCACTGAGGGACTTCGGTTTTTGAGACGAAGTGCGAGTTTCCTCAGGGGCTGAAGCCCAACTTCCCACGCACTCTAACGGCACGGCTGAAGCCGTGCCCCTTCAAGGCCCATTAGCCTTGGCGCCACGTGCGGCCTTGCGCGTCTTGCGCTATCCTTCGATAACGCTGCGTTTCGCGGCGTACACGTCACGACCGGAAAATTCCTTGTCAGCAGGAACTCCAGTACGGCCAGTTGCTACAGATCGTGCATCCAGCGATTTTCTGGTGACCCATTTGCGCGAGGTGCGCGAGGGGCGGCCACTCTCCGCGGACATCGCCTGCCAGCTCTTGCGCTGTGACGACGAACTTCTTCCCGAACTGCTTGCGACTGCGCGCGCCCTCAAGGAGCAGTATCGTCCCGGCGTCGTCACCTACTCGCGCAAGGTGTTTATCCCGCTGACTAACCTGTGCCGCGATTATTGCGGATACTGCACCTACCGCCGCGATCCCGGCGAGGCCGGTGCGCACACCATGATGCCCGACGAAGTTCTCTCCGTGGCGCAAGCGGGCGAAAAGCTTGGCTGCACTGAGGCGTTGTTCTCGCTCGGCGATCGTCCAGAGGCGCTGTTTCCCGAGATGCGCGAAACGTTGCGCAAGCTCGGCTATCGCAGCGCCCTGCATTATCTGCAAGCCATGTGCGAGTTGGTGTTGCGCGAAACCCGCCTGCTGCCGCACGCCAATCCCGGTCTGCTCAGCGCAAACTGGATTGAACGATTGCGCGAGAGCAATCCCAGCCTCGGGCTGATGCTGGAGAGCACCAGCACCAATCTTGAGGCCGCGCATCCGGTGGATCGTACTCCCGACAAGCTGCCCGCCTTGAGACTGAGGACGATCGAAGATGCTGGCAGACTCGGAGTGCCGTTCACCACCGGAATCCTGATCGGCATCGGCGAGACCATGGAGGATCGCGTCGAGTCGCTGTTGGCCATCAAGCGCCTGCATGAGCGGTACGGTCACGTGCAGGAAGTGATCGTCCAGAATTTTCGCGTGAAGCCGCCGATTCCGATGGCGGCATGGCCCGAGCCGGACACGGGCGACATGCTGCGCACGCTGGCGGTGGCGCGCCTGCTGCTGCGCGACATGAACCTCCAGGCGCCGCCGAATCTTACCGAGAAAGGTTACGAGAAATTGTTGGACGGCGGCATCAATGATTGGGGAGGCGTGTCGCCGCTGACCCCCGATTACATCAACCCCGAAGCGCCGTGGCCGCACCTGCTGGATTTGCAGCGCCGCACCGAGGCCGCTGGTCAGAAGCTAAAGCAGCGCTTGCCGGTGTATCCGGAATTCATTGCGAGCGTCGCCGCCCGCGGTGGAATGCTGGGCGAGCGGCTGCAGGCTGCGGCGGACGCCGACGGCTATGTGAAGGCGGCATAGATGATCATTGTCTTCACGGGCGGAACCGGCGGCACGAAGCTGGTGCAGGGTTTGCAGCAGGTGGTCGCGCCGGAGGACCTCACGGTCATCGTCAATACCGGCGACGACATCGAGTGGTGGGGACTGCACGTCTCGCCCGACATCGATTCGGTGCTCTACGGTTTGTCGGACCTGCTCAGCAAGGAGCGCGGCTGGGGCGTGGACGACGACAGCTTCCGCTGCCTGGAGCGCATGAAGCAACTCGGACAGCCATCGTGGTTTAGTCTCGGCGATCTTGATCTGGCGACCCACCTGACGCGAACGGCGATGCTGAGGGCAGGGAAGTCGCTGAGCCGCACTACCGCCGAACTGGCCAGCAAAATGGGGATTCGAGCGCGCGTGCTGCCCATGTCGGACGAGCGCATCTCGACCATGCTCGACACCGCCAAGGGCACGTTGACCTTTCAGGAGTACTTCGTGCGCGAGCGGCATCAGATTGCGGTGCGCAGGGTGCGTTTCGAAGGGGCCCACCGCGCTCATCCCGCACCCGGCGTGATCGAGAGCATCGAAGCGGCGGAGGCGATCATCTTCGCGCCCAGCAATCCCGTAACCAGCATTGGACCAATTCTTGCAGTGCCGGGAATTCGCGATGCGTTGCGGCGGGCGAAGGCGCCGGTTGCCGTCGTGAGTCCGATTGTTGGAGGAGAGGCGGTTACCGGTCCGGCGGGTGCGTTAATGACGATGATGGGCTGGGAAAGTAGCATTGCAGGAGTTGCCAAAGCCTATGAGGATATTCTGGATGTGCTGGTCGCCGACCGCGCCGACGAAGCCGCGGCTTCCGCGATGCGGAGTGAAAGTCTGCGCGTTTTGTGTACGAACACCATCATGAAGTCAATGGACGACAAGCGCGAGCTGGCGCGGTTCACGCTGGAGGCGTGCGCTGTACAACGGAGCGCCGAGGCCTAACAATGCGTGGCGTCCTGCTTATTCCGGTGAAGAGCCTCACTACGGCCAAGCAGCGTCTGGCTGCGGCGTTGGATCAGGAGCGGCGCTCGCAACTTGCCGAAGCCATGTTGCGGGACGTAATGACGGCGGCCGCTGGTGTGCTGGACCGAATCGACGTGGCGCTGGTAACCAACGACGTCCGGGCGCGCGCGCTGGCCGCCGAGTTCGGCTTCCTGGCGATCGACGACCCGCGTAACGAGAGCGAGACCGCCGCCATCGAGATGGCCACCGCATGGTGCGAGCAGCAGGGGTATGACACCACAGTCGTCGTGCCGGGCGACATTCCGCTCATCACCAGCGACGAACTTCAGCGCGTGCTCGATGCCGCTCCTGCTGAAGGCGCGGTCTTCGTGCCCGCGTACGATTGTCGTGGCAGCAACTGCATTCTGCGCCGGCCGGCAAGCATCATTCCGCTGCGCTTTGGCAACGACAGCTTTCTGCCGCACTGCGAAGCCATGCGCAAGACCGGCAGGGAGCTGGTGATCCTCGAACTGCCCGGCATCGGACTCGACATCGACAACCCTCACGAACTCGAACTGCTGTTGCAGCGCGCCGGCAGCACTAACGCGCAGCGGTTGCTGCGGTCGTGGAACTTCGGCGCCGATGACGACGCGCAGTGGGAAGCCGCGGTCTGATGCCATCCACGCCCACCAAGACCGACGAACTCCGCGCTATTCCTGTGCTGGGCATTCGCGACGTTATTGCCGGCGACTCCATTGCTGGCCTCGTCGTAGATGCGCTCGCTCTCGGGGGGCTGCAATTCCACGACGGCGACATTCTTGTGGTCAAGCACAAGATCGTATCCAAGGCGGAGGGCCGGCGGGTTGCGCTCGATTCGGTGAAGCCATCCGCCGCGGCAAGAAGTTTTGCGCGTGACAACGCCGCGGACGCTCGCGTGGTGGAGTTGGCCTTGCACGAGGCCAGGCGCGTGGTCCGCAAAAAGCACATCCTCATCACCGAAACGGAGCACGGGCTGGTATGCGCCAACAGCGGCGTGGATGTTTCGAACGTGGATGGCGGCAAGACGGCGGTCCTGCTGCCCGCCGATGCAGACCGCTCGGCGGCGCAGATTCATAGAGAATTAAAGAAGCGCACCGGAATATACATTCCCGTGATCATTGCTGACAGCTTCGGGCGTCCGTGGCGCGAGGGCCTGTGCGACGTTGCNNAAATGCACGCTACGGAAGAAGCCGTGGCCGACGAACTGGCGTCGGTCGCCGGTCTGGTTTGCGGCAAAGATTCGCGGGTTCCGGCTTGTATAATCCAGGGTTATCCGTATCGTCGCGGCAAGGGCACTGCACGGCAGATGGTTCGGCCGGCGGAGAAGGATTTGTTTCGGTGACAGTTCGCGCACGCTTGTCGAAAATCATTTCACCACGGAGGCACTGAGATCACGGAGAAAACAATATAAAAAAGCAAAACTCCGTGTCCTCCGTGTCTCCGTGGTGAACTGTTTTCCACGGCGGCCTGCATCCAACATATGACCATCGGGATGAGACTTGGGGAGCTATGTACGACATCAGTTGGGCCAATCAGCACACGCTTCAGAGTATGACGTGGGACGATGTGCAGCAGCGCGTCAGTTCGCCCGTGCGAACGGCCCTGGAGAAGGTGCTGTCGTCTTTGGATGGCAGCGCACTCACGCGCGAGGAATGTCTTACACTCGCCAGTCGCAGCGGCGATGACCTGTTTGGATTGGTGGTCGCGGCCAACGAACTGCGACGGCAGTTGGTGGGCGAGGTGGTCAGCTACGTGGTCACCCGCAACATCAATTTCACCAACGTGTGTTTTGTGGGCTGCAAGTTCTGCGCCTTCAGCGTTGGCCCGCGCGATGAATCCGCCTACTTTCTGTCGCTCGACGAAGTGGCGCAGAAGTGTCGCGAAGCCGAGCAATGGGGCGCGACCGAAGTCTGCATCCAGGGCGGGCTGCCGCGCAACCTGCCTCCCTTTTACTATCGCGACATCCTGCGCGCGGTGAAATCGGCCACGCCGAGGATGCACGCGCACGCGTTCTCGCCCATGGAGATGGTCTATGGCGTCGAGCTTACGGGCATGCCGCTGCGCGAG
>PLYW01000181.1 GCA_003151875.1 Acidobacteriaceae bacterium
GGCAAGGAGTACAACCAGGGTGTGGCCTATCTGGACGACGGAACCATGGTGGTGGTGGACAACGCCCGCAAGATGATCGGCAGGAACATCGATATCTCGGTGACCTCGGTGCTGCAGACCACCGCCGGGAAGATGATTTTCGGCAAGTTTGACGAGCGCAGCGTGAGCGCGCCGGCGCGTCCCATCGAGCCACGACCGGAGCTTAGGAAGGCGGCGCCTGCGGCCGTCCCGGCAGCAGCGGTCCCGGAAGCGCACAAGCCGGAATAGTTTTGTGGGGCGAAGACGAGCGACAGTTGGGGCGTGTTCGGCTCGGTAATCCGAACAGCATGGCTCCCCAAGACCGTCCTGCGCGAACCTGTCAGCATTACTATGACTGCCCCAGTACCTTCCACCCAATCCGGTAAGGCCGCCGACCACCTTGCGAACGAGCGCACCTTTCTAGCGTGGATTCGCACCAGCATCAGCATTATCGTGTTTGGCTTCGTGGTGGCAAGGTTTGGAATTACCTTGCGTGAATTCTTGCGCATGCAGGGCAATGGCGAACGCCAGAGCGGGATGTCGCTGGCAATCGGCGTCGGCTTCATCGTTATGGGCATATTCATGGCGCTGGTGTCGCTGGTCCGATACCGCACAACCATGAACCGGCTCAACGCAGATGAGTTCCAGCCGGCTGGCGCAATCGTTACCGTTCTTGGCCTAATTGCTGCGCTTTTCGGAATTATATTGGCGGTGTATCTGATTTATACCGCCAGAACGCTTTGACCAACTTCGGCGGGGCATCCCATCGTGGCCATTTCGTTGACCACCATTCCTTGTAGGAATCTTGACAATATATCTAATAGGAATCACAATAACTTGGTGAGAACCACGGCTATGCGGTCCGCAGTCAGGAAAACCCGGTCTTTTTCGCTTGACCAGAATGTTCTGTCAGAGGTTGAACGCACCAAGGGGAGCAACTCCGCCAGCGAACGGGTCAACCAGTTGCTGAAGTACGCTCTGGAGACGGAGCGCAAGGCCAGCCTTTACCAGGAAGCGGCGCAGTTCTTCAGCAGCGCGCCGGAAGACCGGCAGGAGCGCCGCGCCTTCCACAAGGCCGGCCTTAAATCCTGGTCACGCCCATGACCGCCTGGCGAAGAGGAACCAAGCCTACGCGATGGTATCCGAGGCGGGGCGAAGTTTGCCTGATCGACCTCGACAAGGAACGTCCCGCGCTGGTGATTTCCAGCGACAGCCTGAACGCACACGCTCTGGACGTATGTGTATTGCCCATCTCCACCGCCGAGCACAAGGCGTTTTCACTGCGTCCCAAGTTGGAGGCCGGAGAGGGTGGGTTGCTCCGCGACTCTTGGGTGAAGTGTGACCAACCAAGCACGGTGGAGAAGCAACTGGTGATCTACCCTCCGCTGGGCACGCTGGCATTGGCATCCATGCAGAGGATTGAAACTGCGGTCAAGGCCGCTCTCGATCTTACATAGTCAGCGACGCGTTAGGCCTGCGTCCACCGATTGAAAATCGCACCCTAGCAAAGGAGGCTTAAGGGTGAACCGTCTTACGGATGCACCACGCGCAACCCAAAATATTCCTCGAAGGGATCGAAATCGCGGTCGCGATGAAGCAGCGCATGCCCGGCCTCCAAACAGAATGTGGCGATCAGGCAATCGATGGTTGTGCGCACCGTATACCCCGCTTGCCGGAGGCGACGATAGTTCTGGGCGGCGGCCACGGCCAACTCGCTTCCGCCGGTATTAAAAATGTAGAACTTCTCAAGATCATGCCGCACCCCGGCGAAGGCTGCATCGCTTCGAATTCCCTGCAAAACTTCACACAGGATGATGTCAATCAACCCCAGCGGTTGCCGTCCCAATTCGCGAATCAGCCAATTCGTCTGGCGGTTGTTCACGTTGCCCAGGTAGTCGATCCAAACGGTCGTGTCGACGATGACCATGGGGACCGCCTATTGCGGAACTCGACTGCGGCGCAGTTGTTTCAAGTTGCCTTCCCATTGCACTTTGCCAAGCCATCTGCGAATCGAAGTCTGTTCGTGTGTCCTCACCAGGAGCCGAAGGGCTTCTTCCACTGCCGCTTTCTTGGTCGGAGCCCCGCTGCGGCGCATCGCCTGCCGCATCAAATCATCGTCAATCTCGACATTGGTTCGCACAAGTGATATCCTCCTATGTGTAAACATCTCACATTTTTGTGTATTGTTCAATGGAGAGTCAGTTCATCTACCGGGTCAGGCTGATCTGGAAGACAACCGCAAACAAACACCCACCCAAGCAAAGGAAGCTTGGGTGGGGCACTCGACGTTATGCAGACCGGCGGTCGGCTGCCCCACCCTTGTCGCCGGTGTTGGCGACAGGGTGGGACGACACATCCCTTGAGCCTTACGCCCCGATGACGCCCACCAACTCCTTCACCGAGTCGGCGCTCTTCTGCAGAGCGGCCTGCTCTTCCGGAGTCAGTTTGATCTCGAGAATTTTCTCGATGCCGTTGGAGCCCAGCTTGCAGGGCACGCCGACGAACAGCCCTTTGATACCGTACTCGCCTTCCAGATAGGCGGCGCAGGGCACGATCTTCTTCTTGTCCTTGAGGATGGCCTCGACCATTTCTGCGACCGCGGCCGACGGCGCGTAGTAAGCGCTGCCGGTCTTGAGGTACTTCACGATCTCGGCGCCACCGTCGCGGGTGCGCTGCACCAGGCGCGCGAGAGTGGCTGCATCCATTAATTCGGTGATGGGAATGCCCGCCACGGTCGAGTAGCGCGGCAGCGGGACCATGGTGTCGCCGTGACCGCCGAGCACAAAGGCGGTGACGTTCTCCACGGAAACATCCAGCTCCCTGGCGATGAAAGCGCGGAAGCGGGCCGAGTCGAGAATGCCGGCCATGCCGATCACGCGATTGCGCGAAAAGCCGCTGAGCTTGTAAGCCGCCTGCGCCATGGCGTCGAGCGGGTTGGAGACGATGATCAGGATGCAATTAGGCGAGTACTGCACCACCTTGCCCACCACATCGCTCATGATCTTGAAATTGGTGTTGAGCAGATCGTCGCGGCTCATGCCGGGCTTGCGCGGAATGCCCGCCGTGACCACCACGATGTCGGAGTTGGCGGTGTCGGCATAATCGTTGGTGCCGAGCACGAACGAATCGCGCTTCTCGATGGGCATGGCCTCCAGCAGGTCGAGACCTTTGCCCTGGGGTACGCCTTCGATGATGTCAATCAGAACGACGTCGGCCAGTTCCTTCGACGCCAGCCAGTGCGCCGCGGTGGCGCCCACGTTGCCAGAACCAACTACCGTTACCTTTTTACGCATGATGCCTCACAGTGTTTGAATATTTAATGATGTGTCACAGCATGAATCCGAAATCGAGGTACGGCTGAACCGGTTGCTGTTGAATTGTCATCACGAACAGCCTTCAGGCCGTGAGGGATCTGCTGTTCCTCGGCATCCATCCAAGAACTAACAACAGCAGATTCCTCGCTTCGCTCGTAATGACAACCCTAAAGACGTAATGACAACTCTAGAAATGGTTGGATAGCCCGCTACTTCGCTACCAACTCCGCCACGGGCGCCATGTTCTGGATCATGTAGGTTGCGAACTCGCTGGTCTTGACCTTGGTCGCTCCTTCCAGCATGCGCTCGAAGTCGTAGGTGACCTTCTTCTGCAGGATGGTGCGCTCCAGCGAGTCTTCGATCAGGCGGGCCGCCTCGTGCCAGCCCATGAAGTCGAACATCATCACGCCCGACAACATAACTGAGCCGGGATTGATCACGTCCTTATCGGCGTACTTCGGGGCGGTGCCGTGGGTGGCTTCGAAGATGGCGTGCTGATCGCCCACGTTGGCGCCCGGCGCAATGCCGAGCCCACCGACCTGGGCGGCGGCCGCGTCGGAAATATAGTCGCCGTTCAAATTGGGCGTGGCTAGCACTGCGTACTCGTCGGGACGGGTAACGATCTGCTGGAAGATGCTGTCGGCGATGCGATCGTTGATCATCAGCTTCGTCTTCCACGCACCCTTACCGTGGGTCGCGTAGATGCTGTCGATTACGCTCCGCACTTCCTGGTAGAGCGTTTCGCGGAAGTCCGGCTGGGCAAATTCCAGACCGGGCTCGACCATCTTGGCGTTATCTTCGATTGACAGCCCCGGATTCTTGTCGAGGTTGCCGATGATCCAGCTCTCGCGCTCGGTGATGACCTGGTCGCGGAACTCCTGCGTGGCCAGCTCATAGCCCCACTCGCGGAACGCGCCTTCGGTGAACTTCTGGATGTTGCCTTTGTGGACGATGGTCACCGACTTGAGATGGTTGGCCAGAGCGTATTGAATGGCCATGCGCACCAGGCGCTTGGTGCCGGTGATGGAGATCGGTTTGATGCCGATGCCGGAGTCTTCCCGCACATGCTTGTTGGTGCCCGCCAGCATTTTGGTGTTGATGAAGTCAATCAACTCCTTGGCCTGCGGCGTTCCTTCTTTCCACTCGATGCCCGCGTAAACGTCTTCGGTGTTCTCGCGGTAGATGACGATGTTCATGCGCTCGGGATGCTTCACCGGCGACGGAATGCCTTGGTAATACTTCACCGGCCGAATGCAGGCGTAGAGGTCGAGGAGCTGGCGCAGAGCGACATTCAGCGAACGGATGCCGCCGCCAATGGGGGTAGTCAATGGGCCCTTGATGCCGATGCGCAACTCGCGGAACGCGGCTACGGTGTCATCCGGCAGCCAGGTCTTGAAGCGGTCCATGGCTTTTTCGCCGGCGAACACTTCGTACCAGGCGACCCGGCGCTTGCCGTTATAGGCAATTTCAACTGCCGCATCGAATACCCGCACCGACGCTTTCCAGATATCACGGCCGGTGCCGTCGCCTTCGATGAAAGGAATGATGGGATTGTTTGGGATGACAAGCTTACCGTTTTCGTAAGTGATCTTGGTCCCGTTGGAGGGCAAAGGAATTTCATTGTAAGAAGCCGCCACAAGGCACCTCGAGGAGTATGGGTATAAAGTGACCCTAAGCTGTAAACAGCCATGTGTCGGGAATAGGAAGCTCTAGCAGAATCAGCAGCACGCCGAAAACCGAGTCATGGGCACGAAACCGACTTGCGGCCCCCACTCTCGCCATCCACCGCGTCCGGATCAGAAAGGCTTGCCGGGTTCTCCCGAACCTTCTACGGTATCACCGCAGGCCAAGGGCTTCAATGAAATCCCGGGCTACCACATACCACATTGGCGGTAGATGGACCGGGTCTGCCGCAGGACCTCGGACAGCCGCATTTCGAGATCGAAGCTGTCATCAGCGCGCAGGACCCTCCAAAGGAGCTTTTGCAGGGCGCGATGGGGGTGCTCGGCGACTGGCAGCCATTTGCGCGCGCGTCCGGTCACCAGCCGCACTAGATGCTCGAGGGTACGCAGAAACAGCGCGCTTTGCGTGAGTTGGTCATACTCGCCAGGATCCAGCAACCCATGCTCATGCAGCAGATTCAGCCGCTCCCGCAGATTTCCCGCAAGCCAGAGCTGATGCCGAGCCTGTAGCGAACCAGCCAGGTAGTCGAGGTCATAAATGCCGCCCGGGCCGGTCTTAAAGTTCGCAGCGGTGTCACTCCGTTCCAGCTTGATGCGAACGTCCTGCAATTCAGAATCGAAGCCAGGCCGAGTCGCGATCTCCGCAATTCCCTTGCGCACCGCATCTAACCCGCGGTTGCCGACTTCACCATCGCCCGCCACATGGCGCAACTTAAGATAGGTCAGCGCCTCCCAGGGCTTGGCCTCGTCTTGGAAGTAGCCAGCCAGTTGGGTTGGGGTGACGATCAATTCGCCTTCGCGACCGTGCGGGCGCAGGCGAGCGTCCACCGAAAACACGGTGCCATCCTGGGTGTAGGCGGTCAGCGCATCCATCACCTGCCCCGCCACTCGAAGCATCTCCTCCTGGGGGCAGGCTTCATCGCAAACGAACAGGACATCGGCGTCCGACAGCAGATCGAATTCGCGGGCCCCCAGCCTTCCCAGCCCCATGACCGCAAATCCGGCAGGAGCGCCGGCAATCGCCAAAGCGGCTTGGATCGCGACCTCGGCCGCGCTGGTGTTCTCGTTTAGCGAGTCGAAAACTTCGCGCAACCGGAACAGATCGCGGGCGCCTGACAGGAACACGCGGCGGCGGTAATGCCGTCGCAAGATGGCGTTGGCTTCGGAGCGATCGACCTTTTCCTGGGCCAGGTAGGCAAACACCGGATCGGGTGTAACGCTCTCGCTGCGCGGACCTTCGTCGAACAATTCGCCGGCGGCCGAAGTTGGCAGCTCGTCAATTTGCGGCAGCAGCGCGACCTCCGCCGGATGACGAACCAGGATGTCGGTGAGATACTCGCTGAACTCGAAGATGGAGAGCGCCCGGCCCACCGCTTCCGGCGAGCGCAACACCGCGCCATAACGCTCCGACGTAGTCCCCGCCGAACTAAGAAAGCGATCGAGGTTGCGCCGCGCATGTTGCGACAAGTCGGCGCTGCCGGCGATTTCCCGCAGGCGTGGAGAATCGACCGCCAGCCGCTGCATCATCTGGCTGTAGGAACTCTCAGGTATCGCTGGCGTCTCCGGATGCAACTGAAATTCGGGCGGGTGGTGGTCCTGGCTCTGCTCCTGATAGATGACTCGCTGATAAATTTCCGCCACCGCCGACATGCGCCTTTGCACATGGGCCAGAAACTCTTCGGAGGTTGGAGCCGTGGTTCCTTCGCGGGCGAGACCACGCGCCAGCGATACCAACTCCCACGGCGATTCCGGTAGCCGATGGGTCTGCTGGCCCTGGCGCAATTGCAGGCGGTGCTCCAGGTTGCGCAGGAACTCGTAAGCGTTGGTGAGGTTGTGGAAGTCTTTGCTGCTGATGTGCTCCTTGTCGTAGAGCTTCTGCAGCGCAAACATCGTGCCTCGCGAACGCAGCCACGATTCGCTTCCGCCATAGACACGCTGCAGGCACTGCACCAGGAACTCGATATCGCGAATGCCACCGCGATCGAGCTTCACATCGATACCGTTTTGCCCAGTCTGCTTCAGCAGCCGCCGGCGGCGGTGGCTTCCCATTTTCTCCCGCGAGGCGAGCGCCGTCTTGATGGCAACGAAGTTCAGTTCAGGCCGATACACGAACGGTTGCACCCGGCGCACAAACTCGCGCGCCAGCCCCACATCGCCCGCGGAATGGCGCACCTTGATCATGGCCTGCAACTCCCAATCATGGGCGACGCGGGAGTAATAATGGATGGCGTGGGGCAGCGGGACTGCAGGCTCGCCTTCGTTGCCCTGGGGACGCAAGCGCAAATCGATGCGGAAGACCGGCCCCTCGCGAGTGTGGCGCGACAGCAACTCCGTGGTTTGCTGGGCCAGCCGGATGAAGTATTCCCGGTTGGAAATCTCCGCTCGCGGCGGTTCCACGCCGCCGTCATAGAGATACAGCAAGTCAATGTCGGAACTGTAATTCAGTTCGTTGCCGCCGAGCTTGCCCAGAGACAGCACGGCAAAACGCGAATCGGTCACGCGGCCTTCGGGGTCAAGCCGCTGCGGCGAGCCGTAGCGGTGCTGCAGTTGGGAATGAACTTCGCGCAGAGCTTCTTCGATCAACACATCCGAGAGCGCCGAAATCTCGGCCGTCGTTTCCGCCAGGGTTGCGACTCCCAGCACGTCGCGCAACATGATGCGCACATACTCGCGCTTCTTGAAACGGGCCAGCAGTACCGCGGTATCGGTTTCAAACGAGCGCGAGCGCATCCGCGCGAAACTCTCCTGGAATTCTTCACGAGAATGGGTGCGGTCCAGGCTTTTGTCGCGGACAAAACCGTGAAACAAATCGGCATTGTGGATCAGCGTCTCGCCCAGCCAGGAGCTGCTGGCGAATACCACCACGGCATAGTGAATCAAGAACTGATGCTTCTCCAGCAGGCGCAACAGATCAGGAGAGGCCGATTCGGCCAGGCGTTCAAACTGATTGACCGCGGCATCGGGATTTGGCGAGCTAGGAAGCAGGGCCGCAAGCGCCTCCTGAACTCCCGCAGGCACGAGTTGGCGAATGCGCGCGAGATTTCGCTGGGCCGCTTCCGAATCGCGAAACTGCACGTTCGCGGGAAGAACAGCGGAACCAGGTTGGGCGATGTCGGGCACGGTCGTATGAGGCATTTCCGGTTGTTCTGCCGCACTCAGGCCATCTTAAGCTACTTCCGCGTGCCCGCCACCGGTGGCCATGGTGGAGAATCGCTCGCACTTTGTTGCAAGCGTGTGCACAGGCAAACACTAATTTGTCGTGCTTTCAGCGACTTACACCGGAAGCAGAATTGCAACATGACTTTACGGAGGCTCTCTCATGAAAAAGCTGTTTGTCGTAAGTCTTGCCCTGGTCTTGGCGGCCTGCTTCGCCAGCGCCACCCTTGCCAGCGCCAGCGATGTCGTCGAGCCGTTCCCAGCCGCGGGCGATGCCTATTGCAGTGCCACCAACGGCTGCGGAAATCTCCCTGCCGGCGGCATGACGGCATATATGTGGACGACAGGCGATTACATTCAATCACCCATCTTCGTTACTGGCCAGTCGTCGATCAACAGTCTGTCGTATGACTTTTTCGTGAACGACGTTCTGGGCGGCGGCAACAACGAAACCGTCGGCTACTTCGTCAACGGTACCGAGATCGGCAGCATTACCGTTCTTGACTGCAACTACTGCGGACAAGATATGGAGTTCAGCGGGACGTTCACCTTCGGCAGCATCGGTGAACAGGGCGGCGGGTACCAGCTCGAAATGATCTTGCAAAACACCATTCCGGGAGGCGGCGGATCGATCGCCTTTGACGACGGCGGAAGTGCCACTCTGTCCGGTGGCGCGGGAACTACGCCTGAACCCGGCAGCATCGTGCTGTTTGGCAGCGGTCTGCTGGGCCTGGCAGGCATGTTGCGCCGCAAGATAAACCTGTAAGTTTTCACAGCTTCAGAGTTGACGTGGACGGGGTAGCGCCAGCCTTGCGGCTGGGGTCCACGGCCCACCACTTATTCCGCCGCTGCGGTCATCAGAAATGTCGCAGCGGCGGAATACTTTTTGTCGGGCGCGAACGCGGCGCTAAAGCGAGGAGCGCAAACGGGGTCCCCAGCGAACACCGGGTTTGTGCTTGCTGGGGTGTTCGAAGCGACGAGTCGAAGGGGCCCTATTGTTTGCCCGATCTTCCCTCCACCTATAGGGGTCCTTCGACTCCGCACGACTCCGCTTTCGCGGACTCGCGCTGCGCTTGATTTCATAACGACGT
>PLYW01000202.1:0-4934 GCA_003151875.1 Acidobacteriaceae bacterium
ATGCTTGGTGAACGGATCGTAAAGTATCGCGTCCGGCCGCTCGCCAACCTTCACGCTGTCCAGTTTCTTGAGCGTCTTCAGATCGAAGATGGTGACGGTGTTATCTCCACCATTGCTGACAAAGCCGCGGCCCAGCTCCGGCGCAAGCGCGACACCGTGAATGCCCGAGAGATCGGGAATATCGCCGCTCACTTTCAGGGTCTTGGCATCGACCACCATCACGTGGCTTCCCCGCGTGATGAACAGGCGCTGCCCATCCTTGTCGTAATAAAGGTAGTCCCAACCGCCTTCTCCCCCGAGTTTGACGGTATTGACTACTTTGAATTGTCTCTGTGCGAACGCGGGAATGGCGGCCAGAAGGGTGGCTGCCAGGAACAATGCGAAAATCCGTTTCATAGTTTCTCCTCTTTCAATCGGCTTTTGTCGGGCTGGTTTCGTGACTCAGGTAAAAGTGAACCGCGGGAGTGATGATCAGCGAGAGCACCATCGAAATGGTGATGCCTCCGATAACCGCGATGGCCAGCGGTTGCAGCATCTGTGAACCGGCGCCCAGCGCCAGCGCCAGGGGCAGCATGCCGGCGACCGCAGCCATGGCCGTCATCACGATGGGACGCAAACGGCGACGGCCTGCCTGGATCATGGCATCGTGCGCGGAGTGTCCGGCAGCGCGAAAGCGCTGGTCGGCGTCGAGCAGCAGAATGCCATTCTTGGCCACAATGCCGATCACCATGATAAGCCCCATGAACGACGCGATGTTGAAGGTGATGCCAGTTATGAGCAGCGCAAGAAATACGCCCGAGGTGGAAAGCAGTGCCGACGCCAGGATCGCCAGCGGCGCTGCCAGAGTTCGAAATTCAAAGAGCAACACCAGAAATACCAGCAGGATGGCCAGCACCAGCACCAGCACCAGGTCATGGAACGACTGCTGCTGCTCCGCGTAGGTCCCTCCGTAGATGACGCGGATGGACGACGGCACATGCAGGCCGTCAACCACCTTCTGCACGGCAGCGACACCGCTACCCAGGTCGCGTTTTTCCAGGCGCGCGGTGACGGCCACCTCGCGCTGCAGGTTCTCGCGGCGAATTTCGGTTTGCCCCGGCAGTTGGGTGATGTTGGCAAGTGTTCCTAAGGTCGCGGTGTGCCCGCTCGCGCTATTGAGCAGGGTGTTGCTCATCGCAGCCAATGAGCTGCGGTTGGCGTCGGGATAACGCACACGGATGGTGTAGGCGATGTCCTGCGCGATCACGGGCGTGGCCGCGGGCTCGCCTTCGAGAATGGCCGAGGCATCGATCGCCACCTCTTCCGGGGTGAAGCCCGCGCGCGCCGCCACCGTCGGCTCAACTTGGAAAATAGTCGCCGGTCCGCTGATGGTGTTCTCGATTCCGTTCCGAAGATCGACTACCCCCCGCACTTTTTCGATGGCATCGCCGATCCGCGGCGCCCATTGACTCAGCAGCGTGGCGTCGGGCGAAAACATCTTGATCTGGATCGGCTCGGGTGCATTCGACAGATCGCCGATCATGTCTTGCAACACTTGCACGAATTCGACATCTAGGGCGGGTTCCTCTCGCTTGATTCGAGTCCGCAGGTCGGCGGTGATATCGTCCACGCTGCGGCTGCGCTTGTCTTTCAGCTTCACCGCAAAATCGCCCCGGTTCGCTTCGGTAACGGCAGCCAGACCGAGTTCCAGACCGGTGCGCCGCGAGAAATTCTCGATCTCGGGGACCTGCTGAAGCATGCGCTCGATGTGGCTGAGCATGCGATTGCTCTCCTCCAGCGATGTGCCTGCGGGAGTGAGATAGTCGAGCACGAAGCCGCCTTCGTCCATCGCCGGCAACAGGTCTGAGCCGAGCGCCTTGTAGCAGAAAAATGACCCGACAATCAAGACTGCGGAGAAGATGGCAATCCACCTTGGGCGATCCAGCGCGAAGCGCAGCCAGCGTTCGTAGAACTCGATGACCCGGCGGAAATGTCCGCTCAAAGCGGCATCCTCAGCCGCGAGCAACTTGTCTTTCTCGCTGAGATCGCTGCTCGGTGCGGCTTCGCCGTTCTTGCGGCGAATGAAAAACTGGCTGAGGGTGGGCGTCAACGTCAGCGCCAGTCCCAGAGACGTCAGCAGCGACACGGCCACGGTGATGGCCAAGGCGCGAAAGAACACGCCGGTCACGCCGGCGATCGCGATCAGCGGCAGAAAAACAACAATGGGGGTAATCGTCGAACCGATGAGGGGCGTGGTGACCTCGCTCAGCGCGCTATGGACGGCTTCAACCCTACCCTGCCCGACGGCGCGATGCAGAGTGATGTTCTCGACCACGACAATGGCGTCATCAATCACCAGGCCCACCGCCGCCGCCAGTCCGCCCAGCGTCATCAGGTTGAAACTCTGGTTCAGGGCCTTCAGTGCGATGAAGGTGACCAGCACCGTGACCGGAATGACCAGCCCTGCGACCGCCGAGGCTCCCCAGTCGCGCAAGAACAAGACCATGATGATCGAGGCCAGCATCAGGCCAATCAGGATGGCGTCGCGCACGCTCTTGATGGATTCGGTCACGAGCTGCGATTGATCGTAGAACGGCTGGATCTGAATTCCCGGCGGCAGCGATTGCCGAATGTTCTCGATTTCGGCGTGAACCTTATCGGCGACCGCCACCGTGTTGCTGTCGGGCTGACGGTTGATATTGAGCAGCACCGCCGGCTTTCCGTTGGCGGTCACGATGGTGTACACCGGCTTCACGCCGGGTGCAACCGCGGCCACATCGCCAACCCGGACGGGAATTCCGGCTGGCGTGGCCTTGATTACGATTTGCGAGAGTTGCGCCGGGTCTTTCACCTGGCCGTCCACCAGCGCGAGATAAAGCTGATGGTTCTCCTGCATCAGGCCAGGCGAGTCAATGAGATTGGTGCGCCGCACCGCATCGAGAATATCGGAGACGGTCACACTGGCCGCCAGCAATTTGGCAGGATCGGGAGTGATGGTGAACTCCGGTTCCTGTCCCCCTTGCACCACCACGGTGGCCACGCCATTGAGGCGATTGAGGCGGGGCTTCAGATCATANNGTTGCCATCGTCCAGAGCTGCGTCTGCGGCACCGTATCGGACGTAAGGCTGTATCCAATGATAGGGAAGCTGGAGAAGTTCAGGCGGTGAGTTTGAATGACGGCGGTCGAAGGCAACCGGGTGCGAATGTTCCCCAGCGCCGCATCCACCAGTTGCAGCGTGGTAACCATATCCATGTGCCAGTCGAAAAAAAGGTCCACTTCAGCCGAGCCGCGACTGGTAATGGAGCGGACCTGCTGCAATCCGGGCACGCTGTTTACCGACTCTTCGATGGGGCGCGTGATGGTGACCATCATCTGGTCGATCGGCATCACCCCGTTGTCCACCCCGATCACGACACGCGGAAAATCGGTGGTGGGAAAAACCGAAATTGGAATGGTGAAGGCGAGGTAGGCTCCCGCCATCACCAGAACGAGGATGAGAAAAATCAGCGATTTCGCGTAACGAGTGAACCAATAGCGCTCGTCCGCCGGACCGCTGGTGCGCAGACGCTGGAGCATGGATTTCCAATTCATGCGCACCTTCAGTCCTTGGCATTGCCGTTCTTGGAGTCGGGGTTCTCGGAATGTGCCGGCGGTGCGGGTTCCGCAATTTTCACTTTCGTGTTGTCGGGCAGGCCGTAAGCGCTACTCACAATGACCGCTTCGCCGCCGCTCAGGCCTTTGGTGATCTGCACGCGATCGCCCTGGCGAACGCCCGTCTCCACCGAGACTTGATGAGCGCGATCGTCTCTGACGATCATCACTATGGTTTGTCCCTCAGGCGTCTTCAGCAGCGCGGACAGCGGCGCCACGATGGCATCGTTCAGGGTTTGCGCAACCATTTGCACGTTGACGGTGGTGCCCGGCCGCAGCCGCCCATCGCGATTTGCAGCCCCGATCCATACTTCGACGGTCGTGCTGTTGGGATCGAGCGCCGGACTCACCAGCGTGACTCTACCCTGTACGCGGACCTCTCCCGGCGCAGCAATAGTTGCAGCGTCTCCCGGCTTCAGCCCGGCGGCCTCGCTTTGGGGAATGTGTGCGCGCGCGGTCACCGACGAAGTGTCCATGATGGTCAGCAGCGGAGTGCCGGGCGGAGGCGTCTCGCCGGGGTAGCTGGGACGATCGGTAACCACGCCGTCGATGGGGCTACGAACCTCCGTGTAAGCAAGCTGCGCCGCGGCGCCTTCGTATTTCCCTTTGGCCGACGTAAGCTGTCCGCGGGCCGCCTTCATCTGCTGCTGCTTGCCCGCCGATTGCAGCGCAGAAAGATGCTTCTCGGCCATTTCGTATTGCGCCCTGGCTTGGATCAGCGCAACCGCCGATTCGTCGAGCTGCTTGCGTGGCAGAGCACCCTGGTGGAAGAGATCGCGGCGGCTGTCATAAACCTTCTGCTGCGCGTCGTAGGTCTCCTTCGCCGTCTTCAGATCGAGTTCAGCCTTCTGCCACTCTTCCGGCAAAGCCGCCGNNGCGAGATCGCGGTTCTCCAGCACCGCGAGCAATTCCCCACGATGCACGCGGCTGCCGCGATTCACGTAGAACGTTCTTACCGGCGCTACCACTTTGGGAGTGATGGCTGCCTGGTCGCGGGGAAACAGAACGGCTTCGGCAGTGATTATCTGCTGGATTGCGCCGCGTTGCGCGACCGCGGTCTGCACCGTGACTACGGGTTCGGTTACCGCTGGCTTCTTCGAGCAGGAAACCAGCATTGCAGTAAAGGCGATGAGCAACGAGGTCATTAGTGCTCGCGTCGTGAAGTGCAAGTAGCCAAGATGGGCCGTGTTCTTAGGAGCGATGCCTTGAAGGGGCACGGCTTCAGCCGTGCCATCAAGGCGGATTTCCGTATCTGAGGGGACTTTAGTCCCCGATATTAGAAAACGGCAGCTCAAGGGAACT
>PLYW01000202.1:4989-18012 GCA_003151875.1 Acidobacteriaceae bacterium
AGCCGCAGGCTGTCGGCCGCCAGTTCGGCGGAGTTGCGCAATGTGTCCAGTTGCGCGCGCGCGGTTTCGGCTTCGGAGTAGAACGATTGCAGATCGGCAAGCGCCTGACGCTGCGCCGCGCTCAGCTCGACCTGCGCCTGGTGGCGCTGTAGCTCGGCTTGTTTCACCCTGCTTTCAATCGCGCCCCAGTGCCATACCGGAATGTTGAGGGTGGCAGCGGCCGAATAGCCGAGATTGCGGATGCCGTCTGTGCTGACCGCAAAATGGTTCGCGTCAATGCCGTAGAAATAATCCAGCACCAGAGTAGGCAGATGGCCCGCGCGCGCGACCGTGACTTCGTGGTTGGCAGCTTCGAGTGCTGCGAAGGCGGCGCTCAGCTCGGGATTGTTCTTTTGCGCCATCTGTTGCACTTCGGCAATCGGCGGCAACACCGGCGCAGCCGCAAGATCGTCCACCAGGGAGAAATCCTGAAAGAAATTGGGGAACAGCAATACTGCCAGATTCAGGCGTGCATTCTGTTCGCTGAGCTTCGCATCCTGAAAGGCGCGCTGTTGATCATTGGCCTGGATCTGCGCCTTGATGACGTCGGAGCGCGCGACCTCGCCGCCCTGCTCCAGTTTGCGGCTGTTGTCCAGGAAGTGCTGGGCTTCGTCGGCGGCCGCCTGCGTGCTCTGTGTCTTGCCCTGCGCGGCCAGGAGTCCGTAGAAAGACCGCACCACGGTGACGACCAACCCGCGGGCCGCGATCTCGGCTTTGGCTCGGGCTAGGGCCTGCGCCGCGACAGTGCGCCGGTAGTCTGCGAATTGTCCCAGGCCAACCACTTGCTGCACCGCGCCCTGGCTGAGGTACTCGTGCGGACCGTTATTGGCAATGAAGCGACCCGACGGAGTGCCATTACCTTCGGTGTAAATGAAACCGTTGTCATAGTCCACGCCCGGCAGCAGCGCCGCCCGCGCCTGCACGCGATCTTCGCGAGCGATTCCCAGTTGCGTGAGTGCCGCCTGAAATTGCGGACTGTTGGCCTTGGCCCGCGCCAGGGCATCGGCAAGCGTCAGCGAAACCGTNNGGCTTGCGCACGCGATGCGACCGCGGCAAGCAATAGGCACGCGATGAGCGCGACCATCTTCTGGCTCATGTACACGGCTCCCTCACGGACGACTCGACTTAAGATGCGGGAACGTACCTTAACGCAAGCTGAACGCGGGACAGCGGCCCTTAAGGCTGCCTTCAGCTTTCCTCCCTTAGCGTTGGCATAGGATAGAAGCATCATGCGGGTGTTGATCATCGAAGACGAGGCCCGGCTGGCAGAAAACGTCGCTCGCAGTCTGCGCGAAAGCGCCGCCTACGCGGTGGATGTTGCGCTCGACGGCGAAGAAGGCGCGTTCATGGCAGAGTCAAACCCGTACGACCTGGTGATTCTCGACTTGATGCTGCCGAAACTCGNNCGGCGCTGTTGAAGGTCGGCGATCTCGAGATCAACACTGCCGATCTTTCGGTGCGCCGCAAGGGAAAACTTGTCAGCCTCACCGCGATGGAATATCGCGTCCTGGAATATCTGGCGCACCGGCCGGGCGCGGTGATACCCAAGACCGAGTTGCTCGAACATCTGTACGACTTCAACTGGGAACGGTTCAGCAATGTCATCGAGGTTTACGTCTCCGGCTTGCGTCGTAAACTCGAGGACAGCGGAGACAGCAAACTGATTCACACCCTGCGCGGACAGGGATACATGCTTCGCGGGTGATATGCGACAGACCTCCATTCAGCGCCGATTGATCGCTGCGGTAGTGATCTCGCAGTTGCTACTGGCCGTCGGCATCGTTTCGGTGGCGGTGTATTTCACCCGGCGCCAATTACGCAACGCATTCGACGCCGGTCTGCATGGGCGCGCCATGAGCGTCGCCGCGCTGGTGCGCTACTCCGAAGATGAGCACCCTGTGTTGATCTTCGAGAACGATGTGGTTCCGCCTCCGCTGGAGAAGCAACACCCCGACCTGTACCAGGTGACCACCGGCGACGGACACTTGCTCGCCCGGTCTCCCAATTGGCCGCAGGATTTACAGGCGATCCCCAAGAAGGACCGGCAACACGCGAGCTTTACAGCCGATGGTGTCCGTTATCGCGCGGTGCGACTGGAAAACGTTCCCGTGCTCGATCGCGAAGGCGATGCGCCATCCACCGATATGCTGACCGTGACCTATGCCGCGCCTACCGACCAGATGACCCGCGCGGCCGCACACGCCGGCATTTATATTGCGGCTGGCAGCGGCCTGTTATTGCTGGTCACCGTAGGCATTGCGGTTTGGGGCTTGCGGCGAGGATTGCGCCCACTCGCCGAACTGACCGCCGGCGCGGCCTTGGTCAATGCCTCAAACTGGAAGTTGAACCCCAGCGAAGCAGCTTTGAGCACTACGGAACTCGCGCCCCTCACGCAAGCCATGACTGCCATGCTCGACGGACTGCATCGCGCCTTCACCCAGCAACGCGAATTTCTGGCTAATGCGGCTCACGAGCTGAAGACGCCGGTTGCAGTTCTGAAGTCCACGCTGCAATCGCTGCTGCAACGTCCTCGCGCGGCAGAAGAGTATCGCGCTGGACTGGAGCAAGCGCTCGACGACATGGCGCGCCTGGAACAACTGATGCACTCCATGCTCCGCCTGGCGCGCGCCGAACAGTGGGCGGCGGGCAGTGCGCGCCGCGATCTGCAGCCGGTGGAGGTGGCCGCGACCTGCGAGAGTGCAGTGGAGCGTCTCGCGGCCGTGGCACGCGAACGTGGCGTCACCATTCATTTCGTTAGCAACGGCCCCATGCCTATGCGTGCCGATGCCGACGATCTGGAACTGGTTTGGTCCAATCTGCTGGAGAATGCCATTCGCTTCAGTCCTGCCGGCGGGGACGTGCAGCTTCGCGCGCTCTCCGATGGCCGGCGCGGCTGTGTCGAGGTCGAAGACAACGGTCCGGGAATTCCGCAGTCGGAGCTGGCCCACCTCTTCGAACGTTTTCATCGCGGCGATAGCTCACGCGCGCGCAACACCGGCGGATACGGCTTGGGTCTCGCCATCTCCAAGGCGCTGATCGAGGCCTACGGTGGGACGATTACTCCGCAAAGCGGGCCCGGGCAAGGTACGCGCATGGTGGTCGAGGTGCCGCTGGAGAATTCCGCTGTTCGCTCTTAGCTCTTCGCCTTCGATATCCGTGTTCATGCCTGAAATGAGCCGCTACTCTCACTCTACCGGTTCTCCTTTAGCCGCAATCGCAGATAGACATTCACGCCCAGCGGGTGGTCTCCGTAGTACGGCTTGATGGCATCCGGCACACCGTACAGCGACACATTCGCGCCCAGTCCCGTCTCCACGTTGTGAAAGATTCCGATGTCGCGCGTGTAGCCAATCGTGTAAGAGCTGACATCGAACCAGTGGCTGCGGGTTTGTTCGAATAACTGCTGCGCCAAGGCGGGATCATTGGCGAACAACTCGTCACGCTGCGACCATTCGTAACGGCCACTGACAAAATTCTTCTCGTTGAAGGGCACGACCATTTCCGCCAATACCGCGTTGGTGCCGTAATGCACCGCCTGCTTTCCATTTCGTCCCCACAGCAGCGTCGTTGCCCACGCATTGCCGTGCGGACGCGGAACAATGTATTCCACCGAGGCCGTCGTGCGCACGACGTCGCCCGGCTCCAGCGCCTCCGGATGGACAAGATGGCCGGCCGAAAACTGTGCCAGCCATCGCGCGGTTGGCGTGACGGTAAGCCGCGCCGAGTAGGAGTTCATCGGTCCGAAGTCGATGTTCCAACGGTTCTCGTCGGGCTCGGCGCCGTGAAAGCCGGATGCCTCAAGCCGCACCGCCTTGTACGAAATGCCCGCGGTGACCACGTTGTAGAGGATGTGCGTCGAGTCTTCCCAATGATGGCCGAGGGTGCTTTGCGGAATCTCCATCGCCGAGGCGCGATGCGGATAGGCAACCGGCCCTAACGCCGGATCGCCAACCGGCGCGTAGTACAGGTCCAAAACCGCGTGCTGGCCAAGCCGGTGCGCGTATTGCACGCTCAACTCCATGACCAAGTCATGCGGGTGCTGGCCGTTGACGATGGGCTTGCCGTACGCGGTCTCGCCAGTCTGGAACAGCAGTAGATAGAACTCGCTGCTAACCGTTGCGGGTTCCAGGCTGAGCATCGTGCGCAGCATAACGTCGCCGCTGCCGAGCCGGTGCAGCGCGCTGAGCATGCCCCAATTGGTCGAGTAAAACTTGTCGGCGCCCAGCGGGCCAGTCTGTTGCGTATCCACCAGGAACGCCTGCGCCATCCACATCAAGCGCCATTGGCCAACGCTGGTCATGACCATCGGCATAGGCCACGCCGACGGTTGAAACGCGGTCCCCGACGATTCGCGCATCAGGAAGTCACGGGCCGAATCCATCTCGTGGCCCATGTGCTGCATCGAGTCCGCCTGCATCGGCATGTTCATGCCGGCGTGCTCGTCCGTCTGCTGGGATGAAGATGAGGATTGCGCGTGCGCGCCGAGGCCCAGAACACAAGCTAGGGCCAGCAGCCAAACACTTCGGAGAACCGCGATGATTGCTTGGTTGCGCAAGAGACAGCCGGTGAAGGCTTGCCATCACGTCGGCAAGAACCCCGTCATGATTGTAGAAGAGAACTACTCGCCAGCTTCATCGAGAAGCTTGTTCAGGGTTGGCTTGTGTTTGTCCTGCTTGAGCTTCCGCTTCTTGCTGGCCGGCTCGGTGCGCGTGGGCGGAGGAGTTCCGATCACATGACGGGCCGCGGCCTTCACCGCCGATGCGGCGCGGAAGGGTTTGGGCTTGCGTATCTTAGAGGGCATAGCGGCGTCTCCTCGTCGACTTAGTGCGCCGCTGAAAAATCAGACAGGCAAATTCACCGCGGCTGAACAGCACTCTGATTCTAGCGAAAATCTCTACACACTGTGGTGAGGGATGTGGCTGACCGGCGTTTCGGCGACCACACAAATCCCCGCGTCATTGGCCGCCGACAGCAGGGCCTCCCGATCCAACAACAGGCATCGCCCCGCATCCAGCGCGAGGCAAGTTGCGCCGGCTTGCTTCATGCTCTCGATCGTTTTCAAGCCCACGACCGGCACGTCGAAGCGCATGTCCTGGTTTGGCTTGGCGACCTTTACCACGGTCAGGGCGCGGCTCAGGGTCGATGGCTCCTTGCCCAGTGACGGCGACTGCATGATCTCGCCGGCCCGGAGGATGCTTGCGTCGGTGCCCTCCATGGCTTCCACGGCAACGCACGCGGCTTCGGCAATCACCACGGTCTGGCCTATGTCGAAGCGCGAGAGATGGTGCGCGACCGCCCGTCCATAGGTGATGTCGGTTTGTTCGGAGTCGGTCGGCCCGCGCCGCGTCAAGACTCCTTCGCCGGCCAGCATGGGCTCCAGCAGCGCCGTGGAATTCATCAGCGTGATCCCTTCCTCGGCGAGAACTTTGCTGATCGCCCCGATCAGCGAATCCGTGTTGCGGGTGGTCAGAGAAAGCAGAAGCTTGGCCAGTTTCCAGTCAGGCTTGATGTTGCTGAAGATCTGCTTATGCTTGACCTGCCCAGCCATGATCGCCCGCGTAACGCCTTCTTGTTTGAAGGTGTCGATCAGCCGCGACAACTCGCCTAACGATAACCAGTAAACGGCGGCCGCACCGCGCCGCTCGATTTCGGGCGAGGCCTCTTCCTTAATGGCGGCGACGACGACCTGCATGCCTTGAGAGCGGGCAGCATCCAGCACCAGCAGCGGAAACTTGCCGTTGCCGGCGATGAGTCCGATCTTTTGCGATGAGTCCGACATAAGTGAGGCCCGGCTTTCTTGCCTACTTGATAATTCCCCGCTGCGACGATTCGACGAAGCGCAGCAACAGCTCCACATCGTCGCCCTGCGCGCCTTCCGACCTCAGCTTCTCCAGCGCCTGCGACGTATTCAGCTTGGAAGCCAGCAAAACCTTGAAGGCATGATGCAGCCGGCCAATCCGCTCGCCCGAAAACCCGCGGCGCTGCAAGCCCACTTTGTTCAGCATGTAGGCGTGGGTGTCGCGTTCGGCGCTGGTCATGGAGTAGGGCAGGACATCGCGCGTGAGGGTGGTTCCACCACCAACGTAGGCGTGAGCGCCAACACGAACATACTGGTGTACCGGGCACAGCGCGCCGACCACGGCCCACTCTTCCACAGTGACGTGACCCGCAAGAGTGGCAGCGTTGACCAGCATGACGTGGTCGCCGATGAAGCAATCGTGCCCGATGTGGGTGTAGGCCATGATCAATATATGGCTGCCAATGCGGGTCACGCCGCCGCCTTTCGCGGTGCCGCGCGTGATGGTGACATATTCGCGGATGACGTTATGGTCGCCAACTTCCAGCCCTGTCGGTTCGCCCGCGTAGGTAATGTCCTGCGGGTCCATTCCCAGCACAGCGAAAGGATAAATCTTGTTGTCAGTGCCGAAGCGGCTGGGACCGCCCAACACGACATGCGAAACCAGCTCGCAGTTTTCGCCCATCTCCACGCCTGCACCCACGCTGCAATAGGGCCCGATGCTGCAAGATGCAGGAATTTTCGCGGAAGAATCGACGATGGCCGTCGGATGAATGTTCATCTGAAGATTACGACTGCTCGACTGCGGGAGCCAGCTCCGGGGCGGCTTCCGCCGGTTTCGGACGGTTCAACAGACGGCAGGTGACGATGGCTTCGCAGGCCAGCTTGTCGCCGACATAAGCTTTGCCTTGCATGCGGCCTGCGGTGCCGCGCCACGCCAACACGTCCACCTCGATGCGAAGCTGGTCTCCGGGTATCACGGGCCGCCGGAAACGCGCGCGCTCGATGCCGGTGAACAACAACAGCTTTTCGGCGCGATCAGGAAATTCGGTCAACAGCAGGACCCCGCCAGCCTGCGCCATGGCTTCCACCACCAGCACGCCGGGCATGATGGGATTATCGGGAAAGTGTCCTGCAAAGAACGGTTCGTTGATGGTAACGTTCTTGATTGCGACGATCCGCTTGGTGCGGGCGATGTGAATGATGCGATCAACCAGCAGGAACGGAAAGCGGTGCGGCAGGATGCGCAGTATGTCCTGGATGTCGAGCGTGAGATTGTCGCCGCCCTCAGGCATAGGGTTCACCGCTTCACTCATTATTTAGTCCCGTAAAAGTCACGATTATACATTCCGGAGCGGCGAGCAGATTGCAACGCATAGGAGCGACAGACGAATATGGCGAAACCGATGGGCTGGCAGCCGAATGCGGATCGCAATGAAGTGCTGCGGTGGTTGACGGCGCGGCAAAGCGAAATGGTGGCGAGCGTGCGCGAGATGGTGCTGCGGGAGTCGCCTACACAGAACAAGCGGGCTTGCGACGTGCTGTGCTCTTACCTGGCAGGGCAGTTCGAGTGCCTGGGTGGTCGCGTCAGAATTCATCGTCAACGCTCAGCCGGGAACCACCTGCAAGTGATTTTCCCCGGCGGCAAAGGCCGCCAGCCGGTGCTGCTGCTTGGCCATTTCGATACCGTGTACGACGTTGGGACGCTGCAGACGATGCCGTGGCGCGAGGAGAAAGGGCGGCTCTACGGCCCCGGCGTTTTCGACATGAAGAGTGGTATTGCGCAGATGATGTTCGCCCTCTGGGCGGCGCGCGAAGTCCGCGGCGGCTTGCCTCGCCCGGTGACGGTGCTGCTGGTTTCCGACGAAGAAGGAGGCAGCGAAAGCTCGCGCGCGCTTACCGAGAAGATTGCGCGCCAATGTGCCGCGGTCCTGGTTTGCGAACCTTCTGGCCCCGGAGGCGCATTGAAGACGGCGCGCAAAGGAGTCGGGTCGTTCCTCATGAAGATCACGGGGCAGGCGGCGCACGCGGGGCTCGACTTTGAAAAGGGCCACAGCGCGATTCTTGAGCTGGCGCATCAAATTCAGGCCATCTCGCGGCTGACCGATCTCAAACGCGGCGTCACGCTCAATGTTGGAGTGGTCCGCGGAGGCACGCGCACCAACGTCATCGCGGCGGAGGCCGTGGCGGAGGTGGATCTTCGCATCGCGAAAAAAGCGGATGGCGCGGTGATGGAACGCAGGGTGCGCGGGCTGCGGCCGGAGAATCCGAAATGCCGGATCGAGATCGACGGCGGCATCAATCGCCCGCCCATGGAGCGGACGAAACAGGTGGTCGCGCTGTACGAGTTGGCACGGAAGGTTGCCCGCGAGCTGGGTTTTTCGCTGACGGAGATTGCGGTCGGTGGCGGCTCGGACGGCAACTTCACCGGGGGAATCGGGATTCCGACGCTCGACGGGTTAGGCGCGGTTGGCGAGGGAGCGCACGCCACGCACGAATCGATTGTTGCCGCCGAACTGCCGCGCCGCGCAGCCTTGCTGGCCGGGTTGATTGAGGCCATTGAATAGCGAGCGGAATTCGCCGCAGGTAGTGGGTCAGTTTGAAATTCTTGCGCGATACCAGAGCCACACGGCACATGCGCTGATGCCAACGGCAACAGCTAAATCTCCTATCAAGCCAAGCCAAATAATATGCCCGTGAGTGGCATACAGCCCCTCTTGGTTGTACGGGAACGGGAAGCCAACCTTGGCTCCGCAATCGTAGCAGTGAGGACGTATGAAAGCCGAAAGTGACTGCGTCAACACGAATAGGAGCAAGCCGAAGCCAACGACTGCGGAACCTCTGCGTATCATCGGTAGCTATTCCTTTTCTTGTACGGGCCGCGCTTCGCCGGTTTCGGCTCGGGAAGCAATTGTACAAGTTCTTCGATGTCCCACACGTGGTCAGCGAGTCCCGCTTCCTCGCCGCAAGATGCTTTGACGCGACCCGTGCGAAAGCCTAGAATCTGGGCAGAAGCCCATTATCCATTTGCTTAGCCGCAAAAAGGGCTGTTTGACCGGAGGACTTATGTTTGGTGGAAAGCTTGGCTTGCCCGAGCTGCTGGTGATCGTAGCCATTGCCCTGCTTATCTTCGGTCCGAAAAAGCTGGGAGAACTGGGCAAAGGCTTGGGCGATGGCATTCGCAACTTCAAGTCGTCGATGAACGAGCATAACTCGACAACGACAACCACACCGCCGCCCCCGAGCGAAGACAAGAAGTTGTAGTAACGAGGTTGTGCCGAGTTCCTCGCGATGTGCGCGGAACTCTGAATTTTCCCATCATCCCCGTCGCGCTTTCCCTCCTGCAAATCCGTCAGAGTAGCGCTCGACCGGTAGCCGCTTCGGCTGCCCGCAACATGCGATACACCCTCGCCAGCGGAAGACCCACCACGTTGAAGTAGCAACCCTCGATGCGTTCCACCCAGCGTGAGGCCATGCCCTGGATGGCATACGCTCCCGCTTTGTCCATCGGCTCGCCGCTGGCGACGTAGGCAGCGATCTCACCCTCCGAGAGCGGGCTGAAGACAACCTGCGTGATCTCCGCTTCGGTTTGCTCGAAGTTCCCCGCCACCAGGCACACTCCCGTGATCACCTGATGAGTTCGTCCGGAGAGCAGGCGCAACATGCGCGCGGCATCGGCCTTGTCGGCGGGCTTCTCCAGCAGATGCTGGTCGACCACCACGACGGTGTCGGCGCCCAGCACCGCGCTTTGCGGATGGCGAGCGAACACCGCGCGAGCCTTGTCGCGGGCCAGCCGTTGGGCGTAGTCCACAGGCACCTCGTGCGCGGCGGGCTGCTCGGCGACGTGGGCTGGATCAACCGTGAACGGGATCGCGGCGTTGCGCAATAGCTCGGCGCGGCGTGGGGAAGCGGAAGCGAGAACCAGAGACATGCATCCTGATTCTACGCAGCGAAGGCGATCGAAAGCATTCCATCGCTACCTGCGCACGTATGATGTTGGGTGGCCACCAAGAACCAGACTCTCTCTTACGGCGCTGCGCTGCGCGGCAAGGAAGCGGAATTTCGCGTGTGGGCGCCGGTCCCTAAAGAGATCACGCTGCACCTGACGCGCGAGGGCGCAGGGCCGCAGAACATCCCGATGCGGCGCGATGGCGAAGACTTCGTTGCCATCGCGACAGCGGCGGCGGGTGATCGTTACGCCTATATTCTCGACGGCGGGCCGCCGATTCCTGACCCGGTTTCACGCTTTCTGCCCGAAGGTGTGCATGGCCCATCGGAGATTGTTGATCCTGCGGCGTTCCAGTGGAACGACGATGGATGGCGCGGACTTGCCCTCCGCGATTACGTCATTTACGAACTGCATGTTGGGACTTTCACGCCGGAAGGCACGTTCGACAGCGCCATTGCCAGGCTCGAATACCTGAAGCAGTTGGGGATTACGGTGGTCGAGGTGATGCCGGTGTCGGCTTTCCCGGGCGTGCGCAATTGGGGATATGACGGCGTGTCGCCCTACGCCGTGCAAGCTAGCTACGGTGGCCCCGAGGCATTCAAACGATTCATCGATGCCGCGCATCGCAGGGGGCTGGCGGTGGTTCTCGATGTGGTTTACAACCATCTCGGCCCGGAAGGCAATTACCTGCGCAACTTCGGTCCTTACTTCACGGCGCACCACAAAACGCCGTGGGGAGAGGCGGTGAACTACGACGCCGCGGGCTGCGAACATGTGCGCCGCTACGTAGTGGAGAACGCGCTGTACTGGATTGGGGAGTATCACCTCGACGGCTTGCGGTTGGATGCGGTGCAGACCATCAAAGACGATTCGCCGAAGCACATCCTCGCGGAGATCCAGGAGCGGGTGCAGGCGTTGGCCGGCGAATTGGGGCGCACGGTCAACGTGATCGCCGAGACCGACGAAAACGATTCGCGCTACACCCGAGTGGCGCGAGACGGCGGCTGTGGATTGGACGCGGTGTGGAGCGATGACTTCCACCATGCTGTGCACGCGTACTTCACCAGTGAGCGCCAGGGCTATTACCAAGGCTTTGGTGAGCCTGAGCAGATCGCCCGCGCACTGCGCGAGGGATATGTCTTCCAAGGGCAACACTATTTGTTCTGGAATGCGCCGCGGGGCACCAGCGCCAAGGACGTTCCTCTGCCGGCCAATATCATCAGCTTGCAAAACCACGATCAGGTGGGCAATCGCGCTCAGGGCGAACGACTTAGCGCGATAGTTCCACGTGGAACACGCAAGCTGGCGGCGGCGCTGCTGCTATTGGCGCCGCACACCCCGCTGTTATTTATGGGGGAGGAATACGACGAGAAAGCGCCCTTCCAATACTTCGCCGACTTCGAGGATGCGGAGCTGAGGAAGGCGGTCAGCCAAGGCCGTCGCAGCGAGTTCAAGGACTTCGACTTCAGCGAGGTACCTGACCCCGAAGACCCGGAGACATTTCGGCGCTCGAAATTGACATGGGCAGCCGCGCCGGAGAACCGCGAGATGCTGGAGTGGTATCGGCAATTACTCCAACTGCGCAAGCAGTACGTGACCGACGGAGAACGGACGGCGGATGCGCAATACGCGGATGGTGTGCTGACGATGCGGGTCCCTGCGACGAATCCGAAGGTCGTGGTGCAAGCGGCGCTGGAAAGGGGAAAACCATTGCCCCAAGTTCAAGACGGTTGGCGCGACGCGCTGGTCTCAGAGGAGGATGGCTACGCAGTGCGTGTGGAAGTGCGCTGATCCGGAATGGCCTTATTGAGTTGTCATCACGAACGGCCTTCAGGCCGTGAGGGATCTGCTCTTTCCCCCATCCGTCGTTCCAGGCGCAGACAAAAGCAGATTCCTCGCTTCGCTCGTAATGACAACTTCAGAGGCGATGTCCTACTCCACGTGCGGATGGGGCCTCCGTTTTCTCCTGTAGAATCAAGCTAGCGCTCAGCTATCTCGCATGGATCCATCTCTCATCCGAAACTTCGCGATCATCGCCCATATCGATCATGGGAAGAGCACGCTGGCCGACCGCCTGCTCGAGCTTACCGGCTCGCTGACAGCGCGGGAGATGCAGGCGCAGGTGCTTGACGCCATGGACCTGGAGCGGGAGCGCGGCATCACCATCAAGGCGCATTCGGTGCGCATGATGTATCCGGCGGCGGATGGGAAAATCTATCAGCTCAATCTGATCGACACTCCGGGCCACGTGGACTTCAGCTACGAAGTGTCGCGCTCGCTGGCTTCCTGCGAAGGCGCGCTGCTAGTGGTGGATGCCTCGCAGGGCGTGGAAGCGCAAACCCTGGCGAACGCTTACATCGCCATCAACAACGGGCTGGAGATCATTCCGGTCATCAACAAGATTGATTTGCCCAGTGCCGACATCGAGCGCACCAAGGAGATGATCGAGAGCGCGGTCGGTCTGGATGCCTCGCATGCGCTGGCCATCAGCGCCAAGACGGGCGTGGGCGTGCCCGAGGTGCTGGAAGCGGTGGTGCAACACATTCCTCCGCCCAAGGGACGGGCCAGCAATCAATTGCAGGCGCTCATCTTCGATTCATGGTTCGACTCCTATCGCGGCGTGGTGGTGCTGGCGCGCGTCATCCAAGGCACGCTGTACAAGGGCCAGCGCATTCGCCTGATGTCGAATGGCCGCACCTTCGACGTGGAGACGCTCGGCGTTCTAACGCCAAAGGCAATCGAGATAGAGCAGTTGAGCGCCGGCGAAGTGGGTTTCCTGACNNTTCGCCGGGCTGTACACCGTGGATGCGCACGAACACACGCTGCTGCGCGAGGCCCTGGAAAAACTCCGGCTCAACGATTCGTCCTTCTTCTTCGAGCCGGAAAGCTCGGTCGCGCTCGGCTTTGGCTTTCGCTGCGGTTTCCTGGGTTTGCTGCACATGGAGATCATTCAGGAAAGGCTGGAGCGCGAATACAATCTCGACCTGATCACCACCGCTCCCGGTGTGCGCTACAAGATCACGCTCACCGATGGCAGCGCGATCGAGGTGGACAATCCGGCGCGCTGGCCCGATCCCAGCGAAATCGCCAAGATCGAAGAGCCAGTGATCCTGGCCACAATCCTGACCAACGAGGAATACGTCGGAGGAATTCTGAAGCTGGTGGAAGACAAGCGCGGTAAACAGAAAGGCTTCGAATACGTAAGCTCCACGCGGGTGATGTTGAGTTACGAGCTGCC
>PLYW01000062.1 GCA_003151875.1 Acidobacteriaceae bacterium
GACCACCGCAAACCCGAACTGGTTAGTAGCCAGGAACTCGCCGCCGGCGTTTAGAGATTTCTGGTTCTTCAGCTTGGCCGAATCGTGCTTATCGAAAAGCTGCTTCGCTGGGTATGTAAACTCCTTTATCGGTGTGCCTTGCGGCAGCCGTTCGATCTCATTTTCTGCTAGCTCGGCGGAATCTTCGTAGCCGCGGTTCTTGAAATACCCGCGCAAGAAGAAGTTGTGCTTTAGGGCTTCCATATTCTCCTGGAAGTCGGTAACGCCTGCCTGCGCCCGGACCATCGTGTCACGCATGGTGCTCGTCGTCTGTTCGAGGTTGTTATAGAGCTGTTTGTCATTAACCAGCGCTCCTGCGGTTCCCTGACCCCCATCGATCTTGGCGCTTATCGAGTCTAGATTCGCCGTCGCCCGAGTGGCGTTCTGGATGGCTTGCTGGCTGCTATCCAGAATGCCGTTCGTCTTTTTGAGCAGGTCTGACATTTCGAGTGGCGGCTGGCTGGCGATGATATCGCCATCCCGCACGTCGGCTGTCCCAGCGGATCCAAACGAGATCGCCAGATACTGGTTGCCCAACAACCCCTCGGTTTCGATTGAGGCCACGGAGTCTTGCTTGATGATCTCGTGCGTCGACTTGCCGAGATCCATGACTACCGTGACCTTTTCTCCCGGCTTGTGGGGCAACACGATGCTGCGCACAGTTCCACTGTGAACGCCGCCCACCCGCACATCGCCTCCAGCATCCAACCCCACCACATTGTCGAATTGCGCCTTTAATTGGTACGTGGAGCTGAAAAGATACTGCTTGCTCCCGATGATGAAGACACCGACCACCAGAATGGCCAGTGTCGCAACGATGAAAGCTCCTAACCGCGCCGCTCTCGACATGTGTCCTCCTACGAATGCTTTAGAAATTCCCTAACAAACTCGACCTCACTTTTCTGAAGTTCTTCAAAGTTGCCTTCGATCACCACATTTCCCTCATTGAGCAGGGCCAGACGGTCCGCAATCGTCTTCGCGCTGTGCAGATCGTGAGTCACTACAATGGATGCCATGTGATGTTCCTCCTGGAGCTTGAGAACCAAATCATCGATCTCCGCGGAACTGATGGGGTCGAGACCAGCGGTGGGC
Source organism: Acidobacteriaceae bacterium (assembly GCA_003151875.1). Lineage (GTDB taxonomy): Bacteria > Acidobacteriota > Terriglobia > Terriglobales > Acidobacteriaceae > Bog-257. Next base: position 1,132 of record PLYW01000062.1, read on the forward strand.
TCGTCGAGCAGCAGAATATCCGGCTCCAAAGCCAGCGCACGTGCNNTCGCCTTCCATGCCCACTTCCGCCAGTAGTTGCCTGACCCGGTCGCCCTGCTCAGTCCTCGACATCTCCTTCTGATGGTGCTGCAGCGGAAAAGCCACGTTCTGCTCGACGGTCAGCGAATCGTAAAGCGCGGCGTGCTGAAACAGAAAACCCATTTTCTTCCTGATTTCGCCGATCTGGTCGAGAGCCAGGCCCGCGATGTCTTGACCGTGGATGCGAACCGATCCCGAGTCAGGCTTCTGCAGGCCTATGATGAGCTTCAGTAATACGCTCTTTCCGGAACCACTGCGCCCCAGCACCGCCAGGGTCTCGCTGCGCCTCACGGTCAGGCTAACCCCATTCAAGACGTTTTGACTTCCGAAGGACTTATGCAAGTCCTCGACGGCAACAACTGGTGCACTGCCGTCTTCCTCAGCTTCTCCTCGCTTCATCGCAATTTGATCGGTTGTGTCCATACTTGTTTCGCGAGCTGTTTAATCAATGTTCACGGGAAAAATATGATAATGAATTTCACCAGCACGACATCGGCCAGAATCACAAACAACGAGGACAAGACTACGGAACTCGTCGCCGCACGGCCCACGCCCTCGGCACCTCCCCGTGTCCGCATTCCCTGAAAACACGCGATCAGCCCAATGATCAAGCCAAACACAGCGGTCTTAAACGTGGGTAGCAGGAAATCGTTGAAATCGGAGCCCTTGAAACCGCTATTGATGAACTGGCGTAACGAAAGCGGCTCAACCAGGGCTTGTGCAACCCAGCCCATCATCAGGCCGCATAAGTCGGCAGCGAGGGTCAGGAGAGGCAGCATTAGGATGCAAGCCAGGATGCGGGGCGCCGCTAGCAGCCTATAAGGGTTTACCGCAGATGCCTCGATGGCATCGATCTGCTCGGTCACTTTCATCGACGCCAACTCCGCACCAATGCCAGCGCCTACTCGGCCACTCACCACCAGCCCGGTGATGATCGGACCGGTCTCGTGGATAACGGAGAACACGATGGCGGCGGGAAGCAGCGATTTGGCCCCAAATCGAGTCAGGCTGTAACGGGCTTCCAAAGAGAGTACAACCCCGGTGGCGGCACCGGCCAAAGCGACCAGCGGCAGGGACTTTGATCCGATCTCGTCGAGTTGTCGAAGTAATTCGCGGAATTCAAACGGCGGCGTCACTGCAGCCCGCACAACTTGCCAGAAAAACAGGCCCAGATCGCCGAACCACTCGAGAAACTCGTTGATCAGGCCCTTGGCGGAACTCACAGTGGAAGACATGAGTAAGGTCCTTAGCCCCGGAAGTGGAGGGTCCATGCCTGCGACCGCCCTGAATTTCCAGTCGATCACGGATTTGAACCCGGATCTGGAGCTGCGCGCCCATTGGGCTTGGTCGGGATGCATAATCACCAGCAAAAACGCCACTGGAAAGATTGGGATGCACCGCTCTTAGTTTAGTCCTTCCCGGGACTGATTTCGCAATCAACCGGCTGTGTTGCCGCTGGAGTATGCATGCTCGCGACGATGATTAGCGCCCGGGGCTGCTACCCGTTAGACGCTGCTGCTAATGAACGGTCACAATGGCCTGAGAACCGCTGGCAGGAACGTTTTGCATGCTTGCGTTCTTCACTCCCGCCCGGTTGACGCTCAAGGTCGCCCGTCCCGGCGCTTTCGCCTGGAAGGTGATCGTAAACACCGCTCCGTCGCCGCTAACGCCGGCGCTCCCCGGGGGGACGTGAGGCGGTGAGCTGCAGAATGCCGGCCATGCTGTCATCGCGGTTGACCAGCGCGACGGTCTGCCTGTCCTGCGCCGGCAGCGTTCCATTGGAGACGTTCAGCACCTGCAACACTCGTGGGTTGTAGAGAATCTGCACCGGAACCGCATACACGTTCTGCGCGCCGGTCAGGTTCACATTCACAGTGAAGGTGGAACCTACCGCCTGGTCCAACATGGGCGGGTCAAAGCCCACCATCGCACTGCCCGGAGGGGCCGCTGCGATGGAAGGCTGGGTGGATCGTTACAGGTCGTCGTGAGAATTCCCCACCTCTACAACGGGCTTCAACTCTCCGGGATGACGACGAAAGGCCCCGTCTCATCATAGTGCTCGTCCCTCAGAAGCGCAGGACGACGTATTAGGGGAGATGCAAACGCAAGTTCCCACATTGGCGACTGCAGCTCTGGCATCGGCTTTGCCTGGAACAGTTTCCTACACTGTCTGGCCGTCCACCGGGCCCAGGTCTTGGACTTCTTCCTACGGGCAC
>PLYW01000272.1 GCA_003151875.1 Acidobacteriaceae bacterium
CGCCCGATCGCAGCGAGCGCTTCGTCTCGGTGGACGGGGTTAGCGCTCCGGTTCCGGCGGCGGGGATTGTGAAAATGCTACAGTGGCAGAAGGACACAATGCCAACACGCCGCAAGCATTTGATTCCCAACCTAGCCACGTTCTTGCGCGCCATCCGCAACCCGCTGCACCTCGGCGCGCGCCAGCCAAGAGCGCATGAGCAGCAGAGTCCCTGACCCCTAGCCCCTGCCTTTCCGCCGGTAGCGACTGAACTGATGGTCACCGGCCTTACGGCAACTCAGCCAAGTCCAGCGCGTCAAGTTGTCCCTGGTATATCCCGGCCCGCCGAAGACCGTGGGACGTAGCAACAGCGAAGTGGCTTGCTCGCTGGCAAGGCGCTCCTGCTCGGAGGGGACCACTTGCCCCACCTCGATCGGCGAGACGGTCATGAATTTTTCATCCACCAGATCAGCGCGCGCCAGACTGCCGTAGAGAGTTGGCCCGCCTTCGCACAGCAGATACTTGACGCCCAACTCCTCGCGAACCTTACCGATGGCGCGCGACAAGTCAAAGGTTTCGCCTTCACCGGCGGCGATGACCGCGACCTGCGGAGGGGAGCCCTGCGCGCGCAAGCGTTCAGCCCCGGCTGGAGAAGTAAGGATCGCCGCGTCCACCACATCGCCATCGAAAACTTTGTGCCGCGACAGGTCGAGATCAACCGCGCGCGTCACGAAGATGTTGCGCTCGCGTCCTTTACCCAGGCGATCGCGCAGCCCGCGCAGCTGCGGGTCGACGACCTGGAAGACGATGCCCCGGCTCTCGGGCCCGCGAATGCGCTGCTCCTCCAGCAGAGTGTTCATGCCCATCAGCAGGCCGTCAGCGTGCGCGCGCAACAGGTCCATCAGCCAGCGGTCTTCTGGCGACTGCGAGATCTCGCCGCCGGAGCCGTGCTTGCCCAGCAGCGTAGTAATGCCGTCAAGCGACTGCACGAAGTTGGAATAGATCCAAGGGCGACCGGGCGGAGGGGGCGGGAAGCCAAAATTGCCGTAAGGCGCGTAGGCGTCATCGGAAACGAAGCTGGGTTCGGCGTTATCGAACAGAACCTCGAAGCGGCGGCTTGGGCTGGGCCTCTCCATCACTGCGATTCCACAGCTAATTTTATCCGACGCGCCGGGAGTGCTTCACCTTGGTTGACCCTAGTGAAACAACACCGCCAGTTGAGCGCCTGAAAGTACAAATTCCGGTTTTCACCTTACATCAATCTGGCGGGCGGCCTCATCGAACTGTATATGCGATGGAGACGGGGCAATCGGCTAAACCTGGTAGGCGAGTCCGAGGCGCCCTTGCGCACTCGAGAAATTTTCGACGAAGTTCGACACAGCCTCGGCCTGCCGGCAGTTCCACTTCTCTATCAGGCTTATGCCGCCTATCCTGAGTTTCTGGAGATCCATTGGCAGGCCTTTCGCCCGGCGGCGCAGTCGCGCCAGTTTTTTTGGCTTGGTGCGCGCCTGGCCGCAGAGTCCTACACCCGCATCCATAACTACTTCAATGTGGGCAGCCTGGCTTCGCGTGAATTGCATGGCAACGGAACGGCTGGGATCTCGCTGGCGCAGGTTCTCGATTACTACCAGTATCTCGACCCGCTGCTATTGCTGATTGCGTCCGCGCAGATGCAGGCGTTCGAGGGACCGGCCGGTGCGGAGCAGATTGCGCCTCAACCGGCGCAACATCCTAATTTCGCGGTGTCGCCGCGTTTGCTGGAGGATGACGAGGCGCCGCCAGCGCTGCATCGTATTTGGGACGAACGTCGCCGCCTGCTGGAGTTGGCATTCATCTCGGACGAACATCGCGCCCTGGCGTGCTGGCCTGGCTTCTACCAGGGGTACGGGCGGGTATTGCAGGAGTCGATGCAATCTCCGCTCTTCACCGACTGCCAATATCGCATTGGCGAAAGTGCGTTTGGCCTGGCGCGCGAGCTTCCCGCAAAATTGGAAACCAGCTTTCCGCAGTTGCTCGATGCCGGACTGAGCGATGAGCAAGCGGCTTCAGTGGTGCACATCAATGAAGCTTTGTGCCAGGCATTTAGCGGCTTGATACTCGACATCACCTTTGCGCGCGTAGCTTTTGAAGGCGGCACGCACCGCGAAGGCCGGGCACGCCCTGCAGCCGTCGCGGAAGCTGAGGCCAAGCCGGCTGACTCCTCAACCCACGCGGCGTAGGGTGCAGTAGTCAGTAGTCAGCAGCAGTTGCGTAGGCGGCGCTTATCCAACTTGCACTTTCTCGCGATAGGCGGCCACGTGCACGTCCCATCCCAAATCTTTCACCATCGCGTCGCGCAACTCTGCTGCTGCCGGCGGTTCGCCGTGGACGAGGTATGTCTCCTTGGGCGCACCCCTGAAGGTGTGCAGCCACTCCAGCAATTCCGGTGTGTCGGCGTGATCGCTGAACTGTTCCAGTGCCGCCACCTGCGCGCGAATTGGAACCTGCTCGCCGAAGATCTTCACCTCCGAAGCGCCGCTCTTGATGGTAAATCCTCGCGTGCCCGGTGCCTGAAAGCCAATGAACAGTACCAGGTTTTTCGGGTCAGGCAGTCGCTGCATCAGGTGATGCAGCACGCGTCCTCCGGTGACCATGCCGCTCGACGACACGATGATCGCCGGATAGTTTGATTGGTTGATCTTCTTCGACTGGTCCTGAGTGATATCGAAATAAAAATTTGGCCATTCCAAGGGAGAGCCGTATTTCTCGATTAGGGCCTTCGTCTCGGGAGTGAATTCTTCCGTGTGTTTCAGGAAGATCTGCACCGCCTTGATCGCCATGGGACTGTCGGTGTGCACCGGCACGCGCGGCACCTGTCCGGTCTCCATCAACTCTTTGAGCAGGAACAAGAACTTCTGCGTCCGCTCGACGGCGAACGAGGGGACAATCACGCTGCCGCCGCGCTGGAGCGTGCTGCGGAGCAGCGCAGCCAGTTCGGGACGGGGATCGGTGTGCGGGTGCAGGCGGTTGCCATAGGTGCTTTCCATCACCAGCAGATCGCACGCTTCGCCCTCGGTCGGACCGGAGTGCACAACTTTGCCGGGCGCGATCTGGCTGTCGCGCACGCGGCCGATATCGCCGGTAAAAAGCAGCTTCGGCGACTTGCCGTTCGAGGTGAGTGTGACCTCAGCCATCGCCGAGCCGAGGATGTGGGCGGCTCGAACAAATCGGAACCCCAGCGTGCCCATGAGTTGCTTGGCTTCGTCGAAGTTCACCGGCCGGAAGAGCGTCAGGCACTGCTGCGCCTCTTCCATGGTGTAGAGCGGCAACGCCGGCATGTGTTTGCTGGCCCGCGTCTTGTTGTAGTACGCCGCGTCTTCTTCCTGCAGATGTCCGGAGTCGGGAAGCAGGATGCTGCACAGATCGATGGTTGCCGGGGTCGCGAAGATGGGGCCGTGAAAGCCCTGCTTCACCAGGCGCGGAATCCAGCCCGAATGATCGAGGTGAGCGTGCGTCAGGATGACGGCGTCAATCGCATCCGCCGGCACCGGCAGGTCTTGCCAGTTGCGCTCCCGCCATTCTTTTTGCCCCTGGAAGAGGCCGCAATCCACCAATACCTGCAACGGTCGCGCGCCATTGTCGCCGACATGGATCAAATGCTTCGAGCCGGTAACCACCCCGGCCGCGCCGAGAAACTGGATGTAGCTCAAGCGGTCCTCATTTGTGCGTTCTGGTCGCGGAGACGCGACTCAAAATGATAACAGCGTCTCCGGTAGAGCTTTTGCCTCACGGCTGCTTGCCTGGAATTTCATACACATTGTTGCCCAGGTTGGCTTCCGGAACGCTGCCATCGTTGACCACGATCTTGGCGGGCGTCACTGCCACCTCGATGCGCCCCGTGCCTTTTTCTCCCGCCTTCACCACAACGCGGACACTCTTCTCGCCGGAAGGAGTCTGAATCAGCACCGGCACCTCCGCTCCTGCGCCGCCGCGGTTCTCGATGGTCGCAGTTACCAGGAAGCTCTTGTTGGTCTCGCTGAGCAAGGGGCGAGTGTACGCCGACTCCACATGAAACTCCGGCAAACCGCGATCGCGATATACCCAGTCGTCGAAGAACCATTCCAGATCGCGTTTGGCGCTCGTTTGCACCAGATGCTGAAAGTAGCTCGGATCTTTATCGGCGCCGCCGCGAAAGGACGCAAGGGCGCGTTGCAGGGCTTCATTGCCGGTCATGTCGCGTAGCATCCAGAACACGAAGCCGCCCTTGCCCCGCAGGTAGAGCTCGTCATTGGTATTGAGCAGAGTGTTGTTGGCGGCGTTGCTGTCTGGCGAGGATTTGCTGGCTTTCGGATGCGCGGCTTCTTCCACTTGCACCAGGGGCCCGCGATATTGGTCGAGAAACTC
>PLYW01000056.1 GCA_003151875.1 Acidobacteriaceae bacterium
TCGATTGGGGCCAGGACCTGAAGCGTCTTTCTTCGGTGCTGCAGCAGAACCACGTCGATTTCATCTGGATTGCTTATGAAGGCTCGGCCGACCTGACGCTCCAGGGCCTGCCTCCTGCGCAGCTCCTGCTACCACGACAAAGGCCGGCGGGTTGGGTCGCCGTAAGCGAGTTCTTCATCAGGACAGCGCCGCAGGATTACGGCTGGCTGGAGAACTACAAACCCGAGCGGGTCGCCGGCAAAACCATTCGGTTGTACCATTTCGATATTGCACCAAAGGACTGAGCTTAAGGAAGGCAGCGAATGTGAGATTGGTGCAGGCGGGGATGATCGCTTTACCACAGGTCGCAATTACCGATAGTCATCTGAAGCTCCCGTTCGGGACGTGACCGTTACAATCATGCAAAGTCGAGTTGGGATATGGTGCTGGTGATCGGCGGTGCAGGCTACATTGGCAGTTTCACATGCCATGCATTGGCACAGCGCGGACATAAGGTTGTAGTACTGGATGATCTGAGCAGCGGACACGTGGAGGCGATTGACGCTCGATGGCTAGTGCGGGGTGATTTCGGCGATAGATCAGTGTTGCGAGCCGTCATCCGAGATCACGGAGTGGATGCGGTGATGCACTTTGCCGCCGCGACTGGAGAATTGCAGTCTACGACGGACCCCGCAGGATACTATCGGACCAACGTCATCAAGACATTGGAACTGCTGGCGACACTGCAGGAGTGTGGTGTGCCGCGTTTCGTGTTTTCGAGTTCGGGGGCAGTTTATGGAGATGCCCGATTCCCCATTGCGGAAAACGGGCCGTTGCGACCGCAGAGCTGCTACGGGCGTACCAAGCTGGCGGTAGAAAACGCCCTGGAAGATTACCGAGTTGCGCACAAAATGGGATACGCTGTGCTGCGCTACTTCAATGCAGCCGGAGCCAGCCCGGGTGGAGAACGCGGGGAAGACCATCGTCCAGAGACGCACCTGATTCCTGCGCTGCTGGATGTGGCCATGGGCCGGCGCGAGGCCTTCGTGATCCTGGGCGATGATTTTGAGACAGCGGATGGAACGGCCGTGCGGGACTACGTGCATGTGGAAGACATCGCACAGGCGCACGTGCTGGCACTCGAGGGGTTGCAGCCGGGACAGTCGATCTGCTGTAACGTCGGCACCGGAAGGGGAACGTCGGTACGAGAGACGATCTCCGCCGTGGAGCAGGTAACTGGGCTGCGCATCGCGACTCGCAGCGGAAAACGACGTTCGGGCGACTGCGCTGTGCGGGTGGCCGATTCCAACAAGATACGGGGCTTATTAGGTTGGTCGCCGCGCTATACGGACGTGGTGGCAATCGTACAAACAGCCTGGGCTTGGCACCGTTCGCATCCTCACGGATATTAGGGCCCTGGACGAATCGATTTAAGTGTTGATGCCGGTTCGGGGCCTGCTCGCACCAGAACGTGAATTCATTCCTGCGTAGGTCTTGAGGTCCGCCCTCCGCAGCACCGACCTTTTGAAGGGCTGCTATGGAAGATAATGCACCGGCTTTGAGGAGACTTCAGGCTCTGTGTTGGCACCGGCTGCCGGCGAAGGACGACGAAGCGCCCCTGGATTGCGATGTAGCTCAGTCCATTACGAACCTGTTCCTCAGGCGCGGTGTACGGATGAAGGGACCGCTGCTCCCAGAACTGCAAAAATCCGAGATGCGTAAACGAGTTGCGGCGTCAACGAGTTTGAGAGAAGCGATTCCAGCAGTCGTGCAGTTCGGCGGCTCAAAAACCGCGCAATATTGCCCGTATCCGGATCCGGACCTCGCGGAGTGGATGGCTATGGAGCAACTGGCCAGAATCTGCGGCGAGCTGCAGCGCTTGTATCCCCCAGGCATCCGGGTGCAGTTGATTCTTGCCGATGAATTCTACGCCCACGTGTTCGGCGCCGATGAAACCATTGAGCCGTACTGCGGCGGAATGGAAGCGATGCTCGGTAACATAGGTCTGGATTTCATCCGCCCCGTGCGCCTCCGCGATCTGGTAGGGATAGTCGGCGCGGAAGCGGTGGAATTGAGCTACCAGCGGAACCGCGAGATCCTGGAACGGTATTGGCGCACGGGAGATCAAAGGGCGTGGGCTGACCTGGAGAATGCGGGATGGAAGGGAAAGCTGCCCCTAGAGCAACGGGAGCACTATCTGGCGCGCGCGGGGCACGTACTCACTAAGAAACGGTTTGAGAAAGCCCGGTTGGACGAAGAGGCAGAGAGTGCGGTATTGCGGTTCTTGGCATACGCATTGGTGATCGCCCAATACGATCTGGCCGGCAGGCGCAATCCGAGGATGCTGGACCTCAGCTTTGTGCCGCGTAGCCCGGGCGAACCGCGCGACCTGTTCAAGAAATTCTATATTGCTCCGTGTCCGCCGGGCGGAAGTGGCAAGTCCGCGCCCCCTTGGACGGCACAAGGCATGCTGTTGCTTCCCGACTTCCAGCCTTCGCTATGCACGGCGGCCGACATCGAAGACGGCAGGTACGTTCCAGTTCAAGAACTCACAATCGAAATAGACGGGTGTCGCCTGCGGGCGGATTCGTTTCAAAAAGCCGGCGAGAGCGGTTAACGGAATGGACACGGACAGATGAGGCCGAGAAAGGCAGTGATTTTGGGCGGCGGACCGGCGGGATTGTATGCAGCATGGACCTTGCTCCAGCTCGGCTTCGAAACCCATTTGATCGAACGCGAGCCTGTGATTGGAGGACTGTGCGCTAGCCTGCCGGCAGGTTTGAACTGTTACTCGCATGGAACACACGCTTTCCACGACGCAGATGTGAAGTTCTTGGAAGAATTTCGGAGCTTGACCGGAAACAACGCAATTGGCAAGAAACGACAGGTGCGGATACAACTGGGGGGACAGTTATATCCGTATCCACTTCGTGGCATCGATCTTTGGCGCAATCTGCCGGTAGAGCTGGCTATACGATGCCTTTGTGGATTTGGCGGCGCTCTGCTGGCTGCGCCTTTTCATCGTGATCGACCGGGCAATGCCGAGGAAGCGATTGTGCGCCTGTACGGCCGCACTCTATACGAAGCCATGTTCGCTGATTACACGCAGCGGTTCTGGGGCATGCCGGTCAGGGAGATTTCTGCCGAATTCGTAGCCCAGCGGATGCCGCGGTTCAACCCGGCTGAGCGGGTTTGATCGCTGCTGGCGCGGCTTGGCTTGGGGGATCGGCAGTTGAATTCCCGGCGCACGGAATTAGGCGCTCCGGTAATGTACAGTACGCCTCGTGGGATGGGGGCAATGTTTGAAGTCCTGGCGGCGCGGATCGAAGCTGCTGGCGGACGGGTTCAACTCGGCGCGGAAGCCGTGCGGGTGTTGTGCGCGAACGGAAGCGCCCAGGCAGTCGTATGGAGGCGTGATGGCATTGAGAAGGAACAAGAGTGCGACCTCGTCGTCTCCACCATCCCAGTGCGCCAATTGGTGCAACGAATGGAGCCGGCACGTCCAAGCGCGGTGCTGGAAGCGGCTAGTGGCTTGCATTGGCTGGGAATGATAACGGTGGGACTGCTGGTGCGCAAAACCCAAGTGCTGGACGGGGCGGTTACGTATTTCCACGGCCGCTCGTTTCACCGCGTGTCCGAGCCGCGACAATCGGGTGTCGAGGTGTACCCCTCAGACTGCACGACGCTGCTTGCCGAGGTGACGTGTAAAACGTCGGACAAGGCTTGGAGTCAACCGTCTGAACTGTGCGCGCAAGTAGTGCGCGACCTGAGGGCAGAGGGAGTTGTGCAGCCGGAAGACATAGTGGAGCAACACCTATTTCGGGCAGAAGATGCTTATCCGGCATATCTTATGGGGTTCGAACCCAAGCTAGCCGCAGTG
>PLYW01000263.1 GCA_003151875.1 Acidobacteriaceae bacterium
GGTGTAGCGCTCCGCCCGGCCGCACAAGTGATCTTGGATTATTCATCTGTTTCGTTAGCTGAAGGCAGGAAGCTTTGAAGGGGCACGGCTTCAGCCGTGCCGTTACGTGTGCAGGGAGAGTTGGGCTTCAGCCCCTGAGGTAACTCCTGCTTTCGTTTCAACCCGAAGTCCCCCAGTGGCTAAAGCCACCGTAGCGACAGTAGCTCACGGCACGGCTGAAGCCGTGCCCCTTCAAAGCATGAGAACCCTGATGATGGCAAAAAAATGTCGGATGGCCGGCGGAGGACCGGCCATCCGACTGGTTGCTTACGGCAGGTAATAACGGAAGGAAGTGAAGATCATGTTATCGACGGCCGTCGGATTACCTCCCGACGGCGCGGGCACGTGGGTACCGTATCCGCTCCAGGCCACCCTGGTCAGGTACGAGTACTGCAGACCGAACTGCATCTTCCCCTTGGGCCCGTTGTAGGGCTTGTACCAGAAGCCCAGGCTGCCTTCGACGATGTCTTTGGTATCGGCGTTGCAGTTGGACAAGCCGCCGGGATTGAAGCCAGCGGTCAACCCCGAGCTGGGCAGAGTCTCAATGCCGCAGCCGGTGTTGTTGAACAGCGGCGAGCCGTATCCCACCGGCGCGCCCTTGGCGTTCAGGAAGGCCGTGCGGTCGTCATATTCGATACCGCCATTGCCATACCAATCCCACTTAGGATTGTGGTACTCCAACGTCAACAGGCCTTGGTAGCTGGTGATGGGTGCGATCGTCCCGTTCGGACGAATGGTGGTGTCCGCGAGTCCGGACGTCCCGTAGCGGCCGACGCCGCGTCCAGCCAAGGCGTGGATACCGAGGTCAACATGCTTCTGGAACATCGACCAGCGAGCGTTGCCGCCGCCCCCACCGCCCCACGTCGAGCTGTTGAAGGCCCCCGCCGCGCTGGGCGTGGTCGCACCCGCATTGGGAAAGATGCGATCGCGGAAGTCGCTGATGATCCCGAAGACTTCATAGTGTCCGAAGCCCGGCTGAAAGGCGAGTTTTCCAATAAAGTCCGGCGACGGGTTGAAGGAGTAATTCGCCAGATTGGTGCAGCTCGTCGTAACCGAAGTGAACGTTGAGTTGAGGCTGCTGGAACAACCGTTGATGGCGGCATTGTACAAGCCGCCGGAGTTGCCCTGCGAACCGATGAGGAAGGAGTTGGCGGTGTTGCCGTGCGTGGTAACGGTCTCCTGCGCATTCTCCACTGAGAAGCCGAACCAGGCTTTGTGGCCGAGGTTCTTGACCACGCGGAAACCATACTGCCGCGCCCAGCTAAAGCCCACGGTGTATTGCGGGTCGATGGTCATGGGTAGCGCTTCGGCACGATTATCCAGACCTTGCCTGGTCTCGGTCACCAAGCTCCACATCTGACCACCGGTGAAGATCCAGCCGTTTTTCAGCGCCGCCTGTCCCCACACCTGGCGCTGACGCATAACGTAGGAGTTGCTTTGGTTGTTGTTGGAGGTAGTACCGGAACCCAGGAAGTCGGCTTCCACGTAGCCGGTCATTTTCATGTTTTCGAGCTTGCCTTCGGCCAGCATCGAAACCCGCGACTGACGGCCCGACCCATAGAACTCCGACATGCGCGCCGTGGACGAACCGGTGTACGGAATCCCGTTCAGGTTCGTATTAATGTCGGCGCCCTCGGCGCGCTGCCGCCATACCGTTTCTGCCGCCAGGAAGCCGCCCGGCGTAATGGTGATTCCCTTGTAGTGAATCGCCAGCGGACTCTCTAGACCGTTGATCCGCTTCTGGCTTTCCTGCAGCTCACTCGCGGTGTTGCCCGAAACCGTCTTCAGGTCGGCGACATCATGTTCTAGCGTGCCCATGTACTGCTTGTCCAAATCTTCGGCCTTGGGGACCGCAGCGTTGGCCGTCTCTTGGGCCTGCTGGGCTGTCGATTGCGCCTGGCCCACCTGCTGCTGCAACTGCTGAATCGCCGTGTCCCGGCTCTGGATCTGCTGCTGCAACTGCTGTATCTGCTGTTGTTGCGCGGAAATGGCGTCTTTCATGTCCTGAAGGGTTTTGGAAACCGGAGCAGTACTGCTGTGGCGGGCAGCCTTCGGTTTCGGACTCGCGGACGGTGTTTGTGCGACAACGCTCGTCGTGATCAGAACCGCGAGCGCTAAGGCTAGTGGTCGTTTCATTTTTTCTTTCTCTCCTGAAAACTCAGTGGGGCAGATGAGTTACAACCAATTTCGCGAACCCTGGATCGTCGATGCCAACTGCAATTTGTTGATTTAGGTTCCTCCGAATCGTAAGTTGGAAAAGTTACAAGTTTGTGAAAGCCTGATGAATGTTCCACGAATAAGCCCGCGCACGCTTAACCTGCCGAGTACCCGGAAGTCAGCAAGGCTCAATCTGCGTTTTCTGTGCGGCCAGGGTGACGGCCCCCATCGCGGCAATGAGATCCATCTTCCTGTAATGTTTGTTCCCCATGCTGGCAGGCAAAATGATTGATGGCGCCTGCGGGCGCGACCGGTGTGCGGTTGAAGCCTGGCGGTTGAACGAAACGCGGCCGACAGAGGTTTTCCAGATGCGGGGTTTTGCCGGTGCACGACTGGCGAGTTTGGCGCAGTGGTTGTTGCGTTGTTATAATTCAGGTGCCGCAGTAGGTTTCTTTGCGCACTCGCGCCGCGTGGCCAGGTAGCTCAGCTGGT
>PLYW01000143.1 GCA_003151875.1 Acidobacteriaceae bacterium
AGATTGCCATCGGTGGCGGCCACCTGGCCGGTCTGGTGCAGCATCCTGCCGAAGCGGACAATGTCGTCCCTGTGTTGTTGCTCGGTCTTCATGAAATTGGGCCCCAACGCGCGGGAAAGGTTCCGGTTGCTATCCTACCGCAGGAAACGATTTCGGCAAAAGAGAAGTACAATTCCGCGAGTGGCCGGTCCGCCCGCTCAGGCATAATCGCTTTGTGCTGGTCTCTGATTTCGACTATCGCCTGCCGCAGGAACTGATCGCCCAAGGGCCGCTGCCCGACCGGGCAGCGGCGCGGCTGTTGCATCTCAATCGCAGTGACGACCGCCTCGACGACCTCGTGTTTCGCGACTTTCCCCAGTTGTTGCGGCCTCACGATCTGCTGGTTTTTAACAACACCAAGGTATTGCCGGCGCGCCTTTTCGGACATCGCAGCGGCTCGCGCGCGCAGCGGCTGTCGACCCAGAATCTCGCGGCGAAAGACTTCCTTCGCGGCCGAGTCGAAGTGCTGCTGACCAGGCAACTCGCTGCCGATCCGCCGCAGTGGGAAGCGCTGGTCCATCCCGGCCGCAAGCTCGGATTGGGTGAGTGGATTTATTTCGGCGGCGACGCCGATGAATCGTCGCATGAACTCGCGGCCGAGATCGTGGGCCGCGGAACATTTGGCGAGCGCCGTCTGCGCTTCGATCCGGTGGACGATTTCTTCGGCGTGCTCAATCGCATCGGCCATATTCCGTTGCCGCCGTACATTGATCGACCGGATGCGCCGTCGGATCGCGAGTCTTACCAAACGATTTACGCCAAACCGCTCGGCTCCGTCGCCGCGCCGACGGCGGGCCTGCACTTCACGCCGGAAATTCTTGAGCGCATTCGCGAGCGTGGTATCGAAACTGTCGAGATCACGCTGCACGTGGGGCTCGGCACGTTTCAGCCGGTGCGCGAGGAAGTCGTTGAGGAACACAAACTGCATCGCGAGTGGTACGAAATTTCAGCTGATGCGGCGCAACGAATCCAGCGCGCGCGCGATGCCGGACGGCGAATCGTGGCGGTGGGAACCACAACCGTGCGTACACTGGAATTTGCCGCGCGCACCAGCCCACCCAAGCAAAACCAGCTTGGGGGCTGCTCCGAGCGTGCCGAAGGAGCCTGCCCTGAGCTTGCCGAAGGGTGGGGCACCCCCGATGGCCGCATTACGGCGCAGAGTGGCGAGGCTGACATTTTTATCTATCCGGGATTTGAGTTTCGCGTGGTCGGCGCAATGCTGACTAACTTCCACTTGCCGAAATCGACGCTGCTGATGCTGGTCGCGGCCTTTGCCGGCCGCGAGCCCACCTTGCAGGCGTACGAACATGCAGTCCGCCAGCGCTACCGCTTCTATTCGTATGGGGATTGCATGTTGATCGAGTAGGACATGCGTCTTTTGAGTTAGCTAAGGATTGATGGTGTAATTTGCCTGTTAACAACAGCTATCTGCGGATCGAAAACTCCAGTTTTGCTCATCACTCGCCGGTTGACGAGGTCCCTGATTTGGCGCTCTCCATCAGCGGCACTGATCTAATTCCGTGTTGGCGGCAGAAATTAGGGCTTGTGGGGCATCGCGGCCAGATAATCGAGAGAATGAGATCAGTACCCAATCAGCAATAAGCGCCCCCTCGTTTACGATTCGCGGGTATATTTGTATGAACGGTTCTTTCGCATCCCGTGAAAAGGAAACGTCAGCAGAACTGCCGCTTACGTCGTTGATCGTATGGATGTTCACCCGTTTGTGCCTGCCGATATAGAAGCTGCGCTGGGCCGGCGCTACATCATTGATTCCGAAATTGCCATTGGCGGTCAGGGAGCAGTTTTTAAGGCAACCAGGGCTTCCCGGCCAGACGGCACAGCGGCTAATGACGTTGTAGCTCTGAAGTTGTACCTCTATGCCAGTCAGGACAGTCGCGTACAGCGCGAGATCAGCGCGATGGAAAACATCTCGCATCCAGCCTTGGCTCGGCTGATTGAACATGGTCATTGTGGCGTGGCCGGTCGACCCACCCGATACGTCGCGTGGGAATTCATAGAAGGAGAATCGCTGGGCGATCGGTTGGAAAGCGGACCGCTGCCGGAATTCGAAGTGCTGCCCATAGGGAGTGATGTCTCGGCGGCAATTGCGGAACTTTGGTCGCGACGCCTTGTTCATGGGGACGTAAAGCCCTCGAACATTATGCTTAGACCCTCCGGCGGCGCCGTTCTCATCGACCTTGGCGCCGCCAGGGATTTAGAGCAAGACCATACGCTTGCCGCGCGTCAGCCTTTTGGAACGGTGGGTTACTTATCGCCCGAGCAGGCCGTCGGGGGAACCTTGTCCTGCGCTTCCGACATTTTTTCGCTGGGCGTAGTCATGCTGCAAAGCTTACTCGGGCAGCATCCCACCGACTATGACCAGAACGCCTTGGCCGGCGGCATCCGGGCGAGCGGACGCAAGCTTCCAGTGAGCACAGGCTTGCTTAGCACGTTGGATACGATGCTGTCGGTACGTACGACGTTTAGACCAAGTCCTGCAGCACTCAGCAGCTATTTCCAAGGGCTACAGCAAAGGACGTAAGCGGACGGATGCCCAATCCGTTCGCCTCCTTTGCGAAAGGGTGGGAGCAAGCGCCAAAGCACGCACGAACGATGGGGCACCCAGTTCATAACCTGCTTGCCGTAGAATAGTCGGGAGGCCCTGCGATGGCGAACCCCTCGATTACAATTCCGCTCGACCCGCAAACGGCGCGCGCTTACGACTCCGCCTCGCCGGAGGAAAAGCGCAAGATTCAAGCGCTCTTGAGTCTTTGGCTCCGCGAATTGGCCGCCGGCGAGTATCCGTCCTTGCAGCAAGTGCTCGATGAGGTAGGGAACAAGGCGAAAGCCCGCGGACTCACACCGGAGATGTTGGACTCCCTCCTGAAGGACGCCTAGTTGCACTGCGTCTTCGACACCAACGTCTTGGTTAGCGCATTGCTTATGCCGAATTCAAAGCCTCGTCAGGCTCTTGATCTGGCGCTTCGCCGTGGAACCATCTTGCTCTCTTTTGCGGTGCTGGCCGAACTCTACGAAGTTCTCGGCAGAAAGCAGTTCGCCCGTTACGTCGATGACGAAGATGTTCGCCGGTTTCTTGCGGCCCTGACTCGCCAGACTCAATGGGTCGAGGTGGATGTAGAGATCGCAGCTTGCCGTGACTCAAAGGACGACAAGTTTCTCGAACTCGCAGTGAGCGGCCATGCGACCCACATCGTTACCGGCGACTCTGACCTGCTCGTGCTCAATCCTTTTCAGGGTATCGAGATTCTTTCCCCAAGCTCGTTCCTGGCGTTGCCTCCGAGTCAGCACTGACGGCTAGGGATTGGTGATGTCATGGGGCTGTTTACGACAATGACGTCGGAGTATGAGCATTTGAGCGTCGCGACGCTACGAAAATGATGACGGTTGGAGATACCCAGATCGCCACTCCGTAGTAGATGTAGCCCACGTAACCTATTGGGACAAATGCTCCGATCAAGCAAGCGGCGGTGAAGACGAGAAGCAATATCCACGGTATCTTGGTACCGGACAAGACGCTCGCTGCATTGACATCGCCCCATCTGCGGTTGAGCCGAGAACCCACCCAATACCAAAGCATGGCTACGAAGACAAGTGATGGTGCGAGGTCAACCGCTTCAGGCACTTTAGGCCAAAGAGAGTGAATTGGCAGCGACACAAGCGCACCTGCAAAGAAAGCGGGGATGTTTGTGATCACTGCGAACTTGAATGGCCACGGCCAAACGTGGAATCGTGCAGTGCTGTCCCAAAGGGTTTGGCCGCCCCAGAATGTTTGGCTCAGGATGTGACTTCGTTGCCAAAGGCCGACACCCCCAAACAGCGCGGCAATGAAGGTCTGCGCGATCGCTAACAGCGCAGGAAAACGGCTGTATCGGATCATGCGGTAAGTCACCATTCAATTAGACACCATACAAGCCTACACCGATAGCAGACGAGAAATGCCGATTACGCCACCTTCAGCATGTATGTATCGCGGTCTCTGGCAGGCTTCACCGCGACTTGTTAGAATTTTCTCTTGCCCTCCACCAAGAAAACTCCGAAGTCCGCCACTGTCTCCAGCGCCGCGAAGCCGGCAGCTGCAGCCAAAGCCACCGTTGCTGTTCCCGCTGAGCCGGTGGGATCGAAGGGCCGCATCTACCTGATCGACACGATGTCGTTCATCTTCCGCGCCTACCATGCCATGGCGCGGCAGCGGCCCATGTCCACTAAGACCGGCATCCCCACCAGCGCGACCTTCGTCTTCGTCAACATGTTGCGCAAGTTGCGCGCGGACTTCGAGCCGCAATATCTTGCCGCCGTCTTCGACGTGGCCGCGCCCACTTTTCGCGATGAGCAGGCCACCGCCATGCCCAGCCTGCGCAAGTTCGACAGCAAGACGCAGACCTATGTTGACGTGGCCTACGGCGGCTACAAGGCCAATCGCAAAGCCATGCCGGAAGATTTAGTGCAGCAGGTGCCTTACATCCGGCGCGCGCTGGAGGCGTATCGCATCCCCATGATCGAGGCCTCCGGCTTCGAGGCCGACGACGTGATTGGCACCCTGGCGCGGCAAGCCGCGGACGCAGGCTACTCGGTGTTTGTGGTCTCCAGCGACAAGGACATGATGCAACTGGTCAGCGAGCGCACCTGCGTGCTGAACCCGCCCAAGGACAATCTCATTTGCGACGCCGCCAAAGTGGAAGAGATCCTGGGCGTGCCGCCGGACAAAGTGGTGGACGTGATGGCGCTGCGCGGCGATGCCATCGACAATATTCCGGGCGCACCCGGCATCGGCGACAAAGGGTCGGTGGAGCTGATCCAGCGGTTTGGCAGCGTGGAGAACGCGCTGGAGCACGCCGAGGAAGTCGAGCGCAAGGCCTATCGCGAGTCGCTGCAGAACAATCGCGACGCCATCCTGCTGAGCAAGCAGCTCGCGACCATCAAGACGGATGTCGCGGTCGAATTCGAGCCGGAAGCCATGCGCGCGCAGGAGCCCGATCCGGCTGCTGCTCGCGCGCTGTTTACCGAACTGGAGTTTACGACGCTGGTCCAGGACTTCCTGCATGAAAGCGTCGAACTCGGCGAGACCGACTATCGCGACGCCCAATCCGCTGCCGAGGTCGAAGCTGTTGTGGCGCTCGCGAGCAGGCCAGGGGCGGTGCTCGCCATCGCGCTGGAATCGGCAGCGCAGCAAACCGCCGCTGCCGAAGAAGAAGAAAGTGGAGACGAGCAAGACAACGAACAACTCTCACTGACAGCGGCGCCGCAGGTTGCGTCGGTGCCCGCAAGTCTACGGGTCGCCATCACCGCCGAGCCCGGTAAAGCCCTGACGCTTGCGCTGGATGACTCGGAAGTTGCGCAACCCCTAAAGCGTGCGCTTGCCGATGAAGCGATATCCAAGGCGATGCACGACTACAAGTCGGCGATGCATGTCTTTGCCCAGCATGCGCTGACGCTCGCGGGTGTGCAGCACGATCCCCTGTTGTACAGCTACTTGCTCGATCCCACCTACTCGAGCGCTGCGAGCTACGGGTTGTCGCAGACTGCGCAGCGGCACTTCAGCTTGGTGTTAGGTCCCTCTCCGGCCGAAGCCGCCGACATCACGTTGCGGCTTACCGACAAGTTGCGTGGCGAGATCGAGAAGACCGGACTGCGCAAGGTTTACGACGAGATCGACCTTCCACTCGTAGCTGTGCTGGCGCGCATGGAAGAGGCCGGCGTCAAGCTCGACTGCGCTGTGCTGGCGGCAATGTCGCAGCGTTTGGAACTCGATATCAACTCCAAGGCGCGCGAGATTTACGACAAGTCGGGCTTCGAGTTCAACATCAACTCGCCCAAGCAACTGGGCGACGTGCTATTCAACAAGCTGAACCTGCCCAAGCCGTTCAAGTACGGCAAGGGCAAGACCATCTCGACCGCGGTGGACGTGCTGGAAGGGCTTGCGGGCGAGCACGAAGTTCCGCGCATGGTGCTGGACTACCGCCAGCTTTCGAAGCTCAAGTCAACCTACGTGGACGCGCTGCCGGTGCTGGTCAACTCGTGCACCCGGCGGTTGCACACCACCTTCAACATGGCGGGCTCGGCCACCGGACGGCTGTCGTCCACGAATCCGAACCTGCAAAACATTCCGATTCGCACNNTCGCAGATCGAATTGCGGCTGCTGGCGCATTTCTCCGGCGACAAGCTGCTGGTCGAGGCCTACCGCACCGGCGAAGACATCCACACCCTCACCGCCTCGCAGGTCTTCGGCGTGCCGCCGTTGATGGTCAATCCCGAACATCGCCGGCGCGCCAAGGCGGTAAACTTCGGCATCGTCTATGGGCTGTCACCGTTCGGACTGTCGCAGCAGCTCGGCATTGACACCAAGGAAGCCAAGCGCTTCATCGATGCCTATTTCGAGAAGTACAGCGGGGTGCGCAGCTTCATCGACGCAACCCTGGACCAGGCGCGCCGCGATCAGAAAGTGACAACGCTGTTTGGGCGCGTGCGTCCCATCCCCGACATCCACAGCAAGAACAGCAACCTGCGCGGCTTTGCCGAGCGCACCGCGGTGAACACGCCGCTGCAGGGAACTGCCGCCGACCTCATCAAGATTGCCATGATTCGCATTGACGCCGAGCTGCGCGAGCGCAAGCTGCGCTCCAGAATGCTGCTCCAGGTGCACGACGAACTGGTCTTCGAAGTACCCGAGGATGAAGTGGACACCATGAGGCGGCTGGTCACCGACCGCATGGAGAATGTGCACACACTTAAGGTGCCGCTCAGAGTGGAGGTTGGCGTGGGACCGAACTGGAGAGACATGGAGTAGGGGCCAGGGGCTGAGGATTAGGGGTTAGGGGTTAGGGATTAGGGTCAGGAGTCAGTCGAGATCACTGCTTCATCTGCAAGAAACCGGGTGTCATGCTGAGCGGAGCCTGCCCGTTTTTTGGGCAGGCGGAGTCGAAGCACCCCTATGCGTCCTCAGACATATAGGTGGAATAGGGGTCCTTCGACTCCTCGCTCCAACACCCCAGCAAGCACAAACCCGGTGCTTGCTGGGGACCCCGTTTGCGCTCGTCGCTCAGGATGACAGCCGGAAAGAGTTTTTCATCCCCATGGCCGGGCCGCAGGCCCAATGAACGCTCAGGGTGACAGACCCCCGTGGCGAATCAAACCCCAATCGCCTGCTGGATGGCGTTGGCGATGGCGTCGGTGTGGCGGCGCATTGCTTCTTCCGTTGCCGCTTCAATCATCACGCGCGCCAGCTTCTCGGTGCCCGAGTAGCGCACCACCACGCGGCCGTTGCCGCTGAGATCGCGCTCCGCGGCGCGAATGGTATCCATCACCTTCGGGAGCTGCTCCAGCGGAAGTTTCTCGCGCACCGGAATATTTTTGATCTCCTGCGGGAAGACCTTCATGTCGGCGACCAACTCGGCCAGCGATTCTCCGGTGCGCGCCATCACTTCCAGCACGCGCAGCGCGGTCAGGATTCCATCGCCCGTCGTGGTATCCATATCGCGGAACAAAATATGTCCCGACTGTTCGCCGCCCAGCGTCGCTCCGGTCTTCAGCATCTCTTCCAGCACGTACTTGTCGCCCACGGGCGCGCGCAACATGCGAATGCCGCCGCGCTGGAGCGCCGCTTCCAGTCCCATGTTCGACATCGTGGTCGCCACCACCGTGTCGTCGTACAAACGAACATGGGTCTTCATATCGCGTGCCGCCAGCAGCAGCACGGCATCACCGTTCACGACCCGTCCGGATGCATCCGAGAACAAGGCCCGATCGGCATCGCCGTCGAAGGTGATGCCCAGGTCATACTTGCCATTCGCAGCCGCTACGGCCCTAGCCACATTCTCCGGATGCAACGCGCCGCACCCCGCGTTGATGTTGCGCCCATTCGGCCCGATGTGCACGAAGTCGGCATTGAGACCCACGTCGCGAAAGACCTCCGGGGCCATCGCACTGGCCGCGCCGTTGGCGCAATCCACCAGCACCCGCAAGCGGCTGAAGTCAGTCGCACAAACCAAGTCCGCCAGCCACTCGGCATACTGGTCACGCAGCGCCTGCTCACCCGGCAGCATGTCGGAGGTCGAGACTGCCGCATCCGCAGCCTCCGCCGCCAACTGTTCGAGGTGCGCAAAAATGTCGGCCTCAATCTCATGTTCCAGTTGGTCCGACAGTTTGTAACCGTCAGCGCCGAAGACCTTGATGCCATTGTCTTGCCAGGGATTGTGCGAGGCCGAAATGACAATGCCCGCCGAGAAGTGGTTGGCGCGCGTCAGGTAGGCAATCCCAGGAGTAGTAATGATGCCTGCGCTAACCACCTGCACGTGCGCCGCTTCCAGTCCAGCGGCAAGGACCGCGCCGATCAAGCCGCTGGACTCGCGCGTGTCCTGTCCGATGAGGACACTGGCCACTGCGTCGCGTCCGGCAAGCCGCTGCCCCAAGGCGCGTCCGATGCCGTACACGGTTCGTCGATCCAGGGGATACTCGCCGGCGACGCCNNACGCCGGTCGCATCCACGGGATCGGTAACCGCATTCTCGACCGCATTCACTCTCTTCTCCGGACCCACGATGGTGATCTGCGAGGGATCGGCCTTCACCTCGGTTATGCCATATCCGCTCAACAAGCTGCCGATGATGCGCGGCTGCACCTCAACCAGGCGCGTGGCACTGCGATCGAAACTGATGTGAAACGTTGCCGGCGCCACCTGCATGACTTCGGCGTTGCGCGGCACATGGATTTGTTTCGGGGTGAGCTCGAAGGTCCGCTCGCCGGAAACTGCGCCCTGCAGATCGATGACGGCGTGCACTTCGGAAGGGTCGATCTGGCGCAAGAAACGCTCAGGACCGCGCATGGTGATCTGGGCCTGCAAGGGGCCGTCGGAGTTCATGTCGAGATTGTCGGGCGCATGATGAAACTCCAGCGGCACGGTCATGGGAATCTCGATGATGGGATCGCGCCCCACCACCCACCACATCAATACCGCGACTGCGAGCGCGACCATCTTGAGGCCGAAATTCTTCACGACATACTTGCCGAAGAAGTTGCGCAGGGAGGCGAGCATGGCGTTAGCGCTCCGCTCCATCGGCCAGGTCCTGATTGTTGCCTAGGCGCTCACGCTCGACTCCATGCTCGCCGGATGACAATTCGCGGTCGGTAATGATGGTGGGCAAGGTCGCCGCCGGTACATAGCGCCGCAGCACTTCGCTCAGCCGTTCGCGCAGGTACTCTACGGTAATGTCGTGCTCGATTTGTCCGCCCACCGCAATGCTGATGGAACCGGTTTCCTCCGACACCACCACCGAGATGGCGTCGGTCTCTTCGGTGATCCCGATGGCAGCGCGGTGGCGAGTGCCAAACTGGGTGGAGAGCACGGGATTCATGGAGAGCGGCAGGAAACAGGCAGCCGCGGCAATACGGCCTTTTTGCACAATCACGGCGCCGTCATGCAAAGGCGCGCTAGGGCGGAAAATAGTGACCAGTAAGTCAAACGAGAGATTGGCGTCGAGGGGAACTCCGCTCTCGACAAACGTGCGCAGGCCAATCTCGCGCTCGATGACAATCAGCGCGCCGGTGAGGGTCTGGGAAAAATGATTGGCCGCCAGCACGATGTCTTCGTAGCTGTCGGTGCCATTGAACGCGCCACCGCGTGCGGACGACAGCCTCTGTCCCAGACGCGCCAAGGCGCGGCGGATTTCGGCGCCGAAGACGACGATGAGCGCGAAGATGGCATAGGGCAGCAGGTTGGTGATCAGCCAGTCCACCGTCTTCAGCGCTTCCAGGTGCGCGATCCAGAAGGCGAACCCCAGAATCACCACAGCCACCAACATAGGAATCGCGCGCGTGCCCTTAATGAGCTTGAGGAACTCGTAAACGAGAAATGCCACCACCAGAATATCGAAGACCGAAGTCATCGAGATTCGCGAAATGTAGTTGAGGCTTGGCATTTTCGCGGTTCCCCGCGCGACCAGAGTCCGCGCTGAGTGCCTTCATTCTAATGCAGAGCAAGAGAAGTGGTCAGCAGATTAGTGGTTAGAGAATGCTAATCGCGGTTCCAATGCTGGCTTTGGGATGTCGCCTTCCACAACTATCCATCGTCCGGTTCATCCTTGACGTGATCAACCTTTGCCGTGAACTCGCCGCGGCCGAGTTGGGCGCGGACACGGCTACCGGGCTTGAGCTGCGCCGCCTGTTTCACTAGGCGGCCCTGGTCATCGAAGACGAGCGCATAACCACGGGCCAGGATCGCCTTGGGCGAGAGGGCTTCCAAACTGCTGTGCAATTGCTGCCAGTGGCCGCGGCGGCGCAACAATACGGTTTCACTCGCGCGGCCCAAAGCGATCGTCAGCCCGTCGAGTTCGTTCCGTCGCCCAACCAACCGCCGCAGGAATGCGGAATGTAGCCCCGCAGTTTGTCCCTCGAGCTGGCGGCGCATCACGCCTAAGCGCACCCGAGGATCGTGGCGGCGGAGATGCGCGTCAACATCCACGAGACGGCGCGAGAGGTTTTTCAGCGCCTCCGCTTGCGACTGCGCCATGCGGAAGACCAGGTCGTCCACCCGCTGCTGACGGCGGGCAATGCTGTCGCGCATGCGCGCGAAGACGGCATGCTGGGTGAGACGCGCAAGCGCATTGTGAGCGCGCAACACTTTGTAGTTCACGGCTTGCGCGAGGCGGTGACGCAGGGAAGCCAGCTTCTCGGCGAATTCCTGCTTCGACCCAATGACGAGTTCGGCCGCTGCCGAAGGAGTCGGCGCCCGGAGATCAGCGACGAAGTCGCAGATGGTGAAGTCGGTCTCGTGGCCTACGGCCGAGATCACGGGAACGTGCGCGGCCGCAATGGTGCGTGCCAGGCCTTCATCGTTGAAGGCGAAGAGGTCCTCGAACGAACCTCCGCCGCGCGCCACCACGATCACATCCACCTTGCCATGGCGATTGAAGTAGCGCACGCCCGCGCTGACTTCCGCGGCCGCGCTCTCGCCCTGCACTTGCGCGGGATAGATAAGGACGCTAACCGACTCGTGCCGGCGGCGAAGAATGTTCAGAATATCCTGGATGGCGGCGCCGCGCGGAGAGGTCACCACGCCGATGCGCCGGGGCAAGGCTGGGATAGGCCGCTTGCGGCCGGGTTCAAACAATCCTTCGGCAGCCAGCTTGGCCTTCAATTGCTCGAAGGCAATCTGAAGCGCGCCCGCGCCCTTGGGCTCGAGGTGCTCGGCCTGAAACTGCAGGTCGCCGCGCTCGTCGTAAATGGTGACTCGACCGCGCGCGATAATCTGCAGGCCGTTCTCCGGACGAAAGCGTAACAGGCGCGCCTGGGTCCGCCACATCACCACCCGCAGTTGCGCCGAGCCATCCTTCAATGTGAAGTAAAGATGTCCGGACTCGGCAGGCCGGTAGTTGGAGATTTCGCCTTCCACGTAAATGTCGGTGAAGGCGCGCTCCACCTGGGTGCGCACCGCGGCGACCAGCTCGCGCACCGGATAGATCTTGCGCGACGGCGCCTGGAAGGCCAGCCCGAGTTGTTGCGTGTCGGCCATGGGAAGAGCGTCTGGAGGCAGTGTATCGCAAGGGCGGGACGCTGTTCGCTCCTCGCTATTCGCTAGAGGTGGGCGCGAACAGCTAGCCCCTGAGGTGAAGGATGGCAGCACCCGCACAGCCGACCACTATGGTCCCAAGCAGGAACCATTTTGGAATAGGAATGCCGACGATGCCCAGCACCACGGCGCCGACCGCTATGAGAATGCCAGCGACCTTTATCATGCGAACGGGTCCGGAATGCGGCGGCTGTATGTCGGGTTTCTTCACGAAGCCAATTGTCTCACCATCAGGGGGCTCATTTGCGATACCTACTCCCAATAGCGAAGAGCGAAAAGCAAATAGCGAATAGCGAATAGCGAACCGCGGCCTTACCGCCGCATCCGATTCACGACGTACAACACCAGCGACAGGATCGCGCTTAGCAGAATGGAAGTGGCCAGGGGGAAATAGAAGGTCGTGTTCTTGCCGCGATAGACGATGTCGCCTGGCAATCGTCCAAGGGGCAGGTTCGCCTTGCCCGCGAGGATGACGACGATCCCGATCACGAGCAGCAGCCCACCAATAAAAATCAGCATGCGCCCAAGGTCGCCCATGGCATTAGATTAAATCAGGTCACAGCGGAATCGCAGAATACAGATCGGGCACAACAACAGCGCTCCAGTTTCGGTTGGCGGTTTTTTACGACGCCGGTTCGATCTGCTTGAAGAGTTCGTTCAAAACCAGACGGATGGGCGTGCCGGGAACGGTTAGAATGCCGCTCTCCGGTTCCTGAAAACCGGTCCGGTTGCAGATGTAAGCGCGTCGGGTACCGGGATCGAGAATCCAGATATGCTGTACGCCAAAGTTCAGATAGTCATCACCCCGCTCCCTCATGCTACGGAGGGTGTCGTCCTTCGAAAGAACTTCGATCAGGATCAGCGGAGGCGTAGTGACGATCGGCTCGCGTAGTTGATCCGATCCTAGGACGGTTACATCGGGAACCCGAAAGCGAGTTGGCGCTACCTGCACGCGCTGGGCAACAAGCGGCAAGATGTTCCATTCTTTTTGTCTCATCCAGAACCAGGCTGAGACAGCGCTTTGCAAAAGGCTGTGTTCGAGTTCTCCCAGGTTCCTCTCACACAAGGCACCGTCAAGGAACTCCCGGTCCGGCCGGTAGCAGGTCGCCAGATATTCCTGCATCGAGAGTAAGGTTGCGCTCGACATTAGACGTCTCGCCTCTCGAATTATGCACCGATTTGAATGAGCGGCCAAGGCGTTTTGGCTGGCCAGGCTCGTAGTTTGCCTTCTGTCGATAGCTCCCCGCCACCCTTCTGGTATGCTCTTTGGTTTGCCCTGCGGCAACAATCACATCGCAACGAAAGGTGCGGCATTGGCTGTCGATCCTGTAATGCTGGTCCACGGCGGAGCGTGGGCAATTCCCGACGAGGCGCTCGACGCGCACTTGCATGGAGTGGAAGCCGCGGCCGCTCAAGGCTGGCAGGTGCTGCAACGCGGCGGGAGCTGCCTGGATGCGGTGGAAGCGGCGGTGGTCGCGATGGAAGAGGACGAGGCCTTCGACGCCGGTCGCGGTTCGTTCCTCAACATGGATGGCCGGGTGCAACTGGATGCGCTGATGATGGAGGGAGCGACGCTGCGCGCCGGGGGTGTGGGCTGCGTGGAGCACATCCGCAATCCCATCCGCGCCGCCAAGAAGGTGCTGACCGAGAGCCCGCATGTGTACTTCGTCGGGACCGGAGCAGAGAGTTTCGCTCAGCAGCACGGCATCGAGTTATGTTCCAACGACGAACTGGTCATCGAGCGTGAGGTGCTGCGCCTGCGCGAAGCCAAGAAGCAGAGTTACCTCGAGATGCCCGACGAATTCGGCCCCATGCGCTCGAGCGACACCGTGGGGGCCGTGGCCCTCGATCGGGACGGCAACATTGCAGCGGCCACTTCGACCGGGGGAACGCTGAACAAGGCTCCCGGACGGGTGGGCGATTCCTCGCTGATCGGCTGCGGCTGCTATGCCGACAACCGCAGCGCGGCGGTTTCCACGACCGGCTGGGGCGAACCAATGATGAAATTGGTGCTCAGCAAGTGGGCGGCCGACCGTGTGGAGGATGGGTTGGCTCCGCAAGAGGCGGCGCAACGCGCGTTGTACTACCTGAAAGCCCGCCTGAACGGCCACGGGGGCATCATCATCGTGGATGTCAGAGGAAGAATTGGCTTGGCCCACAATACGCCTCGCATGGCATGGTCTTTGACCACCAAAGACGGCGTTTCCTCGGGCATCGACGTCAGCACGACGAGTCCTTAACGCCTACCTTCATTTTGCTTACTTTATTGCCTCTTGCGAAAGTGCCGCTCTACCCGCAGTCGCCGGGGAGTTCCTTGTCACGTTGCCCTGGATCATCCATCACAGACAAACCTCCTAAGTAGTCGCAGCATTTGGCCAGGTGCTGGCTGATAATCCGCGAGCGAACAAACCGGCCACTGGAACCAGGATGACGCTGCGGCAGGCGTTGACTGACCACTGGGATTGGGTCAGGTTATCCCGCTCGGCAGGGGATGAAGAAGCTGCTGCAAGCTGGGCTGATTAGCTATGACCAGTGGCGGACCACAGGTAACCGCGGCGCCCTTGGTCCCAACATTCCACGCCCGCTTAACTCCCTTTTACTTCATGCCATGCTGCCGGTTTTCACCGCGGTACCGGCGCCTAACCCGCCTTTTTCTTTCAGTACGAGCCCGGATGATCGGCAAAGGCCAACAGGAGAGAAACAAGCATGAGGCTGGTTAGGCAGAAGTTTAGCTGCCAGCCAGGTCGTCAACATACAGCGTGGCCGCACCCACGCTAGAACAATTTTGGGGGTAAGACTTATGGATCTTGGAGCAAGCTTTTACAAAGCTGCTGTAGGCGCTCTGGCCGTCTCGGGCTTCGTTGCAAGCAGCGGCGCCGTGGCCAGTGCACAGTCGTCCACCCCACAGAGACCCAACATCGTCATGCTCATGACCGACGACACTGGATGGAGTGACTTCGGTGCGTACTTGGGAGGAGGCCAGTATCTTGGCCATCCCACGCCGAATGTGGATCGCATGGCCCACGAGGGCGCACTCTTCACCAGTTGGTACGGCCAAGCGAGCTGTACTGCGGGCCGCGCGTCGTTCATGACCGGACGAATTCCCATCCGTTCGGCGCTGTCGATCGTCATCGGCCCGGGCGACAGGAACTTTCTTCGCAAGCAGACGCCGACCATCGCCGAGTTCTTCCAGAAGAACGGCTACTCTACCTATTTCTCCGGTAAGTGGCACATGGGCGATAAACCCGCGTCTTATCCCACCGAGCACGGTTTCGACGAGATGAAGCACTTCGCCGCCTACTATGCAGGCGTTTACGCCTACAACGACACTTCGCCATATTTTCACCCCTGGTTTCCTTTATTTAATCCGGACTTCGAGAAGGCTTATGACAGCGTGGTGAACCTGGGCGAATGGGAAGGCGTAGCTGGCCAGCCGGCAAAGATGGTTGGCACCATCAGCTACGACTCCCTGGCTACCATGGATGTGCGGCAGGCTGACTCAGCAGTGGCCTATATCAAGGAGCACGCCAAGAGCGGCAAACCGTTCTTCATGGATGTCAATTTCATCAAGATGCACAATCCGACCAATCCCGCGCCTGAATTCCGCGGCAAGTCGCACCTGGGCAATTACTCGGATTCGTTGATGGAAATGGATGCGGACATCGGCCGGATCATGGATGAAATCCGGGCGGATGCCCCCAACACCATCGTCATCCTGACCGCGGACAATGGCGCGTGGCAGGACGCCTATCCCGACGCCGGCACCACGCCCTTCCGGGGGACCAAAGGCACGCCCTTTGAAGGCGGCTGGCGGGTCCCGGCAATCATGTGGTGGCCCAATCACATTCAAGCTGGCACAGTGTTCGGCGAAATGATGTCACACATCGATTGCTGGGCGACGCTGGCAGCCATGACCGGCCTCACTCCGCCCCCGCATGGGGAATGGAAGGGCAACGATGGCAAGCCGATCTATTTCGACAGCATCGACAACAGCGCCTACCTCCTGGGGAAGGCCCCACACTCGGCGCGGACCTCGTGGATCTACATCAATGGCGAGACCTACGGAGGAGCGCGTGCCGACATCAATGGCGGCCCCAACGACCCGTGGGTACACATCGCCTGGAAATACTTGTACACGGCGAAGGACTCCTGGCTGGGAGTGCAGGCACCCCTGGGCGCCATCGGTGCTCTCTACAATCTCACGATGGACCCCCATGAGAAGTACGACATGATCTTCAATGGAGCGGCGCCCGCCCGTGTGCTGACTACTTCCCCTGGAAGGTATTCGGGTCAGGACAATGGCTGGGTCGGGGCGCTGGTTGGGCCGGTGCTGCTTGAATTCGACCGGTCGATCATGAAGTACCCCAACATTGAGAGGTTTCCGGGGGGTGCTTCGACCGATTTGATTCCCGATCTGCAGCATCCCGAGAATCCGGCGCCGTTGCTGAAGGACATGGGCGCGCAACTGCCTGTTCCGAGCAACGACTAGGCGCAGCGCCGTTGTAATACGAACGGGGCGTGCCGGCAACGGCACGCTCCCCATTCTGCAGTGAGTCGTCCAGCCTTGCGTTCCCTCCATTCCTAAAATCGGTGTAACTTTGTTCGATCTGCAGCGTACTGCTTTATGGACGCCAAGAGAAACAATACGGAAGGATCGCAGCTCCGCGAGGGCAAAGCCACGCAAACAGAGGGGCCGGATCTGCAGAGCGTAATCGCGCGCGCACAAGGCCACGATGCCGAGGCGCTGGGGGAGATCTATCGCCTCTATGTCCGGCGCGTATTCGGCTTGTGCCGTTACATGCTGGAGTCACGGGAGAGCGCAGAAGATGTTACCAGCGAAGTCTTCCTCAAGCTGCAGCGCGCCATCGCGAGCTACGACGGGTCCATACCGTTCCCCAGGTGGCTGCTGCGGGTGGCGGGCAACCAGTGCATTGACGCATTGCGGCGCCGCAAGCGGGGACAGCAGGTGATTGTGGAAGCTGCGGAAGAAGTCGCGGTCATCGAGGCAGTCGGCTCGGAGCCGTCGCCGCTGAGTGCCGTCCTCAGCCGGGAAGAGAGGGCGCAGGTGCGGGATGCCATTGCGCATCTGCCGGAGAATTATCGCCTGCCGCTGGTCATGCGCTATTACGGGGAATTGAGCTATGACGAAATCGCACAGCAGTTGGGCCTGCAGAGGAACTACGTGGCGGCATTGCTATTTCGGGCCAAGCAGGAACTGCGCCGGAAACTGGCCCACAGGAGCAAGTGATCATGGAATGTTATTCGGAACAGATCATCTCGATCTTCGTGGACGGTGAACTGGCGGGGGAGGAGGCGCAGCGCCTGCGCGACCANNGTCCTCAGCGAAAGCCTGCAAGAGCTTCCGGAAGAAGCCGCCAGTCCGGCGGGCTCCCCCCATGTGCCGTGGTCTTTTGGGTGGGGAGACGTAGCGGTCGTGGCCGCGGTGCTGGCTCCAGGCTCAATCGTTGTCGGCTGGATCGATAAGCTGAGTATTCCGGACGCGCTGCAGTGGTTAAATCCCTTCAGCTTAAACGGCCGCACCAACCTGTTCTTCAACCTTTCTTACTACTTTGCAAACGGAGGTACTGCCATGCTGGGTGATTATGCTGCTGTCATCGGAATGATCTTCTTACTTTTGCTGTTGGGCGGCAGCGCACTGCTGCTCGCACGCCGCTGGCGGCCACAGCAATCTGGTCTGCGGCTGCTGATCGTGATGCT
>PLYW01000086.1:0-4693 GCA_003151875.1 Acidobacteriaceae bacterium
GTTACTACGAATTCAGGTTTCTTCTCTTTGTCGGCCATAGGTTGTTTACTCGCTGAAGGGAAGGATCCGGACGGCGGCGCTCTGCTCCCCAATCTGCACCGTAGCGCCGGGAGGTGCGGCTTCGCGCCGCGCGTAGCCGAGCGCCAGCGTCCTCTCGCCACTGGGAAATGGAATCCGCGCCGCGCTGGTTATCTCTCCCACATCCTTGTCGTTCGCGCGAACTTTGGTCCCCGGCGCAGGAAGCTCAACCGGAGGTCCCTGCACTTCGAAGCCGGTGAACATGCGATGCACGTTGCCGCGCGAGCGAATTCGCTCCACGATCTCCTGCCCGATGTAGCAGCCCTTGGCGAAATTCAACGCATGCTGCTGTCCCGTCTCCTGCGGCAAATCGCGTTCCCGAAGATCAACTCCGAAGCGCGGTATTCCTCTGACGATGCGATAGAGCTCGAGGGCATCGCTGCCCACGGGCGTGAGGCCAGCCGAGACCAGCGTGTCCCAGATTGCGTCCATGTTCTCGGAAGCGAACCAGATCTCGAATCCATCCATCTGCGGCTGCGCGCTACGCGCAACGGAGACGCCAACTCCGCGCCACACCGCGTCGATCACCTGCCCGGGTTCGAGCTGCGAGACGTCGAGACCAGCCGCCGCCAAAATCTGGCGCGACTTTGCTATTGGGCCAACCACGCCAATCGCGGCCAGCTTGTCGCTGATGTCGGCGACCTCGACATCGTCCATGATGATGTAACGATCGAAAATATCAGCTATCGTAGGCGCTTGCTCGCGGTCGGTGGTGACCAGCAGATAATCGCCGCGGTTGTAGGCAACCAGGTCTCCCTGAATGCGTCCCTGCGCGCTTAGGACGAAGCTGTACACCCCATGCCCCGTTGCCAGGTCGCGGACATTGTTGGTGACCATGCCATTCAGCCAGCGCACTCGGTCTTCTCCGGCCAGCACCAACTTGGCCTGCCAGCTCAGGTCGAGGAGGGCGCAGCCCTGTAGCAGTACATGAAATTCAGTCGCGGAATCGCCGAAATCCGCCGGGGTTTCCGCGCCGCGATACATGCCCAGACGCGCGCCGCTGGCCGCAAGCTTCTCTTGAAACGTTGTAACACTCATACCGAATCTTTGATTATAGCGAAGGAAGGGAAGGAGCACTCAGCACTCAGCACTCAGACTGTCAGCCAACGAAGTTTAGCTGTGTTCGCTGACGGCTGACAGCTGATAGCTGACGGCCACTGTGCTGAATGCTGAGTGCTGAGTGCTGAGTGCTGAGTGCTACTATTTTCCCGTGCCTACCAAGAAGCGCATCGCAGTGGTTCCCGGAGACGGCATCGGCAAAGAAGTTATTCCCACCGCTCTCGAAGTAGTTCGCGCCAGCGGAGCGGCCGTCGAGTTCACCAGCTTTGACTGGGGCGCCGACCGCTACCTGGCCGACGGCACCACGGTCCCAGCAGACGGCTTTCCGATGCTCGCGCGTGACTTCGACGCCATCCTGGTCGGAGCGCTGGGCGATCCGCGCGTGCCCAGCAATATCCACGCCAAGGAAATTCTGCTCGGCATGCGCTTCAAGATGGACCTGTACGCCAATGTGCGTCCAGTACGCCTGCTCGATGCGGCGTTGTGCCCGCTCAAGAACGCCTCGCCTGACGACATCAACTTCACGGTGGTCCGCGAAAATACCGAAGGCGTTTACATGGACATGGGCGGCAACTTCAAATTCGGCACGCCCGATGAAGTCGCCACACAAGAGGACATCAACACGCGCAAAGGGGTGGAGCGCATCATTCGATTCGCCTTCGAATACGCGCGGGCCAATGGCCGCAAGAAGGTCATGATGTCCGACAAGTCAAACGTGATGACCTACGCCGGCGGCCTGTGGCAGCGCGTTTTCAAGGAAGTGGCCAGAGAATATTCCGATATCCAGACGCAGCACATGTACGTGGACGCGCTCTGCCTGCAGATGGTGCGCGAGCCGCGCTCACTCGACGTGATCGTCACCAACAACATGTTCGGCGACATCGTCACCGACCTGGCTGCCGCCCTGCAAGGCGGACTCGGCATGGCCGCCAGCGGAAATATTCATCCCGGCCGCACTTCGATGTTCGAACCGGTGCATGGCTCGGCCCCTCTCATCGCGGGAAAGAACGTCGCCAACCCCATGGGCTCGATTCTGACCGCGGCGATGATGCTGGCGCACCTGGGCCTGAGCGCCGAAGCGCAGAAGATTGAGAACGCGGTGCTGGATGCGGTCCGCGAGCGGAAGATGACGGTGGATGTGGGAGGCTCGCTGGGCACGCGCGAGTGCGCACAGTGGATTGCGGAGCGGGTGGCGAAGTAGTTGCGATTGTTATACTGCCCTTTCATGCTCAAGGACACGCTGCAACAAGGCCGGACCGTTACCGACAAAACGCTGGAGCGCCTGCTCCCGCCAGGTTCGCAATATCCCGGGTCCATTCATCAGGCGATGCGGCACAGCATCTTTGCCGGCGGCAAGCGCCTGCGGCCGATCCTGTGCATGGAAGCGGCGCAGATGATCGAGGGCTGCGTTCCGCCTGGCATCGAGGAGTTGGGCGCGGCGCTGGAGATGCTGCACACCTACTCGCTCATCCACGACGACCTTCCCGCACTCGACAACGACGACTTGCGTCGAGGGCGCCCCACCTGCCACAAGGCATTTGGCGAGGCGACGGCCATCCTCGCGGGCGACGCGCTGCAGACCTATGCCTACGAAGTGCTGGCTAAGTTGCAGTGTTCGGCGGAGGCGCGGGTCGCCATCATCGCCGAGATCGCGCACGACACCGGCACCATCGGCGGCATGATTGGCGGCCAAGTCATGGACCTCGAGGCCGAGCACGTCCATCCCGACGCGAAGACACTGGAGTACATTCATCGCTCCAAGACGGGCGCGCTGCTGACGGCCAGCGTGGTCACCGGCGGCTTGTATGCGGGAGCGGACGCAGCGCAGCTCCAGAGTCTGCGCGACTTCGGCCAGAACATCGGCTTGGCATTTCAGATTGTGGATGATGTTTTGGACGTGACCCAGACCTCGGAGCAGTTAGGCAAGACCGCAGGCAAGGACACGGCACACGACAAGGCGACGTACCCCGCGCTGTTCGGCATTGACGCCTCGCTGAAGAAAGCCGACGAGCTGGTCGCAGCCGCCGAAGCTGCGCTCGACCAATTCGGCGAGCGCGCCGCCACCCTGCGCGAGATTGCGAAGTTTCTGGTGGAGAGGAAGAAGTGAGGGGCGAGCGGGTCGCCTGAACTGCTCTTATTCCAAAAGCAAGACGTGATCGCGGAATTCGCTTCCGGCCAAAGCTTTGATCGCGCGATCCAACGTCACTAGTTTTCCTTTTTTCTTCACCGCCATCCCCAGCAAATAAGCATCGCTCACCTGCTGGTGGCCAAACAATCTTTCGGTGAACGGCTGCACTGCGTCTAGAAAACCGACGTCCATCGCCCAGAAACGGTGGCCCGGCAGTTTGCTAACGATGCGAAGCATCTCCAGCGCCTCGCTGATGTCGAGAGAAGGGTCGGAGAACTTTGGATTGGACACAATTCTGACGAAACCAGCCTCCGTCAACGGGCAAGTGACAAAATCCCGGGCGCCGGTTCGCTGAAACCACTGCTTAACGATTTTGTGGGACACGTGGTCCTGGCGAAGCAACGCGATCAGAACATTCACGTCCAGCAGGAATGGGCTCACGGCTCCTCGATTTCCAGCGCCTTCACGCGTTCGCTAGTGATCGGGTGTTTCGACTTGGGGAGATCGAAAACCGGCAGGCCGTCGACGTATTTGATACGCGCCGACCGCCGGGTGCCTCGCACGATCAACTCCGCAATGGCCTTGCTCAGCGACAGGTCGCGGCTTTCCGCATATTGTGCAGCAATCGTAGCTATGTCATCATTCAGCGTTACTGTCGTTCTCATGTCAATATTATGCTTGTTTGACAACATTGATGCAAGTAGTAAACTTCTGCATCACATTGATCCTAGCGATGGGGTGGCGCACTAGGGCAGGTTCAGAGTTCCCGCGTCCACCCAAGCTGTACAGTAACTCTGGAAAGCCCGATAATGAACCAGAGGACGCGATGCAGGTCACGTTGGATTTGCCTGAAGAACTCGCCCAATATCTGGGCCGGGATGCCCGCTCACTCTCACGCGCAGCCCTCGAAGCGCTGGTCCTCGAAGGAGTCCGGTCGGGACAACTCTCGACGGCCCAAGCCCGCCGTGCCCTCGGATTTCGTTCGCGCCATCAGATGGACCTATTTCTCAAGACCCACGGCTTGGAACTTCCTTTTACCCTTGAGCAAGTGCGGCGCGACAGCGAAACCGCGCTAGCCTTCCGCAAATGAAGGTCGTTGTTGCTGACACGTCGCCCCTGAATTATCTGGTGTTGATCCAAGCCATAACGCAAAGCGGCTGCGCTTATCGCCTAGAGTGACTGCACCGGTATGGCCAGCAGGTCCTCCACCAGCCCAACTTCTTTCTGCACGAAAGGCTCGGCGTATTGGACGCCCGCGAGCAGGCCGTAGAAAGCGGCCATGGAGGAGAGCCGCTCGCGGATTTCCGCCTGGCGCGGGAAGAGTCCGCTGCCCGCCGACTGGTCCTGGTACTGCGAGTGGTAGGCCATCAGGGCGGCGAATCGGGTCTCAAACTGCTGGGAGATGTCCACCACGAACGACGGGCGAAC
>PLYW01000086.1:4730-5771 GCA_003151875.1 Acidobacteriaceae bacterium
TTCTCGACCCGGCCATCGGGAATATCGAGCGCTCGTCGCCAACTGACTTTGAGCATGCGCGCCGCCTCGTCGGCCTCACGCGCCCGGTCCTCAACGCTGCCGCGCGTGCCCATCTCGCCCTGCGTGAGATCGAGGATGGCAGTGCGGTGTCCGCGCTCCGCCATCTTGAGTAGCGTGCCGCCGCAGGTTTGCTCGACGTCGTCGCGATGGGCGGCGATGGCCAGGATGTCGCAGTGTGGCGTGTCAGGCATAAAAGGCTATTGATTCCTGCAAAAGAAATGTCCGCAAAACGGTGGAAGGGCACGGCTTCAGCCGTGCCGCAAGCTTGCGTTGGGAACCGGGCTTTAGCCCTGGTCCACCATGGCTAAAGCCATTTGAGGGCCAATCCATTTTCGCCGGGCTGAAGCCCGGCGCTTCCACCGAAGTCGAGGACAGAGTCCTTTCAGGGACGGCACTGTTCTCACACCCCCTACACCCGCAGCGCCACCGCNNGGATTGCCGGCTGCGTACGCTACGTCGCCGCTCCACAAGGCATTGTCGGTGATGAAGAGCCCGCCCTTGCGCACGCGCGCCGCCGCCATATTGAACACGCGGGGATAGTCATGCTTGTCCACGTCGTTGAATACGATGTCGAACTCCTCTTTGCGCTCCGACAGAACCTCGAGCGCATCGCCAACATGGACCTGGATGCGATCCGCGACGCCCGCCTGCTCGAAGTAGCCACGCGCCTCGTCGGCGTTCTTACGGCTGCCATCGGTATAGTGGACCGTGCCGCCTTCACCCACCGCCTTGGCCCACCAGATGGTGGAATAGCCGATGGCCGAGCCCAACTCGAAGACCGTCTTCGCGTTGATCAGCCGCGCATACTGATAGAAGAGTCGGCCGACTGCCGGCCCCACGATAGGGATATCGCGCGCCTTCGCCTGGCGTTCCATCTCCTGCAAGACGGGCCCGCGCTCGGGAAGCATGGCGTAGAGATAGTTTTCGACGCGTTCATCGGTAAAGCTCTTCATCGAGAGTATTCACTCCTCAGTTCAACGT
>PLYW01000086.1:5786-15463 GCA_003151875.1 Acidobacteriaceae bacterium
GCAATCTCCGGCGAGTAGAGATCGTGGATGATCTGCATATCGCCGAACACCGCGGTGTCGCCGGCGTGATAGAGCCTCACTCCGCCGGGCAACTCAAGAACATAGCCGCAGGCCTCGCCACCGTACACGATGCTGCCATCGTCGTCCTGAATGCCGCAGGAGTGCACCGCGTGCGTCATCGTAATCTTGATGCCGGCGACCGTCTGCGTTCCGCCCTTGTTCATGGGGGCGATCTGCTGGGCGCCTTTCTTCTCCATCCAGGTGCAGAGCTCAAAAATTCCGACCACGATGGGATTGTGCTGTTTGGCAATCTGCACCGCGTCGCCGATGTGGTCCATGTGGCCGTGAGTGCAGATCAGCACGTCGGCCTTTTTCACCTGCTTCTCGGTTTCCGGACATGCCGGATTACCCATCACCCAGGGATCCACGTACACGATGACGCCGTCTCTGGTTGCAATGCGGAATGTGGAATGGCCCAGCCACGTAATGCGGTTTCCTTGCAGGTCCATGGTTCACCTCGATTGCGGAGCGGAAAACCGTATGAGGAAGGTTTAGTATGTATCCCCCTCGCGCCAGTCGCGATAGCCGCCGGCGAGCGAGAACACATTGCGAAAGCCCATCTTCTTGAGATTGAGGGCGGCGAGCGCCGAACGGCCGCCTCCGCCGCAATACAAAACCAGCTTGCGGTCCTTGTCGGTGGTGATCTTGTCGATGTTCACTTCCAGAATGCCGCGCGGCAGGCTGACCGCCCCAGGGATGATTCCCTTGGCCTGTTCGTCGCGCTCGCGCACGTCCAGCAGGGTGAAGTCTTCGCCCGATTGCTGCATGCGTCTGAGATCATTGGGACCGATTTCACTGATCTGCGACCTGGCTTCGTCGACCAGTTGCTTGAATTCCGGTAATGGCATGGCTCGTCTCTCCTCTGCAAGCCGCGCGAACGATTCGAACACGGTGCGAACGGCAACAAGCATACAGGCTACTGAAAGACGTGGAAAAGGTAAATACGTTACCTCGGCGGGTAGTGGTGCAGTTTGAAATTGCCAGCGGCAAAAAGCACAGCCCGTGAGGTGAGTCACGGGCTGAGACCTAACCCGCAGGGATCATCAGAATCTTGACTAGGTTGCGCCACGTCATCGCTCCGAGAACCCTGCGAAACTAACCAGAAAGGAAGATCCGAGGGTCAGTATCCACCAACCGCAGGTCGTTGTCCGTAATAAGCGCACGTGGCAACGCACGAAAGTAACCAGTGCGGTCGGTAACCGGTCGACTTGACAGGCTGTGCTTAATTAGCGCAAAGCAAAATCCGGCCGGAAATTCCTTGCGGGCGCTGCGGTCAGGATGACACACAACAACCAGCAGAGTTGCTGAACGTTAACGGGCAGCTTTCCTGTCCATTGCGACCGCATGGGCACTGCGCGGCGGCCGGCGCGTACCGTGGCGCATGCCTTTGGCATCCAGCTTAAGTTCGGCGATGGCGCGGCTCAGGGTGTTGCGGTGCATACGCAGTTGGCGCGCGGCCTTGCACTGGTTGCCCTTGCAATCCTGCAGCACCGTGAGAATGAACCGCTTCTTGAATTCACACACGCCCTCGGAATAGGTTATGCCGTTTTTGTACATCTGCAGGATCAGAGCTTCCAATTGATCTTTCACAACGCCTCTCTCTTTTGCTTCGGTAAGGCCATGAATGGACCACATCTTCACAGGTAACGATCACGGCCGTCCGCCTGGGATGGAAACGTGCTGGGGAACGGTCCGTAACAGCTCCCAGCCGGTGCGAAAGCGCTGCCGCAATTCCGCCGGCGCCGCCCAGATCAAGGCGCGGCCGCTCACCAGCAGGAAAGGCGCGATCCGAGACTGCTGCAATCGTCCCCACTGCGGCGCGAAAGCGGCCAGCGCCAGCACCACGACGGTGCTGAACACGGCGCCGCGCAGAAACCCAAAGGCCGCGCCCAGAAAACGGTCGAACCAGCGAAGTCCCACGCCGTGCACCGCCCAGCGCGCAATCCGTCCCAGCACTCCCGCCAGCACCACGACGACCACGAATATGGTAAAGAACCCGGCGATATCCGCCGCCCACTGCGAGTTCACGTGCGGCGCAAACCACGCGGCCACCCGCGGGTACTCCCATGCAGCCAGCAAATATCCGACGATCACGCCCGCCAGCGAAAAGAATTCGTAAAAGAACCCCTGCGCGCTGGCCTGTAACACCGACAACACAATGATGAGCAGGATCACCCAGTCGAGAATAGAGACGCCCATCATTCGGCTTTTCCTAGGCCGGCAGCGGATGCCCGGTCAATTGGACGTAAGCCTCCACATAC
Organism: Acidobacteriaceae bacterium; assembly: GCA_003151875.1. Lineage (GTDB taxonomy): Bacteria > Acidobacteriota > Terriglobia > Terriglobales > Acidobacteriaceae > Bog-257. The sequence continues at coordinate 8,108 of PLYW01000086.1, forward strand.
TTCTCGCTGGTTCGGGCCGCCACCTCCGGAGGTAAGGCCGGGGCTGGCGGCTGTTTGTTCCACTTGATTGCTTCCAGATAGTCGCGCACGTATTGCTTGTCGTACGAATCCTGCGGTCCGCCCGGCTGATACTTGTCCTTGGGCCAGAAGCGCGACGAATCCGGCGTTAGCACTTCATCCGCCAGCACCAGTCCGGCAGCGGTACGGCCGAATTCAAACTTGGTATCGGCGATGATGATGCCGCGCGTCTCCGCGTAATCGGCAGCCGTCTGGTAAACCTTCACGCTCAACTCACGCAACTGTTGGCTGAGTTCGCGGCCCGCCAGCGTCACCATGCGATCGAACGAGATGTTTTCGTCGTGACCGCTGCTGGCCTTGATGGCGGGGGTGAAGATCGGCTCCGGCAACTTGTCCGATTCGCGCAACCCCGCAGGCAGTTTGATGCCGCAGACCGAGCCGCTGGTCTTGTACTCTTTCCAGCCCGAGCCGGAAAGGTAGCCGCGCACCACGCACTCGATGGTGATCATGTCGGCCTTCGTCACCAGCATGGAGCGGCCATGCAACTGCGCGGAGTATTTTTGCAGCTCCGGCGGGTACTGGCGTACATCCGCGGTCACCAGGTGATTGGGGACGATGCCCTTCAGGAAGTCGAACCAGAAAAGCGAGAGCTGGGTCAGCACTCGTCCCTTTTGCGGTATGCCGGTCGCCAGCACGTAGTCGAAGGCCGAGAGGCGATCGGTGGCGACGAAGAGCAGATGTTCGCTGCCGACCTGGTAAAGGTCGCGGACTTTTCCACTGGCATAGAGCTCGAGCCCGGAAAAGTCGGTCCGCAACAGAACGTCGGAAATTTGAGTTGAATCTTTCATGGCGGCGCAAATCGAATCGGAGAAGTCGTCGGGTATTCTAAATTTCCCGTCTGCTTTGTCAACGTCTGATGAAAATTAGTTGCAGCCTGTTGGGAAAAATCTGCGAAAAATTTCTTGACAGAGTGCCGAACCTCGCGAAACCCTTGCGCCTCGCGGCTTTCGGAGCATTCTGAGGCCAGCTTACGTAACGTCTCCGGCGGTGTCCGCCCGCCGCAACCAGGCAACAATTTGGAAACCAAACTTCGCCTGGTGTCAAGACTCTGCGAAAAAATTTTCTAGACCCGGACCGCCGGCGCGCTAGTCGGCCGCGCTGCGATGGACCGTACGCGCATCCTCGATGTACTGCACATCGGGAGGGCCTTCGACCCCGGCCTGTTGCATCGCCTTACGCAGGTCATCGGAGTTCATAAACTTGCGCGCCTGTTCGACGGTCTCCCAATCGAAGAACAGGACCACTTCGCGGGGATCGTCAACGCTATGAAAAATGCGGAACGCGGTTTCGCCGGCATGCTTGCGGGTATTGAGGTGAGAATCGAACGCTTGCTTCCAGCGGTTGTAGTCCGCGACCTTGTGGCGGACCAGAACATGCACCATGAGAGCNNTCGTCTCTACTAAGATACGTAATCTCCAGCCGAATGTGAAACGGCAATGCCCCCGACCTCTGTGACAGCGGGTATTGACATCGAAGCCAGCGGGGTGCTGAAGGGGTGCGCGCCAGGCAGCGCTCCTGCGCAACTTGCAGTGGGTTATACTGCAAACCAAATTCATCGGGAGCATTTCTTCTTGCCGCGTCTCATCATTCGTTCCTCCGACATTCACGCTGCTGGATGTTTCGCCCTGGAAAATATCCCCAAGCGCACGCGCATCCTGGAATACACCGGAGAGCGCATCACCAAAGCGGAAGGCGACATCCGCTACGAAGGCCGGCCGTTCACGTATCTGTTCGGCGTTGGCGATGGCGAGGTGGTGATCGATGGCCACGGGATGGCGATGTTTGTGAACCATTCTTGCGATCCCAACTGCGAGACCGACGAAGAAGCGGGCCGGGTTTACATCGCCGCCATTCGCGACATTGCCGCCGGCGAAGAATTGACCTACGACTATTGCCTCTACGATGGCGACGACGAGGCGCCCTGTTCCTGCGGCAGCAAGAGTTGCCGGGGCAGCATGTACTCTCCCGAAGAATTGAAGAANNGGCCTTCTGCTATATTTAGCTTTTGATTACCCCCATTCCTTAAGCACAGGAGCGGTCCTCATGGCTAAGAGCGTCAATAAAGTCATTCTCATCGGCAATCTCGGAAAAGATCCGGAAGTGAAGCACACCCAAACCGGTATTGCGGTAGCCCACTTTACGTTGGCCACCAACGAGCGTTTCAAGGACAAGGACGGAAACTGGCAGGACCGCACCGAGTGGCACAACCTCGTCGCCTTCCAGCGCACGGCTGAGATCGCCGCGGAGTACCTCAAGAAAGGTCGCTCGGTCTATGTGGAAGGCAGTCTGCGTACCAATTCTTGGGACGACAAGGAAACTGGCCAGAAGAAATACAAGACCGAGATCATCATCAATGATTTGGTGCTGCTCGGAGGACGCGATGCCGGCGGCGAAGGCGGCGGGCGCGCGGGCGCCGGCAAGTCCAGCGGCATGGACCAGCGCACGCCCGAGCCGGAACATTCGCAGGCGCCATCCGGCGCGGAGATCACGGACGAAGATATTCCGTTTTGATGGCGCCCGCCTCGCCAATGGAATTGTCATTGCGAGCGCAGCGAGGAATCTGCTGTTGTTTGGCCTGCGACGAAGCTGGAGATAACAGCAGATCCCTCACGGCTGAAAGCCGTTCGTGATGACAACTCAAAAATCGTCAGGCCGGATATTACTTCTGCTGCACTCAACATCTAACATCACGGCATGAGCTTTCCACGATCCAGTGGCATCCTGTTACATCCAACTTCTCTTCCGTCGGCTTACGGCATCGGCGAACTGGGGTCTGAGGCGCATCGCTTCGCCGATTTTCTGTGCGATGCCGGCCAGCGAATCTGGCAGGTCCTGCCTCTGGGGCCGACCGGATACGGCGACTCTCCCTACCAATGTTTCTCCGCCTTCGCCGGCAATCCTCTATTGATCAGCCTCGACACGCTAGTGGAGCGCGGCTATCTCGATTCTGGCCAGTTGGACTCGCGTCCGGAATTTTCTGACGGCCAAGTGGATTTCGGCGCCGTGATCTCGTGGAAGGTCCCCTTGCTGCGTCATGCTTTCCGGTCGTTTCAACGCAGTTTGCCGGCCGAGCGCGAAGCCTTCACCGCTTTCTGCGAAAGGCACTCCGGCTGGCTGGACGAATTTGCCTTGTTCATGGCGCTCAAGGAAACTCACGATAATGTTGCGTGGACGCTCTGGGATGCCGATCTGGCGCTGCGCCAGCCGGACGCGATGGAGCGAGCGCGCCACGAACTACACGACCAGATTGAATGCCATAAATTCATCCAGTTTGAATTCGAGCGGCAGTGGCGCGACCTGAAGGCGCATTGCGGGCGCAACGACATTCGCATCATGGGCGATGTTCCCATCTATGTCGCGCTCGATAGCGCGGACGTATGGGCCAATCGCGACCTGTTCGAACTGGACGAGTCGGGCCGGCCAAAAGCCGTTTCCGGCGTGCCGCCTGATTACTTCAGCGCCACCGGACAACTGTGGGGCAACCCCATCTACCGTTGGGAAGCCCACGCTAACACCGGATATGCCTGGTGGATTGCCCGCCTGCGCCGCTCGCTGGAAATGCTCGACCTGATTCGCCTCGACCACTTCCGCGGCTTTGAGGCGTACTACGAAATTCCCGGAGGCGAAGTGACGGCGGTTAACGGCGCGTGGATCAAAGGGCCGGGTGCCGCGCTATTTGAGGCGCTCGAAACCGCGCTGGGCAGGCTGCCCATCGTGGCGGAAAATTTGGGCGTGATCACGCCGGAAGTGGAAGCGCTGCGCGAACGCTTCGGATTTCCCGGCATGGCGATTCTGCAGTTTGCCTTCGGCAAGGACCCGCAAGCCCCGGACTTCAAGCCCCACAACTATCCGCGCCATCGGGTGGCCTACACCGGCACGCACGACAACGACACCGCCGTTGGCTGGTGGACGAGCGCGGCGGGGGCCGGCAGCATTCGCACCTTCGCCGACGTCGCAGAAGAGTTGGACTATGCGCGGCACTACTTGAACACCGATGGCCGCGAAATTAATTGGGTAATGATTCGAACTCTGATGGCATCGGTAGCTGACACCGTGCTGTTTCCGTTGCAGGATGTGCTGGGCGTGGGCAGCGAAGGCAGAATGAACCTGCCGGGCACCTCGTCGGGGAACTGGCGCTGGCGCTTCCTTCAGGAAGATCTGACATCGGCGATAAGCGCACGGCTAAGGCAATTGGTGGAGACGTACGAGCGTTAGCGGGACCGAATAATCCACGCTTAAATCCAGGGAAAAACTCTTTGCACACGTGGCGTGTACTTCTTGGTGGAAGCCCCCGCATTTATGCGGGGGGAGGAGCGATTCAGCGCCCCGGGAGAAGATCAGTTCTGATCACGCGCTTTAGCGCTGGAAATCCCGCGGCTAAAGCCCATTTGAAAATCAAACGCATTTCCGCTGGACTGAAGTCCAGCTTCCCCCTGCTGAAGCAGGGAGCTTCCACCCCAAAAGCCTTCCACAAACTTTTTCGCAGCTCGCTAGCCCACCATCTCTTCAAATTTCAGGGGATCGGGCGGCACGGGAACGGGTGGCGGTTCAATCACCTTCAGAACCTGGTAGGTGTGGCTGATGCGGTGGATCACCGTAATCGTGCTGAGCACTGCGATCACCCACAGCACCGGGCCCATGCGATTGAACAGCGCTCCGATGATGATCAGCACGATGCGCTCCGGCCGCTCCATGAAGCCGACCTTGCAACTGGGGATGAGCGACTCGGCGCGGGCGCGGGCGTAGCTCACCATCACCGAGCTGATCATGACGAGGGCGACCATCACCACGTAGAAGAAGCGGTTGGCGCGCGCGTAATACACCAGCAGCCCGAAAAAAATGGCCACATCGCTATAGCGATCGATGATGGAATCGAAGAAGCCGCCGAATTGCGTGACCTGGTTGGTGGCGCGGGCCACACGGCCATCCACCATGTCGAAAATGCCGGCCCCAATGATCACCAGTCCGGCGTAGAGGAACATGCGGCGCTGGTTTTCGGCGTGGGCATAGCCAAACAGAATGCCGGCCACCACGTTGATCAGCAATCCAATGAAGGTGAGCGCGTTAGGTGAAATGCGAGTGAGCGCAAGGCCGTGGACAATCTTGTACAGAAGCCACTTGCAGGACCACCCGACTGCGCTCGTCCAGGTCATTCCGCACCATTATCCTTCATCGTGAATGGTGGTCAGTTTCAGCACCTCTAGTTCGCGCTTGCCGGCCGGGGTGACGACCTCGCTGACGTCGCCTACTTTTTTTCCCATGAGGGCGCGGCCGATCGGGGAACTGGTGGAGATCAGTCCCTTGGTCACATCCGATTCTTCGCTGGTCACCAGCTTGTACTCGATTTTTTCCTCTTTGGTCGAATCATAGACCAACAAGGTCGAGCCAATGGCGGCGCGGTCGCGGGGAATGTTGGCCATATTGATCATGGAGAGGTCGGCCATGCGCTGCTTGAGCTGACCCAGGCGGGCGCGGACAAACTCCTGCCGCTGCTTGGCCATGTGGTACTCGGCGTTCTCGCTGAGATCGCCCATGGCCACCGCTTTCTTCAGCTCTTTGGGCAGCTCGTGATTGAGCTCGTGCTCGAGGACCGTAATCTCTTCCGACAGCTTCTTCTTGATGTGTTCAGGCATACTTCGGATTTGATGGCTTCGGGCCGGCTGGACGCCTCCCGCAAGCATTGCACCATTATACGACGACGAGTATGACAAGACCGCCAGCAAAGCGGATTGACGAGGGCGTTATCCTGAAAGCACTGGGAGAGCGTCAGCAATGCGCGATGTGATTTCACTGCAAGGGCCAGTCGAGGAGATAGACGGGAAACTTACGTTATTCATCCCGCTCGAGGCTGGTGGGGACCAATTTATCGAATGTTCCAGGGGCATCGGAGAGGTAGAAGGCGATTACTTGAGAATCACCATTCCAGAATGGCTTGCCGGCATCCTCAGGATTGAAGAGGGCAGTATCGTCTCCGTCGATAACGAAGGGGAAAGGCTCAACATTCATCCTGTCGCTCCGTTACCTCTCCAGTGACCTGTGGAATCCAACACTCACTGCGCTAACCCCTCGTTCATTGACCCCTTTGGAAGAATGGAGTTATACTACTAACAGCGAACGAGCCGTTCTTCCCCGTAAGACCCAGGTTCAGTCTCTGGGTGTAGTACTCCGGCCCTCATGAATAACCTAAGTTTCAGCATCGGAGACAAGGTCGTTTATCCCAACCACGGGGTGGGCATAATCGAACAGATCAGCAGCCGTACCATCGGCGCGCAAGTCGAAAGATTCTACCTCCTCAAGATCAAGGCCAGCAGTTTGAAGGTCATGGTGCCGTTTCACAACGTCGGCAGTGTCGGGCTACGGAGAGTGGTGCGCAACGGCGAGGTGCAGAAGATTTTAGATTTTCTCAACGATGGCAAGTGCGAGAACCACGCCGACTGGAAATACCGCTTCAAGGAAAACTCCGACAAGATGCGCACCGGTTCGCTGCTTGATGTGGCCGTGGTCCTCAAAGGTCTGCTGGTCCTGGCCCAGTCCAAACCACTCAGCTTCCGGGAAAAGAAAATGCTGGAGCGGGCCCGCTACCTGCTGGTGAGCGAGTTGGCGATGTCAAGAAATCGGGCCGAGGCCGAGGTCGAGGAGCTGCTGAACAAATCGCTGTCGAAGTCCAAGCTGCGCTTTCCCGAAGCGTCAAGCATGGAAGCCTGAGTTTTCCCCGGAAAGCACATGCCTGGAACCTTGCACATCTTTCGCCTGAAACCCGATCCACTGCAATACCAAGCGAACATCAACGTGGGCGCGAATTCGTGGGTGCGGGTTTTCGACGCTCCTGGTCTCGATGAGTTTCTGCGCCACAGTTGGGCGCTACCCGAGAGTGAGATCGAGGCCATGCTGGGCGAACTGCGCGCCATCGGGCGCACCACCGAGGCCCTGGTAGACATCCCAGAATCCCACCTGGCGGAAATGGGCTTCGCCGAATCGCCCAGCGACGAGTAGCACCCGCACCGCCACCGATCTACTCGCAGAAGATGCGCACGTGCTTGCCGTCGTTACTGTCTATATCGACACAAAGCTCGTTGAGCGCTTCATTCAACTGGTCGCCGCGCAAGCCCGCCAGGGCGTCCAGATTGAACCCCTTGTCGGTCAGTTTCTGCGCCACCCGCGGCGGTAGCACACCGATCAGTCCCACGCCGGTGCGCACGAAGCTAAGCGGCACGCGCATGTTGACGTCCTTGCCGTCGCCATTGTCCACCACGATGCGCAGGTATTTGTGCGTCTTGG
>PLYW01000152.1 GCA_003151875.1 Acidobacteriaceae bacterium
CCAAGGCATATACCACCATGGGGCTGGCCTATCGCGCGCTCGGCAACCAGGAAGAATCGCGGAAATGCTTGCAGGCGGCGCAGCGGGAGATCCCGTAATTGCCGTGTACGATCCTGTGGTTTGGTTTCGGCAAGAAGCTTGACGTTAGAGTTCGCCAAACACTTCGGCGGTGAAGGCCTGTAATTGGGCGCCATGCTGCCATGCGTCCGGCGGGAGCCCCGCCTTCAGGCAGGTCTGTGCGAGGAAGATCTCGCGGTCCCACTGCCACTCGATGGGAACCTGGGGCAGCAGCAATCCACGGCGATTGCCTTGGGTGACGACAAGGCCATGTTGGCCGACGACGACCCCTTCGGGCCGAATCGGCTGCAAAGGTGACAGCACGCTGATCTCAATCTTCAGGTGTGCCGCCTCCGCCGGCGTCACTGGCGGAAAACGCGGGTCATCCAAGGCTGCAGCCCTGGCCGTCTCCGCAACCGTCGCATAGAGGGACTGGCTGGGCAGCACATATCCGATACAGCCGCGCAGTTCACCCTCCAGATGCAAAGTGGTGAAGGCCCCGCGGGGTTCGGCCAAGTGGGCCGTGGGCGCGTTTGAGTCGATAGCGCGTCCTTCCAGCGCCAACTCAATCGAGCGATGAGCGAGCCGCAGAAGCAGTTCGCGTTCTTCCTGCGAATACTCGCACGACTGCACTGCAGTCGCAGTGCGTGGCTCTTCAGAGTACGGGGACATCGTTGCGCTTTCTGCGCCGGCTCAGCACAAAGGAACGCCGCTTGCGGCGCTTTTCGGCATGGCGGTCAATCTTCCTCCAGAATCCCACGAAGTAGTCGATGGCCGACAGCAGCGACAGCGCCACCATCAGCCAGATCGACAGCAGGGCGATGGGATGCACTGGCAAACTCAGGAAGTACCAGGGAAGATGCGCCCAATGGTGATCGATAATCGCCGCCACCACCGAGACGATCTGCACCACCATCTTGGTTTTGCCCAGCTCGCTGGCCTGGATGGTGAAGCCTTCCGAAGCCGCGATGGACCGCAAGCCGCTCACCAGGAACTCGCGCCCAATGATGATGACGGCCATCCAGGCGGGCACGGTGCGGGGATTGAATTGCACCAGGGTAATGAAGGCCGCGGCAATCAGCAACTTGTCGGCCACCGGGTCGAGCAGCATGCCCATGGTGGTCACCTGGGCGCGCTTGCGGGCGAGGTAGCCGTCAATGGCGTCGGTCAACGAAGCCGCGATGAAGACGAACGAGGCCAGCAGTTCACGCTCGCCGTTGGTAGAGCTGAAGCGGGTGCTGGACAAGATCCAAATCAGGACCGGGATGCTGAAGATCCGGGTGAGCGTGATGTAGTTCGGGAGGTTCACAAAAGAGGGTGCCACACCGCGGCGCTGGCTGCGGCCGCAACAGCCGATTATCCTCCACTGATTCGATTGAATGCAATTAGATAGTGGCCAGCTAAATGGGCGTTCAAGGCCACGGAATGACGCGCTTGAAATCCGAATGCATCAGAAGTTCAGCCGCGATCTTTACACCCGGTGGTTCGATCAGCACGATTTGCAATCCGGCCTTCCTGCCATGCTTCATGGCGGGGACACAATCCGTATCGTTGGACACTAGGACGATGCGCTCAACGCAGCGATTCTCGGAATACATGGCCATGTCCAACCCGATTCGCATATCGACCCCCTTTTGCTCAAAGTCAGGAGAGAAATCTGCATCGGTAAGTTCGGCGGCTGGACCCACTGGAGTTTTTCGGGGTTTGTAGCCCCTAAACTTTAGGACGCCACGGCGTACAGCAAACAAATCCTTGCTAGCCAATTCCTCCAGCCACTTGTCGGAGCCCGCGAAGGTGTATTGGTCGCCCGATACAGGTAGTCTTACGCTTCCAGAATATGGGGCGCAATCGTAATAGAGAACACGGAGAATCTCTTCGTCGACACCTTTACATGCATGCGCGAACTGCTCGATGAAGGCCGGGTTGTAAACCTTGCCCGCCTTCTTGGCTTTAACTCGGATAAACCCACCGTCAATGAGAATAACGATTTTCTTGGCCATAACGAGCAAAAGCCCTCGAATGATCGAGGGCTTTCGGAAACATGCTCGCCTACGAGCGTAGCGGATATGTTCTTACCGTAGCACAACCCAGAAATTTGTCAAGAATTCACCGATGCGACCAGGCGTAGTGAACGGCGAATTTCGTCCAGCATAGACGGCGACTAGAATCTCCTTTCGCCCAGTCCAGCACGCCCATCGCTCTAGCGCATCGCGTCTTCTACTTCGCTCAACCAGTCAGGGCGCTTCAACACCTCGCGGGGCTTGGGGCCGTCGGCCGCGCCCACGAGTCCATCCCGCTCCATCAGGTCAATCAGGTGAGCGGCGCGTCCGTAGCCGATGCGCAGGCGGCGCTGCAGCAGGGAAGTGGACGCCTTGCCGTATTCCAGCACGATGCGCACTGCGTCCTGGAAAAGCTCGTCGCTATCGTCCTCGGCGCTGCCGTCGCTGCCTTGCGCGAATCCGCTTTCGCTGTCCTCGCGCGGAGCTTGCAGGAAGTGCTCCTGGTACTGGGCTTCGCCCTGGGCGCGCCAGAACTCCACCACCGCGGCAATTTCCTTCTCCGTTACCAGGGGCGCGTGCAAGCGATGCACCCGGGCCGATCCGTTCGGCAGGTAAAGCATATCGCCGCGGCCCAGCAGGGCTTCGGCACCATTGGCGTCGAGAATGGTGCGCGAGTCAATTTTGGTGGCCACCCGGAACGACATGCGGGCGGGGAAATTGGCTTTGATCAAACCAGTGATGACGTCTACCGAAGGCCGTTGCGTGGCCAGTATCAGGTGAATGCCGACGGCGCGCGCCATCTGCGCCAGCCGCGTGATGGACGCTTCCACATTTTGCCCGTCGAGCATCATCAGGTCGGCCAGCTCATCGATGATGATGACGATGTAAGGCAGCGGATGCGCCTCGCTGCCATCTTCAAACAGGTTGGGAGTGCTGTTGTCGAAGAGCCGGTTGTACTGGTCGATGTTGCGTACGCCCTTCTCGGCCAGTACCTTCAGCCGCCGCTCCATTTCGCGGACCGCGTTGCGCAGGGCGTTCGACGCCAGCTTGGGCTCGGTAATGATGGGCGTGTACAAGTGCGGCACGCCCTCATAGTTGCCCAACTCCAGCCGCTTCGGGTCCACCAGGATAAGGCGCACCTGCTCGGGGGTGGACTTGTAGAGCATGGACATGATGAACGCGTTGATGGCCACGCTCTTGCCCGAGCCCGTCGAACCAGCGATGAGCAAGTGCGGCATGGTGTTCAGCTCGGCGGTCACGATGCGGCCATTGATGTCCTTGCCCATCGCCAGGGTGATCTTCGACTTCGACCCCAGAAACTCCTGCGCTTCGACCACCTCGCGCAGCCAGATGGTTTCGCGCTCGTGGTTCGGCACCTGGATGCCCACCGTGGATTTTCCCGACATGCGTTCGATCAGGATGCTCTCGGCGCGCAGCGCCAGGCAGAGGTCGTCGCAAAGGCTGGTGATGCGGCTGTATTTAATGCCGGCTTCGGGTTTGAACTCGAACGTCGTAACCACGGGACCGGGATTGATCTGCACCACCTGCCCGCGGACATCGAACTCGCCGCATTTTTCCGCCAGCACTTGCGCCAGGTTCTTCAACTCCAGTTCGTTGATGTCGCTGTGCTCGTCCGGCCGGTGCAGGAGGGCGGTCGATGGCAATTTGTAGCTGCCGGCCAGGCGCGGCATGGTGGTCTTGCCGTGCTGCGTGCTATCGGCGCGCGAGGTGACGGCAATGTCTTCCGCGACAGCCGCTCCGGAAGCTTCCTGGCCGGGGGCGTCTTGTGGCAGCGTTTCGCCGCCGAATGTGCGCTCAATGCCGCTCTTCGCTGCGTTTGCCGAAGGCGCAGCCTGCGGCAGCGGAGGAACCATTCCCGCCGGAGTTGACGTTGCTGGGGCCTCGGCATCCGGCGCAGCGAACCGCTTGGGAACCAGTTGGGCGGTCACTACCGGCTTGGCGTTGGCGGCGGCAGCGCGCTTCTTCTCAAGCTCCTTGGCTGCCTTCTTGCGGGCGCGTTCGAGTCGCCAGTCGGCAAACCGGTCCAGCGCCGCATAGGCGAATGCGAAGCGCGTTTGTGACCAGATCTGCAAAGCTCCAAAGGAAAACGCCGTCGAAAGATACAGGGCCACTGCGATCACGGCCAGGCAAACCAGATAGGCGCCGACCAGGTTGAAGTAGTGAATGAGTGCGTCCGCCACGATGCGGCCCAGAAGTCCCTCAGAAGGGACAACTCCCTTCCAGCGAATGCCCCAAGGCAGCAGCCCGATGAAACCGGAGAGAAAGGTCACCAAGCCGGCCGCACCCACCACCTTGGCATAAGGGGCAGTGATGGGCCGCGAGCGGAACCAGCGCAACGAGTACAGCCCCAAGAAAACCGGGATCAGAAAAATCGCGACCCCAAAGAGTTGGAGCCCAAGATCGCTGACCATGGCCCCCACCACTCCAATCCAGTTATGGGCCGGCCTGGAAGCGGGCGGAGTGGACGCGGTGTTCAGCGAAGGATCCAGCGGCGAATACGATACCAGTGCGAGGACAAGGAGGACCGCGAAGACCAACATCAGGAAGCCGATCAGCTCATTGAGCCGCCGGTTGGCCGTCGGAGTAAAAGCGCGCGAGGCGATTGTCATGTGGGCGTTCGGGCGCGCCACGGAACCACGTCGTTTGCCAGGACTCATGTTGCCTGCTCCGTCCAGCGCGGGCACACATTTACGTCCAATCCGCCGCAAACGAAAAAGCGTGATGCCGGGAATCGACCGATGCGGGCTCCCCAAGGGGCGTCCTTCAGCCGTTTGGGGACCAGATACGCCAGAGCCAAGCTGATTATCCCAAAAAGGCGAGCTACTGCGGCGGAAAATAACACGCGAAAGGTTGCCGAACTAGTCTCCCCCATTAACGGACGAGGTGGCCAACCCACCAAAGCACCGCCACGCCTAATACGATGCGGTAAATGGCGAATACCGTGAAACCGCGGGTGCGCACCCAACTCATGAACCACGCCACCACCCCGTAGGCGACGATGAACGAAACCACAAACCCGATGGCAAGCAACACCCAGGAATGCGGGTCGCTGGGCATGGAGCCAATGGCGCTGGGCTGGCCGTGGTGGGGCCGCAGTGACTTGAACAGGTCGTAACAGGTGGCGACCACCATGGTCGGAATGGAAAGAAAGAACGAAAATTCCAGCGCCGAAGGGCGACTCATTCCGGCGAGTTCTCCCGCCGTAATGGTGGACATGGAGCGCGAGGTCCCGGGGAACACCGCCGAGAAGATCTGGCAGAAACCGATCCAGACGGCCTGGGCCACCGACATCTGCTCCATGTCTTCAGTGAGTTTGCCGCGCGCGAACGCCCGGTGTTTCGAGCGTTCGTAAATTGCGTCGACGATCCACATGATGACACCGCCGATGATCAGGGCCCATGCCATGAGAGGCAGGCTCTCCAGGTGTTTGCCGATGATCTTGGTCAGCAGAAAAGCCGGAATCGCAGTCACCACAAAGGCGATCAGGGTCAGCGTCAGTGGGTGATTGACAGCCGTGCGATCGCCATTCTTTCCGTGGGGGAAGTCATGGGCGAATTCGACAATACGGTTCCAGAAATACAGCGGCAGGCACAGGATCGCACCCAACTGAATGACGATGGAAAACATCTTCCAGTAACCATTGCCGAGGTCAATGCCCAGAAATGCCTCTGCGATGCGCAGATGCGCCGTCGAGCTGACAGGGAGAAATTCGGTCAGGCCTTCAATAACGCCCAAGAGAATAGACAACAGGTAGTCGTTCAAATTGCCTCCGCCACGGCGACCCCGGTAGGTGCAAAACCGGCACTTCCCGGTGGCCGCATTCTTAACGCAGCCTTGCCGCAACTACTCAACACTGTTCCCAAATGTGGGGATTTTGTTCTGCACCATGTATATCAGACGCGCGGCGCGGTTGGACCAATCTTCGTCGCTGGGGTATTGCGATATGAGTTTCTTGGCGACACTGATGGCGCGCCCGCCGGAATCATCGGCCTTCTTTGCCTGATTGTCGGTCTGGTAGATCACGATTAGCGCAGAATAACGCCACGCCGCTTTGTAGAGGGCCTCCGAGGCCTTGGGCGACTGGGGATGCTCGTCGGCGTACTTCAGATACATCTCAGCTTCCTTCTCAGGACACTTGGCCTGCGCCTCCCATTCGCCACACAGTTTGTTGTCGATCAGGTGATAGGCGGCCAAATCGGCCCACTTGGTGCGCGGAAACTTCTTGATGACCTGCTTCATGCGCGCTTCGTCGATCGCGATGTGCAGGGCAGGATCGCGCATTTTGGAAGAGGGACGGGTGGCTTGGTCTGCCGACTCGATTTGCCAGCGGATGTCGGCGCTACGATAAAGCGATTCGCCGGCCAGCGGGGAAGCGGAGAAATATTCGGCGATGCGCGCATAGATTCGCATAGCTTCCTGCGCCGCCCCACGACGTCCGCCACGCCGGCTGGCTTCCATCTCGGAATCGAAAGCCTCGCCGAATAGGACCTTGTCGCCATCGGGAGTAGCCGTCGTGATCACTCCCTTGTCCAGAATCCAGCCGGTAACATTGCGGTNNAACTTTGCCGAGGAGGTGTCCGGGGAAATGTAGATGATGCCCTCGCGCAACATGACACCGCGTTCGGCGGCGAACAGCGCCGGAGATAAAAACACCATGAACCCGAGAACGAAATACCAACACCGTGAAAGTTTGTGAGGCACTTTATTACTCCTGCCATGCCAATAGCTAAAATCGTTTTCCAGTGAATGTGCGATTTTTCTCCCTGCCCTATACGCGGGCCTAAAGGCCCGCACTACCCGTACTGCCGGATACACACACCCTGGAACCACGCTAATCGCTAATTGCTAATTGCTAGTTGCTGTCAGCCCTCTTCCATCAGCACCTGGGCCAGCAATTGCGGCTCTACGTTTCCACCGCTGACCACGGCGACCGCTTGCTTCGACTCGGGCAGCTCGTCGCCGTGAAAAAGCCAGGCCGCAAACGTGACCGCGCCACTGGGCTCAGCCACGATGCGCCCGTTCAGAATGATCCGCCGCATCGCGGTACGGATTTCATCTTCCGTTACGCTGATTATGTCATCGACGAATTGCCGCATGTGCTCGAAGTTCAGCCGCCCAACCGATTGCGTTCGCAGTCCGTCGGCCAGCGTGCTGGAGACGCGCTCGGCGGGCAACTCCACGATCGCGCCCTTGCGGAAGCTTTGCTGCGCATCGTTGGCGAGTTCCGGCTCGACGCCAATTACCTTTGCCTTGGAGCCGCTCAGCTTGAGGGCGGCGGAAACCCCGCTGATCAGCCCACCACCGCCGACCGGCGCCAGCACGAGGTCAACGTCGGGGCAGTCTTCCAGGATCTCGGTCCCCACCGTGCCTTGTCCGGCGATGATCTGCTCATCATTGTACGGAGGCACGATCATGTAGCCATGCTGGCGCGCCAGCTCTTCGGCCTTCTGCAAGCGCTCGGCGCTGGCCGGGCCGACGGTAACAATCTCCGCTCCCAGAGCGGCGGTGCTGTCCATCTTGATTTTGGGCGCGTTGCGTGGCATCACAATGACCGCTTTCACGCCCAGGGCGCGCGCTGCGTAGGCAACTCCCTGCGCGTGATTGCCGCTGGAATACGAGATAACCCCGCGTTGCCGTTCTTGGTCTGTGAACGACGCGATCTTGTTGTAAGCCCCGCGCAGCTTAAACGAGCCGATGGGCTGAAGACTCTCGGCTTTCAGCCACAAGTGCCCGCGCGTCGGGTCGTCGTCGGATTTCGCATCGGCAGTCGCGCTCTGCCCGCGAGCGGGCGGAAAGTAGCGAATAAGCGGAGTGCGGGCCGCTATGCCGCGCAGCCTCTTCTGCGCCAGTTGGATCTGTTCGAGACTCACCATGGCTGGGTCAGTGCACCATCTTCGCCACGAACGCAAGCCACAGCCCGGCGGGCAGGTGCATCGAGTCCTGGCCATCGCCAGCGGTCCGCGCTTCGTGGATCATCAATGCCATCCAGTGTACAAGTGCCAGCCGATCGTGCAACTTGACTTTGACGCCGAAGTCCACGTGACCAATCGCGGGGCTGATCAGCGCGTCCCGCAAATACTCCTTCGGGATGTCACGCTGCAGCCACAGCATTTCCGTCGGCGGGATGATCACGTCGTCGGAGCCGTGCAACAACAACACGGGAACATGCAGCGCCTGGAGGTGGCCCGCCGGAGAGGCCGCAGCCAACTCCTCGCGGCGCTTGTCGATTTCGGCAAGAATCGCAGGCGCGAAGCTGGCGCGCTGCTTGTGATAAATGCGCTGCATGATCTCCTGATCGGCGGGAGTCATGGTCGTGGTCAGCGCTTCGGAAGCCTTTCCGTTTTCGGCGAGCAGCAGCTTGAGGGCCTCATGTCCCGCTTGGACATCCTGCGGAGCGAAAAAATCCTGCGGCTCGTCATAGACCACGATCAGCGGACCGTACTCGTGTGGCTGCATATGCTCGACTGAACCATCGGGACGGACCGCTTCGCCTGTAGCAAAAAAGCGCAGAACATGGGCAAGATCGTAGTATCCGCCCACCGAAGCCACCCATGCGATCGACGGTGAATATTGGGGATTGCTGGCGGCTAGCAATGACAGGCCCCCGGAAAAGCTGATTGCCAGTATGCCGACTCTCCTCACCTTGAGTTCCTGCGCGAAGCTGCGCGCAGCCGTTCCGATGAGGTCGGCCGATTCGCCTTCCACGCGATAGTCGGCGACGCCCGGAACCAGCGGCGTCATCACAAAGAACCCGCTCGCCGCCACCGCGCGCGCGGAATTCACCAGCCGAGGATCGTCGATCCCGAGCCGGTGCATGCCGTGAATAATGACAATGCCGGGCGCGAAGCTTACTCCGCGTGGCGTGTACACATGCACCGGAACCGGCATGCCTCGAAAGGTGAAGGTGGTGTCGCGCACATCAACCGGATGCACTTCATAGTTGGCCAGCCATCCCGTGGCCTTCGGATCGGAAATGCGCTTGAGCAGAGAAGCCGCCTGCATGTAGTCATTGGCGAGCGGATAAAGCAGAATGACGGCAATGGGAAGCAACAGCAGAAACCAGGCGAGGAGGCGCGCCTTGTGCGATGGATTGCGGCCTTGCCAGGGGACGGTCGTCATGGGAAAGCGCAGCGGTGTGTCAAATTTCCAGGATCACTGGCATGATCAGCGGCCGCCGCGAAGTGTTTTTCACGATGAAGCGCTTCAGGTCCTGGCGAATCTTTTCCTTGATCATGCCGTAGTCACCCTTTTCTTCGTCGCTGGACGACTCCAGGGTGTTCATCACCGATTGCCGCGCCTGATCGAGGAAACCATCGTCGTCGGTGTTACCGGAGAAGCCGCGCATCACGATTTCGGGCGGTGCCTCGACCTTGCCCGTCAGCTTGTTGATGGCGATGATGGGCAACACAATGCCGTCTTCGCTAAGGTGACGGCGATCGCGAATAACCAGGTCTTCCACCACATCGCCCATGGAATTGGAATCGATGCAGACGCGGCCTACGGCAACGCGTCCCGCCTTGCGCGCCCCCATTTCGTCGAATTCCAGAATGTCGCCGCTCTCGATCATCATCACCTTGCCGACCGAGTTGTGCATGGCGCCGGCCATTTCGGCGTGCAACTTGAGCTGGCGATACTCGCCATGGATGGGAATAAAATATTGCGGCTTTACCAGATTGATGATGAGCTTCAGCTCTTCCTGGCTGGCGTGCCCGCTGACGTGCACCGGCGGCGACGAACCATCGTCGTAGATGACATGGGCATCGCGGCGGAATAGATGGTCCACCACACGGTAGATTGCTTTCTCATTGCCGGGAATGATGCGTGACGAGAGCACCACCGTGTCACCCGGCTGAATGCGCGCGTGCTTGTGATTGTCAACCGCCGCCCGCGACAGGGCCGACATGGGCTCGCCTTGCGTGCCGCTGATAAGCACACAAACCTTTTCCGGCGGAAAATCGCGAATCTGGGCGGGATGAATCAGCAATCCCTCGGGCGCCTCGATGTAGCCGAGGTCCTGCGCGATCTCCGCCGACTCCATCATGGAGCGGCCGACCAGCGCCAGCTTGCGCCCATTTTCGAAGGCCTGCTCCATCGTCAGCTTAATGCGGTGGATGGAGGAGGAGAAACAGGTGATGAACAGGCGCCGCTCGGCGCGGGAGAAAATCTCCTGGAATCGCGCCCGCACGGCGCGTTCGCTGGGCGTATAGCCGCGGCGCTCCACATTGGTTGAATCCTGGAAGAGCGCCAGCACTCCATCCTTGCCGTATTCCGCAAAGGAATGCAGATCGAAAAGCCGATTGTCCGTCGGCGTGGGATCGACTTTGAAGTCGCCGGTGTGGATCAGCGTGCCCAGCGGCGTATGAATGGCCAGCGCGACGCAGTCCACCAGGCTGTGCGTAACCTGTATGGGATTGATCGTGAAGGGCCCGATCTTAAAGCGCTCGCCAGCTCTGATCTCGTTGAGCACGGCAGCATCCAATTGACCATGCTCTTCCAGCTTGCCTTCCACATAGGCCAGGGTAAATTCGGTGCCGTACACCGGAACGTTGAGCTCGGAGAGGATCCAGGGCAGCGCGCCGATATGATCTTCGTGGCCGTGAGTGAGAACGATGGCGCGCACATGAGCGCGATTCTCGATCAGGTAGGTAATATCAGGGACAACGATGTCCACGCCCAGCAATTCGGCTTCGGGGAACATGAGCCCGGCGTCGATGACGATGATGTCGTCGCCCCAGCGAATCGCCATGCAATTCATGCCGAATTCGCCGAGTCCGCCGAGGGGTACAACCTGGAGTTTTCCTATTGGCATCTGCAACTTTCGATGCTAGCACAGGAGTGCCGGGGATGTTTCGCCACACAAGAGCAGCGCGGTGGACAAAACGCCTATACTTGAGTACGCGATCATGACAGACCGGATTAGAAAATCGTGGATGAGGCGCGGTGTGGAAGCGGCCGTGCGCAGCGCTTTCATGAAGGCTTACGTAACCGTCAAGGTCAATCCCGAGAAGTATCTTGACCATCTGCGCATGGCGTATGACCTGCCGGCCTTGACGTATCAAGGTGTGTATTCGGTCGATCCCGACATGCTGGATCACATTGCGACACAGACGGTCCGCGCTCACACGCGTTTGGCCACCGTCGAAGGAGCGGGGCTGGGAATGGGAGGCGTGTTCACCATGCTGCCCGATCTCGGCATCCTGGCGGCCATCACCTTGCGCATGATCCAGAAGCTCAGCCTGATTTACGGCTTCCCCTACAATACCGAGGAAGAAGAAGCGGAATTGTGGGTGGCGGCGGCCAGCGCGGCGGGCGTGGACATCAGCCGCGAAATACTGGAGAAGCAGTTGGTGTCGAAGTTCGTCCCCCGGGTCATTCAACGGATCGCGGTAAGCGCCAGCGCGGAAATTGTGGAGAAGTGGACAGCGCGTCTCATTCCGCTGGTCAGCGCCGCGATCGGAGCGGGTCTGAACCATTACTTTGTGAAGCTCTGGGGTGAGCGCGCCATCCGACATTTCCGCGAGAAGCACCTGCAAATGCGGGCGCAGCAGATCAACAGCACAGTCAGGCCCCCGGCTCTTCCAGCGGGTTAGCGTCAGCCCCAGCGGCGCTGCTAATCTTCGCCACACCACGCATTACTGCAACACCGCTTCCTTGACCGCAGGGGAGGTCGCTTCTGCGCCGAATTCGCCTTCCCACTTTGCCATGACCACCGACGCCAGGCAGTTGCCCAGCACGTTGACCGCGGTGCGGCCCATGTCGAGAATTGGATCGATCCCGAGAAGTAAGAGCACCGCCTCGCTGGGCAGACCGATGGAAGCAGCTGTCGCCATCAGGACCACGAATCCGCCTCGTGAGACGCCCGCAATCCCTTTGCTGGTAAGCATAAGCGTCAGCATCATCATGAGTTGCTGCCCCAGTGAAAGATGAATGCCAGCAACTTGGGCAACGAAGATCGTCGCCACCGAAAGATACAGCGAACCTCCATCCATGTTGAAGCTGTAGCCGGTGGGGATGACAAAAGCGACGATTTGTCGCGGAACGCCGAGGGCCTCCATTGCCTCGATGGCGCGCGGCAGGGCGGCCTCAGAACTGGTCGTGGCAAAAGCAATGGTGACCGGCTCCGTCACCGCCCGGACGAATGCGCGTAAGGGGACCCGGAACATCATTGCGACCGGTAGCAGGACACCGAGAATGAATACGATGAGGGCGGCATAAAACGTCAGAAGAAGTTTCACGAGGCTGCCCAGCGCGGCAATCCCGGTGTGTCCCACAGTGTAGGCCACGGCGGCGCCGACACCGAGCGGCGCCATGTACATGACGAGGTTGGTGAACTTGAACATCACCTCGCTCAGACTCTCGCAGAACGCCAGCATGGGACGGCGCTTTTGCTCGCTGATCATGGCCAGGGCAACGGCGAAAATCAGGCTGAAGACGACAACCTCCAGCACCGCGCCGTCAGCCACCGACTTTGCAATATTCTCGGGGAAAATGTGCAGGATAGCGTCTTGCGCGTTTAGCTTGTTGGCTGGCAGCACCGACTCGGCGCTCGTGGAAGGCGGAAGTTGCACCCCGACTCCGGCCTTGCTGATGTTGATGGCTGCCAGCCCGAGGAAGATCGCGATGGTAGTGACGATCTCGAAATAAATGATCGAGCGAAGGCCAAGCCGGCCGACCTGCCGCAGGTTGGAGTGGCCGGCGATGCCCACCACCAGCGTGCCGAAAATCAACGGCGCGATGATGGTTTTGATCAAGCGAAGAAAGATGAGCGCCAGCACGCGCAGATTGGTGGCGGCGTTGGGGAAATCGTGCCCGACAGCCGCACCCACCAGCATGGCGATGAAGATCCACGCGGTCAGGGTACGCCTGAAGCAACCATAGACCACGAGAGCGGCAAGCGCGGCCCAGCGCAGAACGGCGACGAGTATCGTCGCCTGTCCAGCGAAGCGCCAGCACAACAGAGCAGCCAGCGCAATGATGGCTGCGGTCAGCAGCGCGATGTTCTCTCGTTGTTTCGTGGATTGGACCATAGAGTCGCAATTTAGTTTGAATTGTCATCACGAACGGCCTTGGCCGTGAGGGATCTGCTGTTTTCACCGTCCGTCGTTATAGCCTAGCAACAGCAGATTCCTCGCTTCGCTCGTAATGACAATCCATATCGACCGAATTCCAAACACCCCGCAGGGGACACTACTTACCAGCGATCTTTAAGCCCCAAGGATCATGGTCCGCTCTTCCTAGCGCAAAATATCTTCCAGTTCCACGCCCCGGTCGGTGCGCTCATCGCGATATTTCACAATCACCGGAGTGTAGAGCGACAGTCCCCACTCCGCGGCTTTGCCCTTGGTGATGGCGCGCGAGCCGGGCACGACCACGGCTCCCTCCGGCACGCGCAGCGGTTCCGTCGCAGTCGCGCGGTAGATTTCGCCGTGCACGGTGTCAAACAACGGCGTGGACCGCGTCAGGATCACGCCGGCTCCCAGCACGGCGCGCGCGCCGACTTGCGTGCCCTCATAGATGCCACAGTTTCCGCCGATCAGCACGTCGTCTTCGATGATCACGGGCGATGCGTTGACCGGCTCCAGCACGCCGCCGACCTGTGCTGCCGCGCTGATGTGGACACGCTTCCCCACCTGAGCGCAGGAGCCGACCAGCGCGTGCGAATCGATCATTGCGCCTTCGTCAACATAAGCGCCGACGTTGATGAACATTGGCGGCATGCAAATGACCGAGGGCGCTACGTAAGCGCCAGCGCGCACCGACGAGCCTCCGGGGACGACACGCACCAGGTGGCTGGCAGCGAAGTGGCGAATCGGATAGGTGTCCTTGTCCACAAACGACAGCACGCGCGGGTCTCCGCTCTCCACCAGTTTGCCGATACGGAAGCCCAGCAGGATCCCTTGCTTCACCCATTCATTGGTGTGCCAGCGGCCTTCGGCCTTTTCCGCCGCACGAATTGCGCCCGTCGTCAGAGCATCGCGGAACCGCGAAAAGACCTCGCCGGCCTCGGGTAATCCGGCTGCCTCCGTTCCCATGGCATAGTAAGACTCGATTTGACGCTGCAGTTCGCGCATGGCGGGCAGTATAACCGTTCGCTGCCGCCCGCTCCAGTGCACGACAGCGCAAATGCAAAACGCCATCCCGTGGGATGGCGTTTGCGGTTGGCCGGATTGAAATCAGATAGCCTTGACGATCCGCATGGCGTAGAACGACCTCCACACGAAGGTAAACGACACCAGGAAGAAAACGACTGCCAGTATGTGGCTTAGTACCGCTCCCTGCGTCGCGGTCAATTGCACTGCCAGCTCCACCGCCAGCAACCCGAACAAGGTGGTGAACTTGATGATCGGGTTCATGGCGACTGAGGACGTGTCCTTGAACGGATCGCCTACGGTGTCGCCGATCACAGTGGCATCGTGCAGCGCGGTGCCTTTCTGCTTCAGTTCGACTTCCACAATCTTCTTGGCATTGTCCCAGGCAGCGCCGGCATTGGCCATGAACATGGCCTGGTACAAGCCGAATGCCGCGATGGAGATGAGATAACCAATGAAGAAGAACGGCTCGATGAACGCAAAAGACAGGGTCACGAAGAACACCGCAATGAAGATGTTGAACATGCCTTTCTGCGCATACTTGGTGCAGATCTCAACCACCTTCTTGCTGTCGCCCACCGAGGCCTTATCCGATCCTTCCAGCTTGATGTTGGCCTTGATGAACTCCACCGCGCGATAAGCGCCGGTGGTGACCGCCTGCGTGGAAGCGCCGGTAAACCAGTAGATGATGGCGCCACCGCTGATCAGGCCGAGCACAAACGGAGCGTGCAGCAGCGATAGCTTATTCACATTTTCCGATAGGCCATGAGTGAGCGCCATGATGATGGAGAAGATCATGGTGGTCGCTCCCACCACCGCGGTGCCGATGAGTACCGGCTTTGCCGTCGCCTTGAACGTGTTGCCCGCGCCATCGTTCTCTTCCAGAAGGTGCTTGGCGCGTTCGAAGTTCACGCTCATGTTGTAGTCTTTCTGCAACTCGCCCTTGATGTTCGGGATGGTCTCAATCAGAGACAGCTCGTACACCGATTGCGCGTTGTCGGTCACCGGGCCGTAGGAATCCACGGCGATGGTCACCGGCCCCATGCCGAGGAAGCCGAAGGCGACCAGGCCGAAGGCGAACACCGCGGGAGCCAGCATCAACTCGCCGAGCCCGAACTGGCTGACGTAAGACCCTATTGCCATCAGGGACACCATGGTGAAGCCGAGGTAGTAGCAGGAGAAATTGCCGGCCACGAAGCCCGACAGGATGCCGAGCGACGCGCCGCCTTCGTCAGCCGAAGTCACCACTTCTCTCACGTGTCGCGATTCGGTTGAGGTGAATACCTTCACCAGTTCCGGGATCACAGCGCCGGCCAGAGTTCCACAGGAGATGATGGTCGCCAGCTTCCACCACTGCGTAGAATCGCCGCCCAATAAGGGCACGATTAGATACGACACGATGTAAGTCAGGACGATGGAGATGATGGAAGTGAGCCACACCAGCGAAGTAAGCGGCGCTTCGAAGTTCATGTCGTCGGCATTGCCGTAACGGGCCTTGGCAACCGCTTCGTTCAGGAAGTAGGCCACGGTGCTGGAGACCAGCATCATGATGCGCATGATAAAGATCCAAACCAGCAACTGCACCTGGACCTTGGGGTCCCTCACAGCCAGCAGAATGAACGTAATCAGCGCCACGCCGGTGACGCCGTAGGTTTCGAAGCCGTCAGCGCTGGGACCGACCGAATCGCCCGCGTTGTCGCCGGTGCAGTCAGCGATGACGCCGGGGTTGCGCGCGTNNAAAATGCCGCCCGCGATACGCAGTGCCGCCGCGCCCAACGACTCGCCGATGGCGAAACCGATGAAGCACTGGCCGGCGTAATCACCCGGAACGAACAGCAGGATGCAAAGCATTATGAGCAGCTCGACCGAGATCAGCATCATGCCAATGCTCATTCCGGCCTTCAGCGGAATGGCATAGATGGGATAGGGTTTGCCGCGCAGTCCGGCGAAGGCCGTGCGCGAGTTGGCGAAAGTATTGACGCGAATGCCGAACCACGCCACCCCGTAACTGCCGGCGATGCCGAGAAGACTGAAGGCCAAAATGACCGGAACGGTAACGCCGATCGGCTTGCCGGGTACGGGAGCCAGCCATCCGAAATAGGCGACGATGACGACCGCAATGAAGGCCCACAGGATCAGGATGAACTTGCCTTGCGTGATCAGGTAGGTCTTGCAGGTCTCGTAAATGAGTTCGGATATCTCGCGCATGGAGCGGTGGACCGGCAGGTTCTTGAGCTGCATGTAAATCGCCAGTCCGAACAGCAGTCCAAAACAGCAGAAAAGGATGCCGATCAGCAATATCTTGTGGCCATCCATGCCGAGGAAGCTGACCGACGACAAATCGGGCAGCTTTAAGCTGGCCTCTCCGGCAGCTTCGGGTTGAGCAAAGGCAGCCGTAGCGCTCAGCATCAGCATAACCAGGGTTGTGCTCAGCAGCTTGATCGGGCTTCTGAACGGGACGTGTGCTGGGGACAGCCGCCGCAGGACGGCGAGCCAGGTGTGCATATGATTCCTCCGATAGGCCGTGCCCGTTTCGTCGGGACGCACCCGTAAAATGACCTTAGCTTTGTTGCGCTCTCCCGCCATAAATCGCAGGGCAGCGTTTCCACGAGATCGATGACCGCCCAGCCGATCAGGCGCACAGGGTCCTGGCTTGCGTCTTCGCTCGCCAGCAAAACCATGCATGGACCTGCTGGAATCCCGGAAACGCGCTTCCACTTCAAGACAGAAGTGTTGAGGTTTGGCCGCGTCGGGAAAACCTGCACCTATTCGTGTGCACATTCAGGCACACAACGGGCGCAGCACAAAAGGCGAGTCTTTATAGCATGTTGGATAAAGTGGGGTCAATGACCCATAGGTCAAAGAACCATGTTCGGGCGTATTCATTTCACGGACAAGTGGCTGCACCGGCAAGCCTTAAGGAAGGCTGGGCTCCCCCGCCAGGACATGCGAGTGGCGCTTCGGTGGGGTGCGTAGTTGCTCCCGGGTGTAGGTTCCGCCACAGGTGCTGCAATGCCACTGCACTCGCGCGACGGGTTGCGAGCTGGCCGCCTGCTGAGGCTGCCAGACCTTGGACAATTCGCCGCCACAGCTAGGGCACATCATGCTGGCGCTGCTTCGTTGCTGCTGACAGGGAGGATCGTGACCTGCGATGCCAAGATGCCTTCCTCGGTCAGGCCCAGGACTTTTCTGGCGTGTTGCTTCGCCTTTTCTTCGGTGCGAAACCGCTTCGGATGATGCGGCTTGGGGGTCCCGGCCGGAAACTCAACTCGATAGTAAGTCATAGCTTATTATCTCACTTAACGAGGTCGAATGCCGATAATTCGGCGCCCAGAAGACCCACTGATAACGGACACGTTCCCCGCCGGCCCGTCATGGCGTTACTGTCTGGCAGTTAGCGCACGGCGATAGGCAATCACATTACGCGTATGTTCTTCCATAGTGCGGGCGAAACGATGGTGACCGTTGTTGTCGCTTACGAAGTAGAGGAAGTCGCTTTGGGCGGGATGCAGCGCAGCCTGCAAAGAGGCGACGCCCGGATTGGCGATCGGGCCGGGAGGTAGTCCGGGATACCGGTAGGTGTTATAGCGCGAGTCGAATTGCAAGTCGGATTCGTAGATTGTGCCGCGATAACGTCCGGCCAGCAGGGCGGCATAGACTACGCTGGGATCGGCCCCCAGCGCCATGTTTCGGGCCAGCCGGTTGTAGTACACGCCGGCTACCATGGGCCGCTCTTCCGGCACCGCGGTTTCCTTCTCCACGATGGAGGCCATGGTCACGACGCGGTGCGGGTCAGCGTTTCCCAGCAGCCCGATTTTCTGCGTTTCCTGCCGAAAACGACGCACCATCGCCGCCGCCATGTCGTGAGCGGTATCGATGCGCGTGAACTGATAGGTGTCGGGAAAGAGATATCCCTCCAGCGACTGCGCGTTGGGATCGATCTCGCGGAGGAGAAATACATCTCCCTTGGCCGCCGTGAGAAAATCGGCCGCCGTGCCCAGGCCCGCCTGCTCGACCGCGGCTGCAATGTCGAACATGTTATAGCCTTCGGGGATGACGACGGTGCGCGCATAGACATCGCCGCGCACCAGGCGACGCCACACTTGCATCGCACTGGCGGGTTGGTCGAACTTGTACTCGCCGGCCTTGAGGGTCTTCAATCCTTCGGCATAGTGCAGCATGAGAAACGCTGCCGAGCTGCGAATGACGCCTTCGCGCTGCAGATCGCGCGCGATGTGGCGCGTGCTCCAGCCCGGACGCAGCAGCACGAACTTGGTCTCGGAAGGTTTCAGGGGCAGCAGGGCCGCCCAGGCAAACCACACGGCAAACGCCAGTACGACCGCTGCCACGAGTTTGAAGAAGGTTCGCATGGAATACAGCAGTTTAGATGATGAGCGGCGCCTGTGCGCTGCACGGCAAGACAAAGAGGGTAGCCCGGAGTCCATCAACTCACGCTTGACACCTGTTTTTCCGCGTCATACGCTGAAGGGCATGGAAGTAGATTTCACTCCGGACCTGCAAGCCAAAATCACCCGGCTTGCCGCCGAGCAGGGCCGGGACACGAAGGCAATCGTGCGAGAGGCCGTAGAGCGTTTCGTGGACTACGATGAATGGTTTCTGCGCGAGGTGGAGAAAGGCTTGGCCGCCGCCGACCGGGGCGAGTTCATGGAACACGACGACGTAAGCAAGCTCATTGATAGCCGATATCCCGCCTGATGCGTATCCGCTGGACAGGACCCTCAGCGCGCGATCTCACCCACATCTGCGACTACATCCAGGAACATGACGGCCCGGCAGCCGCCCGGCGTGTAGCCCTCACAATCTACCAAGGCGTTGGCTCCCTCACGCAGTTTCCCTACCGTGGTCGTTCCGGTCGCAAAGTGGATACTCGCGAACTGGTATTTCCAGGTTTGCCCTTTTTGGCCGTCTACCGAATCCGCGCAGAGGTCATTGAAATCAACCGCATCCTCCATGGCGCACAGAAGTGGCCTTAGGGTGACCATTCGCTCAACCCTTTGAACCACCAAGAAGCGATCAAACAAGGCGGACTACAGGTTCCTGTTTTTTCGAAATTCCAGAAACGATTGCAGAATCAGCACTGCCGCCAGTTGGTCCACCACCCCCGCGCGGCGGTGAGTGCTCATGTCGGTTTCACGCAATAGGCGATTGGCCTCGACCGAAGTCAGCCGTTCGTCGAAGAGGTGGACGGGCAGCTTGAATTTGCGGCGCAATTCCTCGGCGAAGATCTGCACCTTCTCCGACTGGATGCCTTCGCTCCCGCTCATGCGCAGGGGCAGTCCCATTACCAGCTCAGCGATGTGGAATTGCTTGATCACACGCCGCAGGTGGTCCAGATCGTTGCGCTTGTTGCTGCGGCGCAAAGTAGGCAGGCCCTGGGCCGTGACCCCCAATTCGTCGCTCACCGCCAGGCCAATGTTGCGGGCGCCGAAATCCAACGCCAAAATGCGGCGAGGTTGATCAACTGGCTGCGCTGTCGTAAAAGTATTTCTCATCTTTGATCCTTGACCCAGGACCCAGCAAAAATATCATGTTCGGAATCTGAGGGTTATGCGAGTACCATAGGCGAAATGTCAGACAAGCTGCTGGACAATGCGGAGCCACAGCGGGCGCAGGGCCCCGGTCCCGATGTGGATGCCAATGCGGCAGGCGATCCCGCCGCTATCCCGCAGGTGTCGATCAATCGCTCGACGGTCGCCGAGCTGGAGCGCCGCCGCATTCTGCGCCTCCAGGCCTCGGCGTTGCTTATCCTGGCGATCGCCGCCGTCCTGACCATACTTTACGTTGCCAAGCTAATCCTGGTTGTCGTTCTGGTCTCGATCCTGATCGCATTTGTCCTGGCGCCGCTGGTTGACCTGCTCACCCGGTTTGAAATACCGAATGCCCTGGCGTCGCTGATAGCCGTGCTGTTGCTGGTGATCGCCGGGGGCGCAGCCACCTATCTCTCTTATAGTCGCGCCATGGATTTCATGCAGGAGTTGCCGCAATACAAAGCCAGGATCCAGCAGATGACGGGGCGGATGCGCGCCGAAGCCGAGCAGATTGAGCAGACCCGCGAGAGCATGTTGCCTTCCTCGGAAGCCGACAAGAAAACCGTAACCGTCCGCCAGTCGAGCGACTGGACCGACTTGGTCAGCCGCAATGCCAGCTCGGTGTCGGAGATGGTGCTGACGGTCACCTTTGTACCGTTCCTGGTTTTCTTCATGCTGAGCTGGCAAGACCACGTGCGCTCCGCCTCGGTGATGCTATTCAGCATGGAGAACCGGAATACCGCTTACGTCATGCTGGGTCTGATTGCGCGCATGATCCGGTCGTTCATTGTCGGCAACTTCATCATTGGCATCTTCCTGAGTGTGTGCAGCATTGCCGTGTTCGGAATGTTGGGCCTGCCCTACTTCTACTTCCTGGGGGCCATTAGCGGATTTGTCAGCCTGATTCCTTACCTCGGCGTTGTTCTCGCCGTCATCCCGCCGCTCATCGCCGACCTGGGACACCTAACCACGGGCACGCTCCTCATCGTGGTCACGGTTGTGCTGGGGTTGCACCTGATTGGAATGAACGTGCTCTACCCCAAGATCCTGGGCAAGCGCCTGCAACTGAACCCGCTGGCCGTCACCATCTCTCTGCTGTTCTGGGGATGGCTGTGGGGCGCGATGGGGCTGATCCTGGCAGTGCCGCTCACCGGCGCACTCAAGATCATCTGCGACCACATCGAGCACCTGCGGCCCTACGGCGCCTGGCTGGGGGAATAGGACGAAGGGGTTGAAATGGTGCAATGGGCTTCTTACGCCCCGTATCGGCGTAATATTCTCCCGTAAAACACCAAACTCCTAATGAGGTCATCACGATGAAATCGAGCCTGTTCATCATCCTGGCATGGATGATGCTCACGCATGGAACATTTGGCCAAGCAGTTCGATCCATGCCAGCGCCAGACAAAGACCCTTTTGTGGGGAAGTGGCAAGCAAACCGAGATAAGTCGCAACCGAAGCTCGACGCTAGAGGAGCTTCGTACATAGGTGTCATCACCCGCGAAGGTAACGACCTGGTGTTCTCGTCCAGAATCGATAATCCCAACGGAATTGAGAATCACTACAAGATCCGCTGCGATGGCCAGTTTCATCCTGTGCCGTTTGGATCACTTTCGTGCGAGTACAAGGCGTCAAGCTTGGTTGAGGGCGAAACCAAAGCACTGGATGGAAAACACGGATACTGGACGCGAGAAGTATCCCCAGACGGTCGTGAAATGACTGTTTCTGGGTACAAGGATAAGGGACGAAAGAAACTTCAGTCGGTAAAGGTGATGGATCGCGTGAACTGACCGCCGGTTTCCAACACTAAATTGGCTGGGTGGCCCGCCCGATCGCTCGACGTTTTGAGAATCCGACGGGGCACCCGCGCCGCTCTGGAACTGTCCTTATCCTCCCGCGATGGCCCCGATGATGAGAAGAGGCTCGGCGCCCGACGCGACCGAGTCGGGCAGCGGTGCGTCCGGCGACTCGTGCGATAGATCTTCCTCGCGGGCGAAGAAGCGCAAGAACGGCCGGCGCTGCTGGGTGACATGATCGCGGATGGTGCCGCGCAGCACCGGGTAGCGGGCTTCGAGCGCGTCGAGGACCGAGCGCTGCGTGACTCGACCCTCGACCTCAAGCTCCACTTCGCTGCCGACGTGCGCCAGCGTCCGCAGATGTTGCGGCAGTATGACGCGGATCATGGCAGCGTCTGCACCTCTACCGAAAGCACCGCCGGAAGATCGCGGACAATGGGGGCCCAGTTGTCTCCGGCGTCCGCCGACGCGTACACCTGCCCGCCCGTAGTGCCGAAATACACGCCGCAGGAATCGAGCGAATCCACCGCCATGGCGTCGCGCAACACGTTCACGTAACAGTTGCTTTGCGGCAGGCCTTTGGTGAGCGCCTCCCACTCGTTTCCGCCGGTGCGGCTGCGATACACGCGCAGCTTTCCCTCGGGCGGGAAGTGTTCCCCGTCGCTTTTGATGGGGACAACATAGATGGTCTCCGGCTCGTGCGCGTGAACGTCGATCACGAAGCCGAAGTCGGTGGGCAGGTTCCCGCTGATCTCGTGCCACGAGTCGCCGGCGTTGTCGCTGCGCATGACGTCCCAGTGTTTTTGCATGAACAGCACGCCCGGACGCGACGGGTGCATGGCGACGTGGTGAACGCAGTGGCCGATCTCAGCCGTCGGATCGGGGATGTATTGCGAACGCAGTCCCTGGTTGATCGGCTTCCACGTCTTGCCGCCGTCGTCGGTACGGAAGGCGCCCGCCGCCGAAATAGCGATGTAAATCCGGCCGGGATCGCTGGGATCGAGAATGATGGTGTGC
>PLYW01000173.1 GCA_003151875.1 Acidobacteriaceae bacterium
AGGATTCCGAATCCCAACTTAGAACGACCTTCCATTCTCATAGCTTTCTCCAGTACGGCTTCGTGTATCTTCTGATTGAACACAATCGATCGAACCTATTTGCGCTATATTGGCGCACCCGGGACGCGGATGCGCGATCATGGTAGCAGAAGGCGCGGCGACAACCTCGGGAAACGATGGGTAAACCTGCTCGCTCTGGGGCCTCAGTAGGGGAATTGCTTCTGCGCCTGCTTTCTGGAATTTGGATATCGCCGACATGACGGCCACCACACGTCCGTCGCTAATCCGCAAACAGATACGTGTGCGCGGCATCGTGCAGGGTGTCGGGTTCCGTCCATTCGTATACAACCTCGCCTGTGAACTCGGGCTGTCGGGATACGTCTTCAATTCATCGGCAGGTGTGACCGTCGAGATTGAGGGCGCCGACGAGAACATCCAGAAATTCCTCGACGCGTTGCGGCACTGGCCGCCGCCGCTGGCGATGATCAAAGAAGTCAGCGTGGTCGAGCTCAATCCGCTTGGCGAAACCGACTTCGTAATACGGGAAAGCCACGCGGAAGCGGGCGAGTTTGTCCTGGTATCGCCTGATATGGCGACCTGCGACGAGTGCTGGCGCGACTTGGGCGATGCCAAGAACCGCCGCTTTGGATATCCCTTTACCAACTGCACCAATTGCGGACCGCGCTACACCATCATCCAGGACATTCCTTACGATCGCCCGATGACCACCATGTCATCGTTTCGCATGTGCGAGCTTTGCCAGGCGGAATATGAAGACCCAACCAATCGCCGCTTTCATGCGCAGCCGAATGCTTGTCCGGTGTGCGGCCCCGCTTTGGCGATTGCGGTGTCCGGATCGGCTTTCGCGGAAGATGCGGTCTACAACCCTGCTGGATCTGCGGCGATCATCGGAAAGGCGCGCGAGCTGCTGCGCGAAGGCAAGATTGTAGCGGTCAAAGGGCTGGGCGGTTTTCTGCTGGCCTGCGATGCTGAGAACGATGCCAGCGTGAAGCTGTTGCGCGCTCGCAAACGCCGCAGCGACAAGCCTTTCGCCTTGATGGCGCGCGATCTGGCCGCTGTCGAAAGCTTCTGCGTTGTTTCCGACGCGGAGCGCGCCGCCCTGCTGAGTCCACGACGCCCCATTGTGGTGCTGCGCCGCCGACCGGACGCGACGATCTCCCCGGCCGTCGCTCCCAGCAATAACACCATTGGCGTCATGCTGCCCTACACGCCGCTCCATTACCTGCTGTTCAGTGACTCGCCCGACGACCCGCCACAGTTTACGGCGTTGGTGATGACCAGCGGCAACCTCAGCGAGGAGCCCATTGTTACTTCCAATCAAGAGGCGTGGGAGCGTTTGCAGCCGGTGGCCGATTGGTTTGTATTTCACAACCGCGACATNNTGAAGAATACGTTTTGCCTGACTAAGGGGAACTACGCAATCCTCAGTCAGCACATTGGCGATCTGGAGAATTACGAGACGCTGGTGTTCTTCGAGGAAACGCTGACCAACCTGAAGAAGCTGTTCCGCGTGGAACCTCAAGCGGTGGCTTACGATCTGCATCCCAACTATATGAGCTCGCGTTTTGCTCTCAGATTACCGATTGCGCAAAAGGTCGGGGTGCAGCATCATCATGCGCACATTGCCAGTTGCATGGCGGAAAACCACCTCAGCGGCAAGGTGATCGGCGTAGCCTTCGATGGCACCGGCTATGGCACAGATGGAAAGATCTGGGGCGGGGAATTTCTGGTCGCCGACTTCGCGGGATTCGAGCGGCGCGCGCATCTGCGTAACGTCGCGCTCGTGGGCGGCGATGCAGCGGTGCGGCAGCCCTGGCGCGTGGCGCTCAGCTATCTGCGCGATACCTTCGGTGCGAACTCATCGCCGAGCGTCCGCTTTCTGGACAACATTCCGGAAAAGCAAGTCGGCCTGGTGGACGCCATGCTCTTGCGCGGCATCAACAGTGCCCAGACCTCTTCCTGCGGGCGTTTGTTCGATGCCGTGGCCTCCCTCATCGACCTGCGGCAGGAGGTCAACTTTGAGGGCCAAGCGGCGATCGAATTGGAAATGATTGCGCAAGCGAACCTCGAACAGCGGTATCCTTTCCTTGTGAGTGATGGCGAGCCAGCGCAGGTGGACATGCGGCCCATGATCGAGAACATCGTACAAGACCTTGCGCGCTCGAAGCCGCCTGGCTACATCGCTGCGTGTTTTCATAACACCGTCGCCGCTGCGATTGTGGAAGTTTGCCGGAGTATCCGTAAGCGTGACCAGTTGAAGCGCGTTTGCCTGAGCGGTGGCACCTTCCAGAACCTGTACCTGCTGCGCCGCGCCGTGGAAGGACTACAACGCGCTGGCTTCGAGGTTTACCTGCACAGCGTGGTCCCGCCCAACGACGGAGGAATCTCTTTGGGCCAGGCGGTGATCGCGAACGAAATGTTGCGAAGAGGCGACTGACATGTGTTTGGCGATTCCCGGCAAGGTGGTCGAGGTATTCGACCAGCAGGGCATGCGTATGGCCAAGGTCCAGTTTGGCGGCATCGTGCGCGAGGCCTGTCTGGAGTACGTTCCGGAGACCCAGATCGGCGACTATGTCCTGGTCCACGTGGGTTTCGCTATCAGCAGGCTTGATGAGGAAGAGGCGCAGCGCACCTACCAGTTGCTCGAAGAATTGGACCAACTGACGGAACTCGATGCGCCCGTCGTCGATGAGATTGGCGATGGGAGACGCAAGCCATGAAGTACCTGGATGAATATCGTGATGGACGGCTGGCCGGCAAGATCGTCGAGGAAATTCACCGTATCCAGACCAAGCCGTGGGTGATTATGGAAGTCTGCGGCGGGCAGACGCATTCCATCGTGAAGCATGGCATCGACTACTTACTGCCGCGGGAAATCGAGTTGGTACACGGCCCCGGCTGCCCGGTTTGCGTGACGCCCCTGGAGATGATCGACAAAGCGCACGCCATTGCCCGGCGCCCGGACGTGATTTTTTGCTCGTTCGGCGACATGTTGCGCGTCCCCGGATCGGACGGCGATCTGTTTACCATCAAGTCGCTAGGCGGCGATGTTCGCGTGGTTTACTCGCCGCTGGATTGCCTGAAGATTGCGCGCGCCCATCCCGACAAGAAAGTGGTCTTCTTCGCCATTGGTTTTGAGACCACCGCCCCCGCCAATGCCATGCTGGTCTGGCAAGCCCAGCAGGAAGGCGTGAAGAACGTCTCCATGCTGGTTTCCCATGTGCTGGTGCCGCCCGCGATCGCCGCCATCCTGCAATCTCCGCTGAACCGCGTGCAGGGATTTCTGGGGCCGGGGCATGTCTGCGCGGTCATGGGATATCGGGAGTACGAACCGCTCAGCGCGCGGTTCAAGGTGCCGATCGTCATCACGGGGTTCGAGCCGCTGGACATTTTGCAAGGAATACTGATGACCGTCCAGCAGCTGGAGAGCGGGCGCGCCGAAGTAGAGAACGAGTACTCGCGCATCCTGGATCGGGAAGGGAACAAGCCGGCGCAGAGATTGGTATTCAATGTGTTTGAAGTCGCCGATTGCAAGTGGCGAGGCGTGGGGACCATCCCGAAAAGCGGTTACAAATTGCGCTGGGAGTTCCGCGAGCATGATGCGGAAAAGCTGTTCGACGTTAAGGAAATCGATACTCTCGAGTCCGAGGTTTGTATCAGCGGCCAAATCCTGAGCGGCATCAAGAAGCCGCACGATTGCCCGGCCTTTGGCACGGAGTGCAATCCGCAACATCCGCTGGGCGCCACCATGGTCTCAGCCGAAGGCGCCTGCGCCGCCTATTACTCCTACGGCAGGCATCTGAAGAGAGACAAAGATGACGTCAAGCTGACGGCGATTTCCATGGGTGGCCCGGCATGACGGTATTCGGTTCCTGTCCGCTGCCGATCTTCGAGCACAAGCAGATCGTGCTGGGCCACGGCAGCGGCGGCAAGCTGACGGCTGAGCTGATTGACAAGATCTTCCGTCCGGCCTTCACCAACCCAATTCTCGACAAGCTTGACGACCAGGCCGTGATCCAGGTGAATGGCACTCGGCTGGCATTTACCACGGACTCGTTCGTGGTCACGCCAATTTTCTTTCCCGGCGGAGATATTGGGCGACTGGCAATCAACGGTACGGTGAACGACCTGGCGATGAGCGGCGCCCGTCCGCTGTATCTGGCCGCAGCGTTCATTCTGGAAGAAGGGCTGGCGGCGGATGACCTTCGTCGCGTGGTCGAATCGATGCGCGACGCGGCGAACGAAGCTGGTGTGCTGCTGGTGACCGGAGACACCAAGGTTGTCAATCGCGGCAAGGGCGACCAGGTGTTCATCACGACGACGGGGCTGGGCGTGATCGACGGGCCAGTGGAGATCTCGGCCGATCGCGCGCGTCCGGGCGACAAAATCATTCTCAGTGGATTCATTGGCGATCACGGCATGGCGGTCATGTCGCAACGGGAGAACCTGGAGTTTGAAGGGGCCATCGCAAGCGACTGCGCGCCCCTCCATGGCCTGGTTAATGTAATGCTTGAAGTGACGGGCAGGGAAGGACTCCCGACCATCCACTGCCTGCGCGATCCAACCCGCGGCGGCGTAGCTACCACCTTGAATGAAATTGCGGGCCAGTCGCAGGTCGGAATGCTGCTGCAAGAGCGCGATA
>PLYW01000330.1 GCA_003151875.1 Acidobacteriaceae bacterium
CATGACAGCCGGCAACGAGTACTGGCTCTCCATAAGTAATGCCAGCGACGCCGGTAGTTCGTCGACGGAAGGGTGGGATCTAGCAGGCCCCAACGGCGGTCCGGCGACTTGCAACTTCCGGCAGAGCGGCACCAACTACGGCGATTGCGGGTTGGGCGGGGAATCCTTCACGCTCAGCGGCAACCCCGTCGCACCGACTCCTGAGCCCAGCAGCATTCTGCTGTTCGGTTCTGGCATCCTCGGCTTGGCGGGCGTCCTGCGCCGCAAGTTGACCCGGTAAATACAAAACCCTTCCCCGATTCAAGAACGGCCGGAGCTTCTGCTCCGGCTTTTTCTTGCTCCTGAAAAGAACCAGGGAACGAGCTGGTTTCCCGCAGCGACCCGACATAACCTGTCCCGCAGCCAGTATTGGCGGTCCTCCTTACCAGGTCGAGGGGCAAGGAATCGTCGAGTGCGGTGGTAGGCGCCCACTCGATGGCGCTGCTGCTCGCGCCTGAGTTTCATGTTGCCCTTTTGTCGAGCTCCTGTAGAGCGGACGTCGGTTGCCCGACTAGGCCAGGGGTAAGGGCAGATTGGAGGGAAATTGCCTAGAACGATGTCGCAAAGAAGTGCATAGGATTGCGACAGAACTTAACATTCTACAGGGTTTACGGTGGCACTTGAATTGCACTTACCCTCGGTGGCTCCTGTCGCTAGGGGACTACCCAGTGAGTACATTTGAAACTTGAACCTAAAGGAGGGTTCACTCCTTGAAAATGCGTATTCCTACTCTGTTACTGACAGTTCTGTGTCTTGCCTTGACTGCCTCCGCTGGTCAAACGTTCTTTAACGACGGTGGGATCGATGGCAACGACAATGGGTTCTTCATCACCGGCCCTACCTTCCCAAATCCTGCAGGGTCTTTCCAGGACATTTCGAACGGGTTTATTTCAGCAGCTTCCGGTGCCCCCACCAAGCTCGAGTTCGGTGAGTGGGTACTCAACGGGTCCACGCCGACGAGTATTGGCTATGAGATAGGCACCACGGCGTTCGGCACCGACCTCGGTTCCGGGACTGTTGCGCAAAATTCCACTAACAGCGTGTTCCTCTTCAGCAATGGCTTCGGTTACGGCATTTACGACGTTACTATCCCAGTTACCTCCGCAGCCATGACAGCCGGCAACGAGTACTGGATCTCCCTGAGTAATGCCGCCAACACCGGTAGCACGCAGTCGGGAGGGTGGGACCTGGCAGGCCCCAGCGGCGGCCCTGCGACTTGCAACTTCCGGCAGAGCGGTACCAACTACGGCGATTGTGGATTCGGCGGGGAATCCTTCACGCTCACCAACCCCGGTACACCAACCCCTGAGCCAAGCAGCATTCTGCTGTTGGGTTCTGGCATCCTCGGCTTGGCGGGCGTCCTGCGCCGCAAGCTGACCCGGTAAATACAACCCTTCCCCCAGTTGTTAGACGGCCGGAGCTTCTGCTCCGGCCTGTTTTTTGCTATTTGGAAAGAACCAGGGAACGAACTGGCTCCCCGCTACGACCTGAAGGGCTTCGCCGCCAGCATCGGCGGTTCCGCTTACCAGGTCGAGGGCAAGGAATCGTCGAGTTCGGTGGTCAGCGCCCACTCGATGGCCCGCTGCTGCTCGCGCCTGAGTTTCATGTTGCCCTTTTGGCGAGGTCCTGTAGAGCGGACTTCGGTTGCCCGGCCAGGCAGGGGTAACGGCAGATTGGAGGGAAATTGCCTAGAACGATGTCGCAAACGAGTGCACAGGATTGCGTCGCAGGTCAACATTCTACGGAGTTTACAGTGGCACTTGAATTGCCTATATCTTAGCGAGTCCCTATCATTTGGGGGACCATCCACTGGGTACCTTTGCGACTTGAACCCAAGGAGGGTTCGCTCCGTGAAACATATCGCTACTCTGTCCCTGCTCACAATCCTGTGTCTCGCGCTGGGCACAACGGCTTTCGCGGATACGATATTTAGCGAGGGTCCGGTACTTGCCGCTGACAACGGGATATTTATCGACGGCAACGGCGGTCCATTTGGCCAGAGCCTCTCCGACGGCTTTGTTGCGGCGACTGGCGGCAGCGGCGGCCAGGTGTACTTCGCCGAGTGGGTACTCGGCGGCACCACGCCGACGGGGGTCACCTGGGCCATCGGCAACAACAATTTCAGCGGCACCTTAACATCCGCCGCGGACTTCGGCTCTACCCTGTACTGCTCTAGTGGCGGAAGTGGCTGCGATGCATTCGGTTACGACGTTTACATCAGCCATTTCTCGATCAGCGGCACCTCGTTTACCGCTGGCAACGAGTACTGGCTTACGCTTACGAACGCCACTGACAACCAAGGCATCGGATATAACGCGTGGGACATAACCTCTCCCGGTCCTGCGACTTGCGACGTCGAGCACGGTGTGATCGTCCCTGGGGGCGGCGGGGCATGCGGTTTCCAAGGGGAATCGTTTACCATCACCAGTGGGGGAACGACTCCTGAGCCCAGCAGCATTCTGCTGTTGGGTTCTGGCATCCTCGGCTTGGCGGGCGTTCTGCGCCGCAAGCTGACCCGGTAAATACAACCCTTCCCCATTTCAAAAGGCCGGAGCTTCCGCTCCGGCTTTTTCTTGCTATCTGGAAAGAAATCAGGGAACGAACTGCCCCGCTATGACCTGAAGCAACGGGCTTCGCCGCCAGCATCGGCGGTCCCGCTTACCAGGTCGAGGGCAAGGAATCGTCGAGTTCGGTGGTCAGCGCCCACTCGATGGCCCGCTGCTGCTCGCGCGTGAGTTTCATGCCACCGCTGGTCAGGTAGAAAGCGTCATGGGCGGTGGCACCTTCGGTGTCAATCAGCGCCACCTCAATACTGCAGCTCTGGCGGGCGAGGATGGAACTGATGGTGTGCAGCAGGCCGGGACGGTCCTGAGTGACGACTTCCAGCAAAGTGCTGGCCGGAGAACATTCCTCGTCGAAGCGCAGGCGGGTTTCGACCTTGAGCTTGACAGGCTTGGTGTCGGACTTGAGCCGCGACTCCAGCAGGCGCTCCAGCGGGGCTTCGCCCATCAGGATTTCGACAATCGACTTTTTGAAGCGCTCGCACTCCGGGGGATTCAGCTCCAGGGTGTGAAAGCGATCTTTGAAATAGAAGCTGTCTACGATGACTCCGGCGCGATTGGAGAAGGCGCTCGCCTTGGTGATGTCCATGCCCCATCCGTAGAGAATGCCGGCCAGGGTGGAAAACAGGCCGGGGCGGTCGAGGGTCACGGTGGTGAGTTCGTGCTGCCCGGCAATGCGGCGTATGGCGAGCTGTGCCGGTTGGCCGCGTAGCTGCTTCGCCATCTCGAAATGCAAAAGCACCTGTTCGGGCGAGTGCGACATGAGGTAGCGCTGAGGCAGGCCATCGAGAAACTTCAGCAGTTGCGACCGGCGCTTGGGCAGCAGCGCGGCGATGCGCTCCACTTGTGCGCTGCACTCCTCGGCATGAAATCGTTCGCAGTCGGCGCTGCGGGTGAAGTAGTTGGCGGTGCCGGTGTACAGGCGCCAAAGGTTTTCCGCCTTCCACGCCGTGAGCGCGTCAGGATTGACAGACTTGATGTCGGCCAGGGTCAGCAGTGTCAGCATCTTCAGCCGTTCGGGGGTGCCGACTTTGTGCGCCAGTTCGCGCCCAGTCTCGGGATCGTAAATGTCGCGGCGGCGCAGCGTGGACGACATCTCCAAGTGGGCGGCGATTAGGAGCCCGACGGTCTGACCGTCTTCTTCCTCCAGGCCCATCCGCTGCACCGCAGCCCCAGCCAGTTGCACGCTATTGTGAACATGGTCGGCGCCTTCCATGCCCTTGCCGGTGTCGTGCAACAGCAGTGCCAGAAACAGCAGTTCCGGGCGCTCCAGCTCGGCCAGCAGACCGGCGAAAGGCTGCAACCACTCGACGTCGTTGGTAGCCAGCCGATGCAGCATCTCAATGGCGAGAATGCTGTGCTCATCCACGGTGTAGCGATGGTAGAGGTCGCGCAGGACCAGCGAATCGATCGCCTCGAATTCTGGAATGGCAAGCGTGAGCAAGCCCAGCGAATGCATGGTGCGCAGCGCATCCGCAGCGTAGGGCAGCACCAGGATCTCGCGCAGATGCTGCCATAAGCGCGAATCCAGCGGCATGGTATCGGCCAATCCGCGGCGCGCGTTGCCCAGTCGGCGCTCGGTCTCAACACTGAGCGCGACGCCGTGGCGGGCGACAAAGACGAAGAGCCGCAAAGCCACGAAGGGATCGCGAGCGCCGGCGGTTTGCTGGAGATAGACGCGTCCATCCACCAGCGAAAATTCTTCATTCGAGGAGCGCGAGCGCCACTGCTGAAATGAGCG
Organism: Acidobacteriaceae bacterium; assembly: GCA_003151875.1. Taxonomy (GTDB): domain Bacteria; phylum Acidobacteriota; class Terriglobia; order Terriglobales; family Acidobacteriaceae; genus Bog-257. Next base: position 4,342 of record PLYW01000330.1, read on the forward strand.
GTACAGCGAAGAACGTTTTCTGGGAAGCTGTTCCAGCATCTGCTGCGCGTGCCGATGGATGGTCCTGGCATGGCGAAAATACGAGCGCATCCATTCGGCAGAGGAAACGCTGCCGGACTGGGTCGCGATGCCGCGCTTGGCCAACTCGTCCTGGGCCTCCCAAGAGATGACGTTCTCGTCGCGATTGCCGCGGTAATGCAGGTAACAGCGGGTGGAGGTGAGGAAGTCCATGGCATCGAGGACTGCATCGCTTTCCGGGTTTGGCGACGCGTGGAGCGGGTCCGGCCACTTGCGCTCGGACGCCAGCGCCAGGATTGTCTCCAGCCATCGCGATACATGCAGATCGCGTAACCCGCCGGGGCCTTCTTTCAGGTTGGGCTCCAGATGAAAGATGGTGTCGCCGAAGCGCAAATGGCGGGTGCGAGTCACCTCCGCCAGACGTTGCATCAGGACATCCGCCTCGCGCGCCACAAGTTGTGGCAGGCCCTTTTCACGCAGGCGTTCGAACAGCTTGGCGTCGCCGCTCAGAAAACGGCAGTCGAGCAGTGAGACGGTGAACTCGACATTGTCGGGGTCGAAGCGCGAGCACTCGTCGAGCGTGCGCGTCGTCGGGCTGACTCGCAGGCCGGTGTCCCACATCTCCTGGCACATACTGCGCACCGGGTCCTTCATCCGGCCGCGCAGGGCGTCGTTCTCAGCCAGGAACAGCAGGTCGATGTCGGAATAGGGGAANNCGGTCGCGCAGCGAGGCGCGGCCCGAGCCGGTCGCTTCGAACTCCCGCCGCAGACGCTCGAACTCTTGCCGGTACAAGGCGCGAGGGCCGTGTTCGAGCGCCTGGCTGGACATGGTTTATCCGCCTCCCGGGAACAACCCCGCGCCCATGTCGCTCACAGTGCAGCCTCGCCGCGCTCCTCGTTGCGTATGCGGATAGCTTCGTCGACGCGCGACAGAAAAATCTTGCCGTCGCCGATCTTGCCGGTGCGCGCGGCATTGGTGACCGCCGCAATCGCCTTGTCCACCAGGCGGTCGGGCATGACGGTCTCAATCTTCACCTTGGGGAGAAGATCGACCGTGTACTCGCGGCCGCGATAGAACTCAGTATGCCCCTTCTGTCGTCCGTGGCCGCGGACCTCGATTACGGTCATGCCCTCCACTCCGATTTCAAGGAGAGCCTCTTTGACGGCCTCGAACTTCGAGGGTTGAATCACTGCTTCCAGCTTGGTCATAAGGTAACTTTAACCGTTCGCACTAGCCTGCATTACTCATGAACATTTGAATTGTCATCCTGAACGAGCCCGCCGCGGCGGGCGAGTCGAAGGACCCCTATCGCTGCGAGAAATCACGGTGTGGCCGCGTGGCTGAACACCGAATCGGGGATTGCTGGCGCCCAAAGAGTTCCTTCGACTCCTCGGTCGCCACGGCGACCTCGTCGCTCAGGATGACACTCCAAGAAATTATGCCCGCTTATGAATAATCCCACCCTAGGGCAGGGAAACCTCCCAGTAATAGCCTTCTTCGCCGTGCTGGGTGACGTCGAGCCCCTGCTCCTCGTGTTCGGCGGATACGCGCACACCCAGAACGAAGTCGACGACCTTGAGAATGATGTAAGTGCCCACGACCGCCAGCACGATCGCCATCCCAATGCCGACCATCTGGTTCAACATTTGGTGATAGTTGCCGTCGATCATCCCGACAGCCAGCGGACTTCCTTGCCCGTCTTTGAATATCGGGTTGACAAGTTTGGTAGCGAAGACCCCGGTCAACAGCGCGCCGATGGTCCCTCCCACGCCGTGCACGCCGAAGGCGTCGAGAGAATCGTCATAACCGAGCAAGGCCTTCACTTTGGCAACCATCATGTAGCAGGAAACTCCTGCGATCAGTCCGATCAACAGGGCTGGCATCGGCCCCACGAATCCCGCTGCGGGGGTGATGGCGACCAATCCAGCGACACAGCCGGAGATCGCTCCCAAGGCGCTGGGTTTGCCGTTGCGAATCCATTCCGCTCCCGCCCATCCAATGGCGGCGGAGGCCGCCGCAAAGTGCGTCGCCACAAATGCGCTGGTGGCCAGGCTTCCGGCGCTCAGCGCGCTGCCCGCGTTGAAGCCGAACCAGCCCACCCACAGCAAACATGCCCCGATGAAACTGAGCACTACGCTGTGCGGCGGCATGGGCTCAGTNNGCTGGCGTTCAGCAGGCCGCCCTTGCCCCAAACCATGTGGGCCATGGGCGCATAAACGAAGAGTGACCACAGCACCATGAACAGCACCATGGCGCTGAACTTCATGCGTTCGGCAAAGGCGCCGCTGATGAGCGCCGGAGTGATGATGGCGAACATCAACTGGTAAATCATGAAGGTCTGTTGCGGGATGGTCGCTGCGTAGTCGGCATCCGGTTGCGCGCCGACGCCGTGCAGAAAGGCGTGACTCAATCCGCCGAGGAAGCTGTTGCCGGAGGCAAAGCACAGGCTGTAGGCGACGATGCCCCACAGCACGGTGATGACCGCCATCATGGCGAAACTCTGCATCATGGTGGCGAGCACGTTTTTCTTGCGCACCAGGCCGCCATAGAAGAGCGCCAGGCCCGGGCCGGTCATCATCAGCACCAGAGCGGTGCTGACCAGCATCCACGCGTTATCCGCCGAGCCTTTGGCATCGGCGATCTGCTGCTGCAATTGCGCGATGCGGTCGCCCTGCGCCGCCGCCCCTTCGTTTGCCCCCGGAGTCGCAACCGGCGTCGATTGCGCCACCAGAGTGCCCGCCAACCCTATCAACAGAACGAACGGGAGCAACTTCTGAACCAACCGCATGTATAACTCCTGTTGCGAGACTGACATCGACTAAATTGAAACCACCTGGATTTGCTTTAGCCCGCGCGAAAACCATGGTTCAGGCCTTGACGGGGCCCGGAAATGAAGAGAGTATGCCGGCGCGTGGCCGGCGGTTCCCTTCAATTTTTGCTTATGTGAATTTGATACGCGGTTTCGCCCCGGATGAGAAATTCAAACTATTTATGGCGGCTATCAGTTCCGTTTATCGACGTTTGCCCTCTTTACCCAGCCGTAGTATTTTGTAAGCGCCTAAAAGGTGCTTCCCTAATGAACAGACCCGAAGCCCACCAGCGCCTGCTCGACATTGCCGCCCGAGCGGACGCGGAAGAGGGCATCCGCCAGGGCCTGGACGACGTAGCCCGTGGACGCACCCGCCCGGCGCGAGAAGTATTCGACCAGATTCGCCGCAAATATGACATACCGCGTTGAACTGCCAGGCAGTGACAGCCCGACGGCAATCGCGGTATCTTAGCTGAGCATGTCACCACGCAAGCTTGTGCAGATCGCCGACCCTCCCGCCCTGCCTACCATCAAGGACTACTTCGGCACGATGGCCGAAGAGCAGGCAGAAGACATTCGCAGGTTGAAGCAAGGGGCTGCGGGGAAAAACTCTGGGCCGCCGGAGAAGCAATCCGCCGACTACGCGGTACCTGATCCATGGCTCATGCATCCCATCCGCCCCGCCAAGCGTGCGGCGGCAAAGCGCGGCGCAAAGGGCAGTCCAAGGTCCGCGTCCAAGAAAGCCCCCAAGAAAGCGGCGAAGAAGGCCGCCAAGAAGGCTTCGAAGAAAGCGCGGCGGTAGTTCTCCTCCATTAAACCTTTTTCGTCTGTCATCCTGAGCGACGAGTTCGGTCGCCCTGGCGACCGGCCGAGGAGTCGAAGGACCCCTATACTGCCCACTCACTCCTGCCTGGCACGTTTTGACGCAGGTCCAGCGGTGCCAGCGCCAGCTTATCCGGCAACGCCTGCCAGCCGCTCCTAGCCTTCCGCCGATGGTAAGATTTCAGCTTCATGGTTACTTTCGTTGTGCTGCGCATCGTGGTGGTGGTGTTGCTGGTCGCAGCAAACGCCTTCTTCGTGGCCGCTGAATTCGCGCTGGTCAACGTGCGCGAAACCCGGCTGCAACAAATGATCGCGGCGCACCGCCTGGGGGCGCGCACCGTCCACAAGCTGCATCAGAAGCTCGACCACGTCCTCAACACCGTGCAGTTCGGCGTCACCGTGGCCAGCCTGGCCTTGGGCTGGATCGGCGAGGCCTCCATGGCCCGCATTCTGGAACCGCTGTTCCGCCCCTTGCCCCACTCCCGGATCTACGCGCACGGCGTGTCCGTCGTCGTAGCCTTCATGTTGATCACCTATCTGGTGGTCATCCTCGGAGAAGTAGTTCCCAAGACGATTGCCTTGCAGCGTACCGAGCGGGTGGCGCTGGCGGTCGCCGGACCGATGGATTTTTTCATGACCATCACTGCGCCGTTCCTCGCCTTCATGACCGCTTCCACCCGGATCGCCTTGCGGGCGTTTGGCATGCACCAGGTGCGCGAAGGCGGCGTGCACTCGTCTGAGGAGTTGAAGCTGATGGTCTCCGCCAGCCGACGCTTGGGAATGCTGGCGCCCACGCAGGAGGAGTTGATCCATCGCGCGCTCGAGCTGGAAAACATTTCGGTGCGTGAAATCATGGTCCCGCGCCGCGATATTTTCTCGCTGCCGGGCGACATTTCGCTGGAAG
>PLYW01000122.1:0-540 GCA_003151875.1 Acidobacteriaceae bacterium
CGCGAAGCTGCGGGCAGCGGAGCGGATTTAGAGCGAGCTCAGTTAAATGGTTTCGAAAGTTCGCTACTCTTCACTTCGATGTGCGGGAGATCTGCGGATAAAGCTGTGCAGAATGTGAATAACTGCGGGCCCCGAAATTCTGCTGGTGTCTAGAAAATGCAGCCGGACTAAGGCCGATGACCTAAGGCGGTTCGGCAGGAGAGAGTAATGGCAGCCGGAGTTCTTTACCCGACCATGGCGCAAGTTGGCGATTGGAATGGGCCGTCAGCGGAACAACCGCGCGGCATGTTCATTGGCACGCCCGAAATCTATTTCGCCAAGCGCATTGACAACTCGCGGGTGGCCAAGGTGGCCGACCCCAAGCGCCGCCGCGAGATGATTTCGTTCGGCATCACCTTGAGCGTGCTGTTCCTCTTCGTGATGGTGTATCTGTGGCAACACTTCAGCGCGATCGAGTATGGCTATCGCATCGAGCAGTTGACGGTGCAACGTAACGCCATCACCGAGTCGAACCGCGCGCTGAGCCTGGAAGAGGCCTCG
>PLYW01000122.1:569-40978 GCA_003151875.1 Acidobacteriaceae bacterium
AGGTGGAAGCAAAGCGGCGGTCCGCCAGTAACGGACCGCCTTCTGTATGTAAGCGCCAGCAGCAGACATGAGCTTTGAGCTTCGGCGACGCCGGAGCAAAGCACAGTGGAACGGAGTAAACAGGGAATGCGGGCCAGCGCTCCCAGGACGCCAAGTCGAAGGCTTTACATCTTTGCCGCGCTGCTTTTCGTTTGGATATTTGCCATCGGCTTTCGTCTGGTCCGTTTGCAGGTGGTGAAGTTCGGCTTCTTCGAAGATCTCGCCGAGCGGCAACGCACCCGCACCGTTCCCGTCGAACCACGCCGCGGCAACATCTACGATCGCTATGGCCATCCGCTGGCCATGTCCATTGACGTCGATTCGGTGTTCGCGGTGCCGAGCGAAGTCCACGACAAAGAGACCACGGCGGCGATGCTCGGCAAGGTATTGAACCTCGACCCTCAGGACATCCTGGTGCGGCTGAAGATGGCGCGTCCCTTCGTCTTCATCGCGCGCCGCATTGACGCCGAGACCAGCACCCGCATTCGCCAACTCAACCTGCGCGGAATTGCCTTTCGCAAAGAACCCAAGCGTTTCTATCCCAAGCGCGACCTGGGGGCGCAGGTCCTGGGATATGTCGGCATGGACGGTGACGGGCTGGGCGGCCTGGAGCGGGGATTCGACGACGACTTGCGCGGAATTCCCGGCAAAGAACTAGTCTCCCTCGACGCCCGCGGCAAGTGGTTCAGCCGGGTGGAGAAGCCGCCTGATCCCGGACAAAACCTGGTGTTGACCATCGACCAGACCATCCAGTACATCGCCGAGCGCGAACTGCAGCAGGGGATGGAAGACACCAAGTCGATTGCGGGAACGGTGGTCGTAGAAAATCCCCGGACCGGCGAGATTCTGGCGCTGGCCAATCGCCCAACCTTCAATCCCAACGTGTTTAACAGCGTTCCCGCCGAAGCGCTGAAGAACCGCGCCGTCAGCGATATCTACGAGCCGGGTTCGGTGTTCAAGGTCGTCACTTATTCCGCGGCGCTCGATCAGCATGTGGTGACGCCGGACGATAAAGTCGATTGCCAGCACGGCTCGATTGACGTGTTCGGCATGAAGATCCACGACCACGAGAGCCTGGGCGTGGTGACCATCGCCGAGGCGCTGGCGCATTCCAGCGATGTGGCCGCCATCAAGACCGGCATGAAATTGGGTCCCGAGCGTCTCTACCACTACATTCACGACTACGGCTTCGGTCAGCAGACCGGCATCGAGCTTCCCGGCGAGACCCGCGGAATGGCCCGCCCGGTGAGCCGCTGGTCCAAGGTCTCCATCGGCGCCATCTCGATGGGGCAGGAGATCGGCGTGACCCCGTTGCAAACGATTTCGCTGCTCTCCACCATCGCGAACGATGGAATTTACACGCCGCCGCGCATCGTGGCCGGCGAGCTGCCTCCTGACGGNNAGGAGAGCAATCCTGAACGGCTACAGCGTTGCCGGCAAAACGGGCACGGCACAGAAAGTGGACCCGGCGACGGGCGCATATTCCAAGACCAAGTATGTAGCTTCGTTCATCGGATTTGCGCCGGTGAACAGCCCGGCGATAACCATCGCCGTGATTCTTGATTCTCCCGTGGGACTGCATCAGGGCGGCCAGGTTTGCGCGCCGGTGTTTAAGCGCATCGCCGAGCAGGTGCTGGAATACATGCACGTGCCGCACGATGCCGATGTCAAGAACCCGCAGCGACAGAACCTGCAAGCCTCAGCAAAGGATGAGGATTTGGCCGATGAATCGTCCGACCGTCTTAGCCCGCCGTTGCAGATGGCCGACGCGGATGCAACCAGCAACGCTGGGTCGCAGACAAGTCCGCAGGCAAGGGTGGTGGGCGTGAAGGCGCCGGGCGGAGCCGCTGCGGGCGTTCCGCCAGCCTCGGGTAAGCCGCAAACACAAGCTCCGCCTAGAACGGAAATAGCGCAGGCTTCGCCTCCGCCGCAGCCGCCGAGTCCGGCCGAGCAGGCCGCCCCTCAGGGGACCGTTGTTCTCGACGTGGACAGCGGAGTGATCGTGCCGTCATTCCTGGGCAAGCCGCTGCGGTCAGCGGTGGAAAGCGCTCAACAATCTGGATTGGAGATCAACGCGATCGGCAGCGGCGTCGCGCGCCAGCAATGGCCTGCACCGGGCAGCCACCTTCCTTCCGGACAAAAGATAACGGTGCGCTTCACGCATTAAAGGCGCCGAAGATTGGGTGGAGGGTTACAGAAGGTCGAACCCTGGAAGCCGCAGCGCTTTGCGATCAAAGGTAACAGTATGTGAACAGCCGGCTTTCGCATTGATCCTGCCGATAAGGGCATCAGCAAAAGCCCCGTGCTTCCGCTTGAGAGCTACCATGGCAAGAAACACCTCCGCTTCATGCTCTACCACGAGCTGCTCAATTTGTAGGATGCGCTCAATAGCTGCGGCGATTTCCGTATGGGTGAAGCCATAGACGCTCTCAAGAACCCATGCAATTTCCGCCATGACTACGGTGCTGATGAACCCATAATTGCGCTCCGTAAGGTACTGTTCGATGCAGTCAGTCGCCTTCCGCAACTGTACAGGGTCGTCCTGGACGATATAACGGACCAGAATGTTAGTGTCCAACCCAATCATCTACGCGTAGCCCGTCGATAACGTTCGCTGACGCCGGTTGCGATGGCTTCGTCCATCTCCTCAAGCGAGGCATGCCTAGTGGCTTTAAGCATCCCCCGTAGTGCCGAGACAGGAAGCTTCGGCAGTAGAACTACCGTGCCGTCAGGGTGCACGAAGAACTTGACCCGGTCGCCCGGCTTGAGATGGAGATGTTCCCGAATGGCTTTCGGAATGGTTGCCTGGCCCTTGCTGGTGATGGCAGATTCCATGGTGCCTCCATTACATTATTAAGAATGTAATACCTAACTCTGCTGGTGTCAAGCTGGGGTCGGCGGTGCAAGTGTTGCCCAGGTCATGGCCCGCCGATTGTGACCGAGACGAGTGCGAAAATCTCTGATAGGTTACCTGTAGCTCGCTGTGGAGATGAGATATGCCACGAACACCATCCAAGCCATCGCGGGACAGGGTCAGGGCGCATCGGGAGAGGCTGCGCCGTCAAGGGTTGCGGCCCATTCAGATTTGGGTGCCAGACGTTCGCTCGCCGGAGTTCGCGGCTGAGGCGCATCGGCAGTCCCTCGCCATTGCTCATAGTGCCCAGGAAAAAGACGATCAGGACTTTATCGACGCGGTTTCCGACTGGGGCAAGGAGTGAGGCGCAGTGAGATTTGCATGAATTCGATCCGTCGAGTTTCTTGAGTTTTTTGTTGTTAGTTCCTTACTAGGAACGTCGGCGATTCTGGCACCCTTACGCGCGTAAACCATAGTTATAATGCGGGTAGGATGAATTTCCTCGATTTGCTGGATGGCGCCGAATATCTCGTGCAGCAAGGCAATCCGCAGATCGAGGGCCTTGACTACGACAGCCGGCGGGTGCGGCCCGGCTGGTGTTTCGTGGCCATGCGCGGCGAGACCAGCGACGGCAATCGGTACATCGATGCCGCACTTAGTGCAGGCGCCGTTGCCGTTGTCAGCGACTCATTACCGCCGCGGCCCGATGTCGCCTGGGCGCAAGTTACACATGGACGGCGAGCCTTGGCGCGGCTTAGCGCAAATTTCTATGGCCGTCCGGCGGAACGGCTGGCGATTACCGGAATCACCGGCACCAATGGCAAGACGACGACGGCGTTCATCCTGAATGCCATGCTGCGCGCCGCCGGACGCAAAGCCGCCCTGGTAGGCACGGTGGAATATCGCATTGGCGAAGAGGTCCTCTCCGCGCCCCACACTACTCCCGAGGCGCTGGAGTTGAACCAGCTCTTTGCCCGTGCGGTGGAGGCCGACTGCAGCGAGGCGGTGATGGAGGTGTCTTCGCACGCCCTGGAGCAGCAGCGGGTTTACGGCGTGCCGTTCGACGTTGCCGTGTTCACCAATCTCACCCGCGATCATCTCGATTACCACGGCACCATGGAACAGTATTTCGCTGCGAAGACGATACTGTTCACCGGCCTGGGCACCGAGCCGCCGAGAGCGGCCGTGATCAATGTCGAAGATGAATACGGCCAGCGCATCATCAAGCTGCTTAAGAAGCAACAGGAATTGATTACGTACGGCATCAATGGCGGCGATTTCCGCGCAAAGGATGTCAGCATCGAGAGAAACGGGACCAAGTTCACCCTGGTGACGCCTGACGGTCAATATCCCATTTGGAGTCCGCTGCTGGGGCGGGTCAACGTGCTGAACCTGATTGCCGCCTCGGCTGCTGCCTATGCACGCGATGTCGAGCCGCACGCCATGGCTCTGGCGGCGGATGAACTCGCCCAGGTGCCGGGGCGCTTTGAACGAGTCGATCTTGGCCAACCCTTCACGGTGATTGTGGATTACGCGCACACTGACGACGCGCTGCGTAACCTGACCGCGGTGGCGCGAGAATTCCTGGCGCAGCGCGGAGGGCCGGGACGAGTCATCACCGTATTCGGATGCGGCGGCGATCGCGACCGCAGCAAACGTCCGCTGATGGGCGAGGCCGCCGGCGCCGGCAGCGACTTCGTGGTGCTGACCAGCGACAATCCCCGCAGCGAAAATCCTCTCGACGTCATGAACGACGCGCTCCCGGGCTTGCAGCGTTCCGGCACTCGCTACACCTTGGAACCGGATCGAGCCAAAGCCATTGCCTTGGCCATTCACGAGGCGCTGACCGGCGATGTCGTTCTCATCGCCGGCAAAGGTCACGAGAAGGTCCAGATCTCGGCCGTGGGCGCCATCCCGTTCGACGATATCGAGGTGGCGCGGAATGCACTGCACAATACCGGTTACGAAACCATCCAACCAACGCAGTCAACAAAGTCATGAAGCTAAGTCTGTCACGCGCCGCCGAATTCATGCAGGCCACCGGCGAGTTTTCCCCAGACTCGGTGGCCAGCGGCTATTCCATCGATTCGCGCACTTTGTTGCCGGGCAATCTGTTCTTCGCGGTCCGCGGCGAGCGGCTGGACGGCCATGACTTTGTCGAGGCGGCGCTCGCCAAGGGTGCGGTCGGTGCAGTCATTAGCCAGGACCAGACCGCACGGTTCACGCAGAAGAATCAGATTTTGAAGGTGGAGGACCCGCTTCTCGCATTGCAAAAGCTCGCTGCCGCCGTCCGCCGATTGTGGGGCAAGCCGCTCATCGCGGTGACTGGGTCGGCCGGCAAAACGACAACGAAGGAAGCCATCGCGCATGTGCTGGAGGCAAAGCATCGGGTGCTGAAATCGCAAGGCAATCTGAACAATCATTTCGGCATGCCGCTGCAATTGCTCAAGCTGGAGCCGGAGCACGACGTTGCGGTGGTCGAGATGGGGATGTCGCATGCCGGCGAGATCACTGCACTCGCCAGGCTGGCACAGCCGGATTGCGGTGTTGTGACTATGGTCGCCCCTGTCCACTTGGAGTTCTTTGAGTCCATCGCGGCCATCGCGCGTGCCAAGTACGAACTGATCGCGTCGCTTCCCACCGGCGGTATCGCAGTGTTGAATGCTGACGATGAGTACGTTTCGCAGTTCGGGCGAGACTTCCAAGGGAGAGTCGTCACCTTCGGATTGGACAAGCCGGCTGACGTGTCGGCGCGAAAGATTGAAACCCGCGGCCCGCTGGGCTCGGTGTTCGAAATTGTGGCGGATGGCGAGCATGTTCCGGCTGCGCTGCCGCTGTTGGGCGAGCACAGCATCTACAATGCGCTTGCGGCCGTCGCCGTGGGATTGCAGTATGGAGTGCCGCTGCGAACGGCAGCCGAATCGCTCGCGACGCTGTCGCCCGGAGATAAGCGCGGAGAAATACTAAACTACGCGGGCGCGACTATCATTAACGATTGCTACAATTCCAATCCTAGGGCCCTCGACAACATGGTGCGGTCGCTGGCCCAGATTCCCGCCCGGCGCCGCATTGTAGTCGCCGGCGAAATGCTGGAACTCGGTCCGGCGGCTGACGCCATGCACCGCGAGTCCGGACAAAACATGGCGCGGCACGGAATCGACAGGTTGCTGGGGGTCCGAGGACTGGCGAAGTTGATGGTAGAAGCGGCAGTCGAAGCGGGGACGAACGCGGAGTTCGTCAACACGCCGCAAGAGGCCGCCGATTGGTTGCGGCGCGAGGTCAAAAGCGGCGATGTAGTTTTGCTCAAGGCGTCACGCGGAGTGCGCCTGGAGCGCGCGCTGGAAGCCTGGGTCGGCAAAACGACGGAGGCTGCACATTAGGATTGCAGCTCCTGCATAACGTTCAGAACGGGGAAGAATTTGCTCTATTGGTTGCTGTACCAGAAGGGTTTTCTCGTCTTTCATGTCGGCCCGTTCCGAATCTTTCGCTATTTAACTTTCCGCACTGTGTTCGCCAGCCTCACCGCGCTATTCATCGGCCTGATCATTGGCCCGGCGGTGGTCCGCCGCCTGCGTGAATTCCAGATCGGCCAGTACATTCGCGAAGACGGCCCCAAGGACCACCTGAAGAAAGCGGGCACTCCCACCATGGGCGGCTTGCTCATTGTGGTGGGCATGATTGTCCCAACCTTGTTGTGGGCCGATCTCAGCAACCGCTTCGTGTGGATTGCCGTTTTGGCGACGCTGGCCTTCGGCGCCATCGGCTTCACCGACGACTACTTGAAGGTGGTACACCGCCGCAACCTCGGTCTCACCGCACGCGCCAAGCTGTCGTACCAGTTTTTGGCGGCGCTTGTGATCGGCGCGATCTTCGCTGGCCTGGAAACCCATGGACTCTACTCCACCCGCCTGATTGTCCCTTTCCTTAAGCATTTCCGGCCAGACCTGGTGATCGACCGATTGCATCACGGTTACCTTTCGCCACTCGCATTTCTGCCGTTCCTGGCGTTCGTGGCTATCATCCTTGTGGGCTCCAGTAATGCCGTGAATCTCACCGATGGTCTGGATGGATTGGCGATTGGCTGCACCGTGATTGCTGCCGGAGCGCTCACCGTCCTCACGTATGTCAGCGGCCACGCCGTCTTTGCCGATTACCTCGAGCTTTCCAAGATGCCCCAGGTTTCGGAGGTGACCATCTTCTGCGGCTCGATGGTCGGTTCCGCAATCGGTTTTCTCTGGTATAACGCGCATCCGGCGGAAATCTTCATGGGCGATGTGGGATCGCTGGCGCTGGGCGGCGCCATCGGGACCGTGGCCGTCATTATCAAGCAGGAATTGCTGCTGCCGTTCATCGGCGGCATCTTCGTGATTGAAGCGCTGTCGGTCATTCTTCAGGTGGGCTCCTACAAGCTGCGCCGGAAGCGCATTTTCAAGATGGCGCCCATCCACCACCATTTTGAGCTGATGGGCTGGAGCGAGTCGAAGGTGATTGTGCGGTTCTGGATTATGGCGCTGGTGTTTGCGCTGTTCGCGCTGACGACGCTGAAGCTGAGGTAGGCGATGGCCGTGAGCAAAGCGAGACCTTGGCAACATGGTTCGTTCTGGCGATTTCCGCTTGCCCTCGGTGCGTTCGGAGCGTTACTGCCTCCTGCTATCTACCTACTATGTAATTGGCCGGCGGCTGCACAAGCATTCTCTCGACACTCGGAATTACTTTTCTTCTTCTGTCCTCCATACGTTTTGGCTTGGACATTCGAAGGAATGGAAGCCCGCTTCAGAATCGGGGTAGTAATCTTCCTCATGTCACCCAGTAACGCCGTTTTGTATTTTCTAGGGGGTAGCTTCGTCGCGTTCTTTGGAGGATTCGGCAATAAAGTCCTAGCGAAGGGAGATTATGGAACTGAAGAATAAGCGCGTGCTGGTGGTGGGGTTGGGGAAGTCGGGGAGGGCGGCGGCGCTGTTTCTGCGCGACAAGGGTGCGCGGGTGACGGTGTCGGATTCGCGGAGCATGGCGGCGCTGGAACATGAGATTCCTACGCTGCTGGATGCGGGGATCATGGTGGAGGCCGGCGGGCATGGGCTGCTGACGTTTCGGCGGCAGGATTTGATTGTGGTGTCGCCGGGGGTGCCGTATGACACGCCGGAGTTGAAGCAGGTGCGGGCGTTCGGATCGCTGGGTCCTCCGATTATTGGGGAGTTGGAGCTGGCGAGCCGGTTTCTGCAGGGCAACGTGGTGGCGATTACGGGGTCGAATGGGAAGACGACGACCACTTCCCTGCTGGGGAAGATCTTCGCGGATGCGGGCCGGGCGACGCTGGTGGGCGGGAATATTGGGACGCCGGTGATTGAGTTGATTGCGCCGAGCATCGAGCTGAGTGGCGCGCATAGCGAGGAAGAAGCAGATTCCTCCGCTGCGCTGCGGAATGACAAACAAAATGCAGGGATTCTTCCCTCTGCTCGGAATGACAAGCAAGAGAACGAGCAACAACAAGGGCAAGAGCGAAATACGGAGGTTCTGAGCGGAGCTCAGAATGACGGACTAAGAATTGACGGCGATGACGGACCCAGAGTTGGGGGCGACGTTTGGAGCGTGCTGGAGGTGTCGAGCTTCCAGTTGGAGACGGTGGAGGAGTTTCATCCGCATATTGCCGTGGTACTGAACATTACGCCCGACCACCTGGATCGGCATGGGACGTTCGAGAACTATGCGGCGATGAAGGCGCGGATTACGGCGCGGCAGGGGCCGGAGGACTTCCTGGTGCTGAACGGCGAGGATCCGCCGACGCAGATGGTGGCCGCGAAGACGAAGGCGCAGGTGTTCTGGTTCAGCGGGCGGCGGCCGATCAAGCAGGGCGCGTTTGTGCACGGGGAGAGCGTGCTGTTTATCCCGCGCGAGGGTGCGAAGGCAGAGCCGATTCTGCCGGTGGCGGAGATTCCACTGAAGGGCGCGCACAATGTGGAGAACGTGCTGGCGGCGGTGTGCGCGGCGCGGCTGGCGGGGATCGTGGCAGAGTCGATTCGGGCTTCGGTGGCGAGCTTCCGGGCGGTGGAGCATCGGCTGGAGTTTACAGCTGCCGTGCGCGGCGTGGAGTTCTACAACGACTCCAAGGCGACGAACGTGGATGCGACGAAGAAGGCGCTGGAGGCGTTCGCGGGAGGCGTTCACCTGATCCTTGGCGGCAAGGATAAGAACTCGGATTACACCGAATTGAGCGATTTGCTGCGCGCGCGGTGCAAGGTTGTTTACACAATTGGTTCGGCGGCCGAGAAGATCGAGCGGCAATTGGCGGGAGTCGTCAAGATAGTCTCAGCGGGAACGTTGGACGCGGCAGTGCGGAAGGCCACGGAGGATGCGGTGGCCGGCGATGTTGTGCTGCTGGCGCCGGCTTGCTCGAGCTACGACCAGTTTGAGAATTATGAGCATCGGGGACGGGTTTTCAAGGAGTTGGTAGCGCAGCAAGTCAGCAAGGCAGCAGGCTAGCGAAGTGCAGGGGATGTGGGAGTTCGATGGCGAAGCGGGTTGGGGTCGACAAATGGCTGTTCGGGACTGTGCTGTTGCTGGTGCTGTTCGGACTGGTGATGGTGTTCTCGGCGTCTGCCGTCATCTCGCAGTCGGAGTGGGGATCGCCGTATCGCTACGTGTCAAAACAGGCGGGGTTCGCGCTGGGCGGCATGGTCATGCTGTTCGTGCTGATGCGGGTGGACTACCGGCGGTATAACAGCTACCCGGTGGTGGCGGCGGCGGTGGCTGTGACGACGATGCTGCTGCTGGCGGTGTTTGCGATGCACAGCGTGAACGGGGCGCACCGCTGGATCGGATCGGGCGGCATGTCGTTGCAGCCATCCGAGATTGCGAAGCCGGTGCTGGTGCTGTTCCTCGCATACTTTCTGCAGACGCGGATCCACACGATGGACGACTGGAAGGGTACGATCGCGAAGGCTGCTCTGCCTCCGCTGATTTTCATCGGGCTGATTCTGAAGGAGCCGGACCTGGGCACGGCGCTGGTGTGCGCGGCGGTGACGATGGCGATGCTCTATCTCGCCGGGATGCAGTTGAAGTGGTTCGGCCTGGCGGCGCTGGCGTCTTCGCCGGTGATGTACTACATGCTGTGGATGGTGCCGTTCCGGCGCGCGCGCATGGAGATTTTCTTTCACCCGGAGATGGATCCGCTGGGCAAGGGCTTCCACACCATGCAGTCGCTGATCGCAGTGGGGACGGGCGGAGTGTTCGGCCGAGGGCTGATGGAGGGCGTGCAGAAGCTGTTCTACCTGCCGGAGTCACATACGGACTTCATCTTCGCCAACATCTGCGAGGAACTGGGGCTGCTGGGCGCGCTGGCGCTGGTGGGACTGTTCTGCATATTCGGCTATCGCGGGCTGCGGGCGGCGTTTCTTTCGACGGACCCGTTCGCGCGCTTCCTGGCGTTCGGGCTGACGAGCGCGGTGCTGATCCAGGCGTTCTTCAACATGAGCGTGGCGATTGCGCTGGTGCCGACCAAGGGCATTACGCTGCCGTTTATCTCATTTGGCGGGACTTCGCTGTTCTTTACGCTGTCGGCGATGGGTGTGCTGCTGAATATTACGCGCGAGATTGATTAAGTGCAGCGAGACAGCGAGTCAGCGGGTCAGCGAGTCAGCGGGAAAATGCTGAGGGTATTGATAGCTGGTGGAGGGACCGGCGGGCATGTGATTCCGGCGCTGGCGATTGCGCGGGAGTTGCGCGATGCGCACGGGGCGGATGTGCGGTTTGTGGGGACGGCGCGCGGGCTGGAGACGCGGCTGGTGCCGGAGGCGGGATTCAAGCTGGCATTGGTACGGTCCGGGCAGTTAAAGAATGTGAGCCTGGCGACACGACTGCGGACGATGCTCGATCTGCCGCTGGGTGTGGTGGAGTGCGTGCGGCTGGTGCGCGAGTTCAAGCCGCAGGTGGTGGTGGGCGTGGGCGGCTATGCGAGCGGGCCGGGCATGCTGGCGGCGGTTCTGCTGCGCGTGCCTACGCTGGCCTACGAGCCGAACGCGGTGCCGGGCATGACGAACCGCTGGCTGGGCCGATGGGTGAGCGCGGCAGCGGTGAATTTTGAGCAGACGGCGAAGTACTTTCGCAACGCCGAGGCGACGGGGGTGCCGGTGCGGGCGGAGATCTTTGCGCTGCCACCGCGGCCTGCGGGCGCACCGCCGAGGTTGCTGGTGACGGCGGGCAGCAATGGCGCGCTGGTCTTCAACGAGACGATGCCGAAGATTGCGGCGGAACTGCTGGAATCGGTGCCTGGGTTGACGATCGTGCACCAGGCGGGCGCGCGGAACCTGGAGACGACGCGGGCGGCCTATGCGGGGAGCGGGGCCGATCCGGCGCGGTGGTCCGTGGAGGCGTTTCTGGCGGACATGCCGGCGCAGTACGGAGCGGCGGACCTGGTGCTGGCGCGGTCGGGAAGCACAATGGCGGAGTTGTGCGCGGCGGGCAAGCCCTCGCTGCTGGTGCCGTTTGCCGCGGCGGCGGACGATCATCAGCGGAAGAATGCGGAGGTGCTGGTCGAGGCTGGCGCGGCGGCGATGCTGCTGCAACGCGACGTCACGCCGGCGACACTGCTGGAGGGACTGCGCGGGCTGCTGCTCGACCCGGAGCGGCGAGCGGCTATGGCAGTGCGGGCGAAGTCGCTGGCGCGGCCGGGAGCGTTGGAGCGGATCGCTGCGATGGTGGTGGGACTGGCGAAAGGATAGTTGCTGGTTGTTAGTTGCTAGTTGCTGGTTGAAAAGCGAAGGGCTGAGGATTGCTCCTCAGCCCTGATTGGTTGGTTTGGCGAAATCTTAGCGGCGACCGCCGCCACCGCCGTGGCCGCCACCACCACCGCTAAAGCCGCCTCCGCCGCCGTGGCCGCCACCACCGCTGAAGCCGCCTCCGCCACCGCCGCGGAATCCGCCACCGCCGCCGACGTTACCGCCGCCGGAGAAGGAACGAGCTTGGGGCGCTGCTCCGCCACCACCGAACGAACGGGCTTGCATCTGTCCTCCACCCGAGAACGAGCGGGTCTGCGGGGCTTGAGATGCGAAGCTTCCGCGAGACTGCCCAATCGCGCTGCCACCGGAAAAGCCGCGTGTCTGTGGGGCCGCATAGCTTCCGCGAGACTGCGCGTATGCGTTGCCGCCTGCGTATGCACTGCCGCCGTTGAAGCCGCGGGCTGCCCCGCCGTTATAGGTCGGGCGAGCTGCATTGCCACCGTTGAAGCCGCGGGTGGCTCCGCCGTTGTACGCAGGCCGCGCGCCGTTGCCGGTATAGCCGTTGCGCATAGCGTTCAGGGCTTGGCCACCTCCGCGGTTCCCTGCGAGGGTATTGCCACCGCGGCCGGCGAAGGTGTTGCCGTTGATGCCGGAGCCGCGATTGGAGGTCCCTCCGCGATTGAAGCCAGTGTTACGGGCGAAGCTCTGGCCACCAGGACGTCCGCCGAAGCCCGCGTACGCGCGGTTGTAGTTGTGTCCATAGTTGCCGCCCAGACGATTGTAGGCGCCGTTGCAGAAGAAGTGGCCCCCGCCCCAGTAACCGCCATAGAAGCCTGTGCCGAAGTAGCCGAAACCGTAGTCGATGCCGCCATAGAAGCCGACGGACAGGCCCCAGTAGCCGGGATTCCAGAAGTAATCGTCTGCGTCAAAACCCCAGTAGCCGGGGGTCCAGAGTGCGTCTGTATACGGCGGATCGACCCAGGCGCCGTCAACCCAATAGTAGCCATCGGGTCCCCAGGCCCAATATCCGGGAGTCCAGATGTATCCGTCGCCGGGAGCCTCTGGCTGGGCGTATTCGGGAATCGGCGGCGGAGCGACACCGACCGAGACGCCGACTCCCACTTGTGCGCGTGCCGCAGCGGGCGCCATCAGAAAGACCCCTGCGATCAGCGCCGCAATCGTGATGCTGGTTAAAACTCGCGCGATCTTCATACGTTGCCTTGTCCTCAATCCTTCGCTTGTCCGGGTGGTACTTTGCAACAGCGGATTGCGCGGATTGTAAGGGCCCATTCTTACGGAGTATGCGATCCGCGAGCAACTCAGTGCGGCGGCTGTAAACTCCTGACGAGTTAGACACAAGATACGCCATTTGGTTGCGGGTTGCGGAGGGGTCAGTCTCGTCGGAATGGGATCGCCGGAGGCCAGAATCGCGGGGGCGGATTCTATCTCGTTCGCGCCATGGGAGATAGGGAGGCCGGCCGGCGAAAAGGCTGGTAGAGTGAAGTCCGGGTGCACGGCAGGACCGACGCCGCGCGCCAGCCAATGCCGTAAGGAGAGAGTGCTTCCCATGTTCCTGCCTGGTCATTTCCTGTTCGCTCCCACGCAGCGGATCCACTTCATTGGGATCGGCGGAATTGGCATGAGCGGGATCGCGGAGATCCTGCTGACGATGGGGTACGCGGTGTCGGGGTCGGACCTGCGACGGTCGGCGGTGACGGACCGGCTAGCCGGCATGGGCGCCGTGATCTATGAAGGACATGCGGCCGGGAACGCGGCGGCGAGCGACGTGGTGGTGACGAGTTCAGCGGTTTCCGCAACCAATCCCGAGGTGCTGGAGGCCCGGGCGCGGAAGATTCCGGTGATTCAGCGCGCGGAGATGCTGGCGGAGTTGATGCGGCTGAAGTACGGGATCGCCGTGGCCGGCATGCACGGCAAAACGACGACGACTTCGATGATTGCGGCGGTGCTGGGGGCGGGCGGCGGCGAGGGGAATCTGGACCCGACTGTGGTGGTGGGCGGGCGCGTGGATGCGTTGGGGTCGAATGCACGGCTGGGCTCGTCGCAGTACCTGGTGGCCGAGGCGGATGAGAGCGACCGCTCCTTTCTGAAGCTGTCGCCCGTGCTGGCGGTGG
Source organism: Acidobacteriaceae bacterium (assembly GCA_003151875.1). Classification (GTDB taxonomy): domain Bacteria; phylum Acidobacteriota; class Terriglobia; order Terriglobales; family Acidobacteriaceae; genus Bog-257. The sequence continues at coordinate 14,309 of PLYW01000122.1, forward strand.
TGACGAATCTCGATCGCGAGCATATGGATTGCTATCGCGACATGGCGGACGTGGAAGGGGCGTTTGTCGAGTTCATGGATCGCGTGCCGTTCTACGGTGCGACGACGGCTTGCGTGGACAATGCGCTATTGCGCGGCGTGCTGGATCGGGTGCGCCGGCGCGTCTACACGTATGGCGAATCGGCGGGGGCGGATTTTCGACTGCAGTTGCTGGAGAGGCCCGCGAGCGCTCCTAGCGATTACGGTCACTGGCAGTTTGAGGTGAACTACCGCGGGCTGGTGCTGGGACCGTTCGCGCTGCATGTTCCGGGGCGGCACAACGTGCTGAATGCGACGGCAGCGGTTGCGATCGGCGTGCAGCTTGGCGTTGCGCCGGATGGGATCGCCGCAGGGCTGGCGAGCTACCGCGGAGTCGACCGGCGCTTCCAGGTGAAGGGCATGGTGCGGGAAGTGACGGTGGTGGACGACTACGGACATCACCCGACGGAGATTCTGGCGACGCTGCGGGCGGCGCGGGATGCGGGGTATGCGCGGGTGCATGTGCTGTTCCAGCCGCACCGGTACACGCGGACGCGCGATCTGCAGCCGGAGTTTGCGCGGGCGTTTGCGGACGCGGATACGCTGCGGGTGCTGGACATCTACGCGGCGAGCGAGGAGCCGATCGCGGGCGTCGATGCGCCCGGGCTGGTGGAGGCGATCCGGCGGACGGGCACGGTGAGCGGCGGCGTGGAGTATGCGGAGTCAATGGCGGCGGGGGTGGATGCACTGGCCAGGGCGGCGTGCGCGGGTGACGTGATTCTGACGCTGGGTGCAGGCAGCGTTTCGCAGGGTGGAGCGCTGCTGCTGGAGGCGCTGGCGCGCGAGATTTGAGTGCGCCGATGCTCCTACGGGGTGTTGTGTCCAGCTAAATCTTGCAGGTGAGTTGCTGAGTGGGTACCTCCCCAGTTCGATGACTGAAAAAGAGGATCCACACGATATGATGAGCGTGGCGATTCCTCGCGACCTTTGCTCAAGGCCTTGCGATCTGGCAATCTTTTTTCGAAGCGTGGCTCGGCGGTGCTGGATGCGCCAGAGCAGGGTCGCGCCTCAACGACATCGCGGTCCGCGGGCTTCAAACGCGGGGCGGCGGTGACGGAGATGCCCTTGCGCCGCGACTCCTCTTATCCGGACGATTACTCCGACAGCTACGACGCCGATCCTGAGTTCGCGCCGCGAAGCAGGCGGCCGGCAGTTCGCGTGAGCTTCCGCGCCGCACTGTTGCCGAAGACGCTGTGGGGACGAATCGCCGCGGGGTGCGGGTTTCTGCTGGTGGCCGGAGCGGGAATTGCTGCGTCGCTGTGGGTGAGGAGCTATCTGCTGCACGATGAGCACTTCATCGTGCCCACCTCCGAGTCGATCCAGATCGCGGGAAACAGCCACCTGACGCGCGCGCAACTGCTGAGCGTCTTCGGCGAGGACGTGGACCGCAACATCTTTAATATCCCGCTGGACCTGCGGCGGGCTGAGTTGGAGAGCCTTCCGTGGGTCGCACACGCGACCGTGATGCGACTGCTGCCGAACCGGGTGCGGGTCGCGATCGTGGAGCGGACTCCCGTTGCGTTCGTTCGCCAGGGCAGACAGATTGGGTTGGTCGACACCAACGGCGTGCTGTTTGATCTGCCCAGCGCGGATATGGACCAGGCGAGCGGAACGCCGGCGAATGCGCGCGCCCAGTACTCCTTCCCTGTGCTCACTGGAATCTCAGCGGAGGATCCGCTGTCGACGCGAGCGGCGCGAATGAGGATCTACATGGGCTTTATGGCTGCGCTCGACGCCACCGGGGAAGGCGTCTCGCACAAGCTGAGCGAGGTGGATCTGTCGAACCCCGAAGACGTGAAGGCCCTGATCCCTGATGCCAGTGGGGCGGATATTCTCGTGCACTTCGGCGAGGAGAAGTTCCTGGAGCGCTATCACCAGTATCAGCAGCATCTGGCGGAGTGGCACTCGCAATACCCGAGGCTCGCGTCGGTGGACATGCGCTATGAGAAGCAGGTGGTGCTGGAGATGCAGCCGGGCACGACGCCCGCTCCGAGCACCACGACTCCTGCGCCGAGCAGTGCTCCGGCTGCCAGTGTGGCGAGCGAATCTGTTGCTTTAGCGAAGGTCAAGCCCCAGGCGCTAAAAGCTACGGCGGGCCATGTTGCCTCCGTAAAAGCGAAGAGGCCCGCCGCGAAGCCGAAGTGGAAACCAGCCGCCAAAGCACACATGAAGACGACTGCCCAGGGACTGACGCCGGGCGCCACCGCGCAGGGGGCGCCGCGATGAACGCAAAGCAGGACAACCTGATCACCGTGGTGGATGCGGGCAGCAGTAAGATCTGCGTGCTGGTGGCGGAGCTTCACGATGGCGTGCTGCGGTATCGCGGCCACGGCATCGAGGCGGCACGCGGAATGCGCAAAGGACTGATCGCCGAGCTGACGCCGGCGGCCGAGGCGATCAACCGGGCTGCCCTGACCGCAGAGCGCGTGGCGCGCGGGACGATTGAAACGGCTGTGGTGGGCATTGGGGGGACGCATGTGCGCGGCGTGAACAGTCGCGGCGGCATCTCGATGGGCAGCCGCATGCGCGAGATTACGCGGGAAGAGGTACGTGCGGCGGTGGACCGGGCGCGTTCGGTGGCCCTGCCGCCGGATCGCGAGGTGCTGCACCTGCTGCCCCAGGAGTTCATCCTCGATGACCAGGCCGGCATCCACGACCCCATTGGCATGGTGGGAAACAAGCTGGAGGTAAACCTGCACCTGTCGACCTGCTCCGGCGGCGTAGCGCAGAGCGTAGTGACGTGCGCCAACCGCGCGGGGCTCGAAGTGGGAGACACGATCTACGAGGGCATTGCGGCGGCGGAGTCTGTGCTCTCGGCCGACGAGCGCGAACTGGGCGTTTGCGTGGCGGACATCGGATCGAGCACCACGGAGCTGGCGGTATTCTTCGAGGGATCGATCGCGCACACGGCGGTGTTGCCGATCGGCGGCGACCACTTTACCAACGACCTTGCGGTGGGGCTGCACGTCTCGGTCGACGAGGCTGAGGAGTTGAAGCGCATCTACGGCAACTGCGTGGTCACCTCGGTGCCGCAGGGGAATGAGATCGAGGTAGGCGGGAATCTCGCGGCTGGGTCGCTGAGTTCGGGAGAACAGACGACGCGGCTGGTGCGCCAGCGGTTTCTGGCTGAGATTCTGGAGCCGCGGGCGCGGGAGCTCTTCACCATGCTGCGCGACAACCTGCGCCAGGGCGGAGTGCTGGAAGCGTTGGGCGCGGGGTGCGTACTGACCGGGGGCGGATCGCTGCTGGCCGGGCTACTGGACAACGCGGAGAGCCTGCTGCGCGTGCCGACTCGCGTGGGGCTGCCCGTGCCGCTGTCACGAATGCCGCAGGAACTTGTTCGGCCGGAGTACTCCGTCGCGATCGGAATGCTGCTCTACACGCATCGGACCCAGGTTCGCCGCGCCAGCGAGGAACAGGGCTTGCGCGCCAAACTGAAGGCGATTTTCGCGGGCAGTTACTAAAGGTTCGAACCAGATTTGCGCAGCATTCGAGTATGATTCGATTAAGTATCCATCGATGTTTGAGTGATTTACATGCCTGAGTGAAGAGTAGAGTTAATCAGCTTGTAATTTTTCAGGGAATTACTGGTCAGACCAGGAGAAAACCCGGTATGTTTGGGGATACCTCTCAGGGAATGCTACGGTTTTCGCGTTTGAGTTGTAGAACCGGCGACGTCTGGAGTTCGATTGGGAACCAGCAGGCAATCAATGTCCTCGCGAACTAGGCTGATGGTGTCGTTTGCACTCTATGCGACCGCGGCCCTGCTCCTTCTGACCGGACCCGGCCCCTCTGCCATCGTCCGATACTTCGCGGGCAAGGGGCTGCGATCCGGCACGCCGATGGGGCACCGCGAGTTGGTGTTCTCCATCACGACGGACGTGCTTGCCTGGCTGGTATGCCTGACTACCTGCATCTTGATTGGCCGGTTGGCGTACCGCCTGCGCGATCGCGTCCCCTTCACGCTGACCACTTCTATCCTTGGCCTGTTTCTTGTGTTTTTTGGCCTGCTGCGAGTCGTGGGCTATGCAACCTTATGGAACCCCCTTGCGGGGCGCGGTCATGAACTACTTCTGATTCGCGCGGCCGCCTCCGTGGTAGTCGCGATGGGCGTGGCTGTGCTGTTTCCTTATGTCCGGGTGATGATCAAGATGGTGGTATCGGCCGATGGCGACCACGAAAAGTTCGTGGTGGCGGCGGAGAGCAGCCTGGATGCGTTCTACATCCTGGAGAGCGTTCGCAACGGAGAGAGGGAGATCGTAGATTTCCGCCTCTCCTATATCAACGCGAACGGAGAACAACGGCTCGGCAAGCCGCGCACCGAGCTCCTGAATCAAAATCTGACCGAAGTGCTTCCCTACCTGGCGACGACCAACATCCTGCAGCGCTTCAAGCAGGTGGTGCTCACGGGGGTTCCGTTCACCGACGAGCACCAAGTGAGGCGCGAGGGGGTTGAGTCCTACTGGATTGTGATGCAGGTGGTGAAACTGGGCGACGGCATCGCGGTGACCAACCGCGACGTAACCGAAGAGCGAGCGCGTCAACATCAGATCGCGGACCTGAACGAGTTTACCCAGTCGATGATCGAGAATGCGCCGTTCAGCATCATCGCGACCGACCCCGCTGGAACGGTGACCGCCATGAACCCGGCGGCGGAGAGTCTGACGTTTTACCGCAAGCACGAGTTGATTGGACAGCACTCGATGGTGATGCTGCACGATCCGGCGGAGATGAGCGCGCGCGCGGTGCAGTTGAGCAAGGATCTGAACGAGCCCGTGCAGGCGGGCTTCAACTCCCTGATCGCCCGGCCAAGGCAGGGGGAGACGGACGAGCACGAATGGACCTACGTGCGCAAAGACGGATCGCGCATATGGGTGAACCTGGCGATGACCGCGCTCAAGACCCAGGGCGAGAAGATCGCCGGCTATCTCGGCATTGCCTTCGACATCACCGAGCGAAAGAAGCTGACCGAATACGTCAATCACCTGGCGCACCACGACCAGTTGACCGGGCTACCCAACCGGGTTCTGCTGGACGATCGCATGCGGCAGGCCATCCAGCGGGCAAAACGCAATCGGCACAAGGTCGCCGTGCTGATGGTGGACGTGGACTACTTCAAGCGCATCAACGATTCGCTGGGCCACTCGGCGGGCGACAGCCTGCTCGACTCAATTGCGAAGAAGCTATGCTCGGCCGTGCGGCAGACGGACACCGTGGCGCGCATGGGGGGCGACGAGTTTGTGATCGTGATGCCGGAGTTCCGCGACGAGAGAGATGCGGAACGATGCGCGGAGGCGATCATCCAGAAGGTTTCGACGCCGACCATGCTCGGCAACCGTGAGGTTAACGTCACGGTGAGTGTCGGGCTCTGCATCTTTCCGGACTGTGCGCACGACGCCGACAGCCTGCTGAAGAATGCTGACGCCGCGTTGTACGAGGCCAAGGAGAGTGGGCGCAATGCGTTCCACGTCTTCAACCAGGGCATGGTCGTGGCGACCGCGGACAAACTGGAGTTTGAGCATGACCTGCGCCACGCGCTGATCAACGGCGAGCTTTCGCTGAACTATCAGCCACAGGTCTCTTGCGTGACCGGCGAGGTCATTGGCGTGGAGGCGCTGCTGCGGTGGAACCACCCGCGGCGAGGATCCATCCCGCCATCGCAGTTCATCCCGCTGGCCGAGGCCACGGGCCTGATCGTGCCCATCGGCGAGTGGGCGATCCGTACGGCTTGCCACGAAGGCAAAGAGTTACAGGATGCCCTGGGACGCGAACTGATCATTGCGGTCAACCTGTCGCCGCGACAGTTCCGGCAGAGGAACCTGACGGCGCAGGTCGGCATGGCGTTGCGCGAATCGGGTCTACCCGCGCGCAGCCTGGAGATCGAAATCACCGAGCAGACCCTGATGTCCAACTCCGCAACCACGAACGAGACGCTGTTGCAGTTGCGCAAGCTGGGCGTGAAGATCGCGATCGACGACTTCGGGACGGGTTTCTCCAGCTTCTCCTACCTGCTGCAGTACGAGGTGGATCGGCTCAAGATCGATCGCAGCTTTGTGAACCGGTCGGCCGACGATCCCAATGCAGCGGCCATCGTGCGGGCGATCATCTCGATGGCGCATGGGTTGAACCTGAAGGTGGTAGCCGAGGGCGTGGAGACCAATGGCCAGTTGAACTTCCTGCTGCGACGCAGATGCGACGAAGCGCAGGGCTTCTACTTCGGCAAGGCAGTGCCCGCCGGAATGGTGCGCGAGTCCGCACGCCTGATCTCCATTCAGCGCAATGCCGAGCCCGCAAGGGCCATCGCTTAGAACAGCCATTCGCTGTTGGTCGTTATCGCGAGAATTCCTTGCCGCGAATGAGCACAACCACGGCTTCCAGAGCGGCAGCCCACTCGCGCCATGCCACCTGCGAGTCGGCGCCAAGCGCCTTGACATAGAGGCTGAACGCGTAGCCCTGCTGTGGGCCTTCCAGGTCGATCAGTGCGGGACGCAGCACACAGTCGAGCGCAGCCGCGGGATAGTCGAGCGGAGCCGCGAGGCGCGTGAGCCTTCGCAGCATCTGCTCATGCTGCGGGAAGGAAGCGAACCGGGAGCGCTCGCGAGAGACCAGATCGATGTAGCTGGCAAACCCAAACGAAAGATTGCCGGACTCGTCAGACGGGCCCAGGTCCAGGTTCAGTTGCAGATGCTTCAGTTCCTCGTCCTCCACCGGCCACGCGTCACATTTGGCGGTGAAGACCGGCGAGCGCGCTGCATTGAGTGCACGCAGCGCCTGCATCAGCGGCGGATGATGCTCCGCCTCGGGGATTGCGTCGAAGTCGTAGGGGTTGGCGCGAAGATCGACGAAGGCTGCGTTGCCGTCCGGGTCCTTCCATGGAACAACGAGGACAGGGTCCTCGGCAGAGCATTCGGCGGACCACTCGGCGAGCATGATTGATTATCTCAGGCCTGGAGAGCGCCTCAGGCGTGGGCGAGGACAAAGCGCAGCAGCGTGGTCTCGGCCCAGTAGCCGTCGTCGCCGTTTGCCCGGTCGCGCCTGGCAAGAAACGCGCAGTGTCCGCCGTGCTCGACTTGAAGCAACGTAATGTTTGCATTCGCTCGCAGCTTTGCGAGCGTTTCCGGCGTGATCGTGACGAACGGATCGTCGAGCGCCTGCACAATCAGCGTAGGCACGGCGATGCGATCCACAACGCGCGCAGCGGCGGCGCGGTCGTAGTAGTCCTCCGCCGACGCGAAGCCCGAATAAAGCGCGGTGATGCGGTCATCAAAATCGCGCAGCGAGCCGATTCCAACAGCGCGGTTGGGATCGAACGCCCTGGGAAAGAGTCGCACCTTGTGCCGGTACCGCTTCAGGAGGTTGCGTAGAAATCGCTGCTCGTAGAGACGGTTCTCCGGCCGATGCAACGCCATTGCCGAAGGACCGAGGTCGATCGCCGGCGACACGCCAACGACGGAATGCAGTTGGCGCGGGGCATTTGCGCCAAGTTCTCCGGCGAGCTTCAGCACCAGATTCCCGCCCATCGAATAGCCGATCAGCGCAATGCTTTCGAGACATTCGCGCTCGAGGAAGTAGCGCATTACGGCGTCCACATCGCCGGAGAGCCCGGAATGATAGAGCGTTGGCGAAAGGCGCGCCATCTCGTAGTTGCGACCGCCACAGTTACGCATGTTCATGCGAATGACGTTTGCGCCTGCGAGCCACAGCTTGTTCGCGTTGCCCACCACATACTGCGAGTCCGACGAACCTTCCAGGCCATGCACCACGATGGCGGTGGGCCGTTGGACACGCATCTCCGCCGGCTGCCAGTGGCACTGACACAGCACCTGGGTCGCGATCTGCGCATCGCTCGCGGGAGAGACCTCGACCAGCACGGGCTCCGGCGCAGGGAGGTGGCTCGCTCGCGGGAGAAAATTTCCGGCGACGGTCTGCAGGTGGCCATTTCGCAGAAGACGTCGCGGCACGAAGGCCCGCGGCTCAAACGAAGGCCGCACAACCGAGGCCGCTCCATCGCCTGCGCCTCTGGGCAGGTCGATTGCCTTCACATCGCTCATCGCTTCCCTGCTCTGTCGGCGCACGCCTTTAGAAGCGCGACTGCATTGAGTGCGCCGGTCGGGTCGTCTTCGTGCTTGAAGTAGACGAAAACGTCGCGGTCAACTGCCAGCGCAGAGAATCTCTCCGCGAACTCGGCGACCTCCTGCTCGCTGTAACCGTTGGTCCGGCGCAGGCGATAGCAGGCGTGGGTGCGAGCACACTGGACTTCGGGAGTGCGCAGATCGTCGCTCTCGGCAATACATACGGCGGCGTTGTGCAGGCGCAGCACCGCGTAGGTCTCTTCGCTGAACCAGGACTCGTGGCGGAATTCAAACGCGACCCTCGGTGCCGCGGGGCCGGCCAACGCGGGCGCGGAGAGGAAGTCCGCGAGCAGAATTGGATCCGCCTTGAAATTCGGCGGAAGCTGGAACAGCAGCGGTCCCAGTTTCCCCGCCGCCCGCATCGGGTCGAGCACATCGACGAACCGGCCGACGGCCTCATGGCAATCGCGCAGCCGGCTGAAGTGGGTGATGCGCTGCGGCGCCTTGAAGCTGAACCGGAAGCCCGCGGGAGTGGCGGCAAGCCATCCGGCCAGCGCCGATGCTGTTGGGAACGCGCGGAAGGTGTAGTTCACCTCGACCGAATTGAGTTGAGTTGCGTAATGCTCGAGGAAACGCTTCGCGGGTAGTTTCGCAGGATAGAAGGCAGGCTTCCACAACGGATACGCCCAGCCGGAGGTTCCGGCATAGATGTGTTCCGGCATGGGCGCGGCGACCAAGACCGCGTCGGTTGCATCCGACTCAGATGCGGTCGCGGCAAGCGGCTGCGCGGTCTTGGGAGAGAGGGGCAAGTTGGACTCGGAACCCGTGCTCGTACGGCGTCGAGCGTTCGATCGAGTAAGGATTGGGGCGGCTAGTGGGAGTCGGACCCACTCAAGACTTTTGGAATCAGTAACTTGCAGATTCTAAACCTGTCACAGTTGTCACGGGTTGTCACAGTTGGCATATCTCTAGCACAAAAGCGCGTCGAAAACAGTGTATCGGGTTCGGGCGGAAATCATTACATTGGATGCCCCGCTTCGCCCGATCACGCCGTTTGCACGCGCTTGGCTCTTCTCAGGTAAGGATAGCACCAAGCGGGAACCCCACGGGTACATCCAGGAATACCTCGCCCCCCCAAGACCGACTATGCATGGGTGAAGACGATCGATCTCGCCCAGCTTCGGCTTACCGGAGTACTTCTCGATAACTTGCCGGCCTCAAAAGCTTTTCGAGATCAAGCGTCTTATTGAATTCTCGCCTGGGGGCTGGCGGCACTTTTGGTAGAGGTCCTGGAACTGTGCGTGGCAGGGAGAAGTTCCATTCATGAACTCCTGCAGGCTTACGTTGGATACGATCAGACGGGAGTGAGCATCGCCTTTACTGTAGCCTTCATAGTGCTCGTGATACGCCCGCGCTTCTTGCACTCTCAGCAAAGATAAACCAATCCTCATCATGATCTGCAGTAGTAAACCCAGTACAACTTGATCGTCTCTTTGTTGCTGGCCATAGACACCGTTCTCCCCGCCGCCGACCGATTGATTCAAATACGGCTATAGAGGGAGAACAGTGTAGCATGATGCATCTCAGATATAACAAGACCGCCTACGCTGATTCTTTCTGCACGTGAGCCGATAAGGACACTGCGGTCCCTGCCAAGGCTTGCGAATGTCTGCTAGAGGTGAATCCATCCGGCGCGGATAAGCGACAGAGATCCCGCGGCAACGACGATCCACAGAAGAACTCCCTGTAACAGCGGCCGAACGCCGACCTCTTGAAGCGTCTTCTTAGAGAGTCCCGTTCCGATAAGGAAGAGCGTGACCGTCAGGCCGATGACACCGAGATGCTTGAGATTTGGGTACAGCATCTGGAAGGTGTGTACGTAGGTGTTGGCCACTGCCGCCAGACAAAAGAACAGGATGAACCAGGGCCACTGGATGCGCGTCCTGCTCTTCTTGGCCATAGCGGTTCCCACCGACAACGGCACAATCCATAGAGCACGCGCAAGCTTGACGGTTGTGCCGACGGCAAGCGCCACTGCACCGAACTTCGCTGTCGCGCCAACGACGGAACTTGTGTCGTGAATGGCGAGCGCCGACCAGAGACCGAACTGCGTTTGGGTCAGATGCAGCGCTGTTCCAATCGCGGGAAATGCGAGCAAGGCGACCGAGTTGAGCAGGAATACGGTCCCGAGAGAGACGGCGATCTCCTCTTCGCTGGCGTTGGTGATGGGGGCGATCGCGGCAATGGCGCTGCCGCCGCAGATCGCCGTGCCCGCCGTGATGAGAAACGACGTTCGTTGTTTCACAGCCAGCAGTCTTCCCAGTCCCCATCCCAACAGCATGGCGAAGCTGATGCTGCAGGCGGTGTAGACAAACCCGGAGCGGCCAGCGTGAAGAACCTGTTGCAGATCCATGCCGAACCCGAGGCCTACGACGGATGCCTGTAGAAGAAGCTTGGAGAGCTGTCTCGCTGCGAGGTGAAATGGGTGAACGAAGGAGAATCCGTAGATGATGCCGCCCACCAGGGCAACGGGAGGCGACACGAGACCACTCGCGGCGAGGATCATTCCGATGAAGAAGATGTTCTTGGACACACATCAAGTGTTGCCGAGGACATTGCCCACGTCCAAGCAGTAGTTCTCATGCCGCATTTGCGTAACTTATGGGGGACTCGGACAGTCAGCGCTTGGTTCTGGCCGATGACCGTTGTGTACCTGCGCGGGAGAACAGGAACTTGCGGAACTCCTGAGCCAGCCCCTGAGGCTCCGGACCCGCTGGGTATGCAAGCAGGAACTCCCGCTTGATGCTCAGCCCTTGCACTTCGACAATTCTGAAAGCGGTATCGAGTCGGAGGTCTTTAGCAATCGCCCAGCGCGAGACGAATCCGACTCCGAGTCCGGCCTCGACGGCGGACTTGATAGCCTCAGTTGAATCTAGTTCCATCACAATTCGCAACGAATTGGCTTTGACGCCGTGTCGTGCCAGCGCCATCTCGACCACTCGGCGCGTGCCGCTGCCGCGCTCGCGCATGAGCAACGGAGCAGCGGCGATTTCAGAACATGGGATGGATTTGAGTTCGGCCCACTCGTGCGCGGCGGCTACGATCAAGACCAGTTCATCTTCCAGAAAGGGCTCCGTTTTTACGTCGCGGCTTCGTGCTGGCCCCTCGATCAATCCCAGCGCGATCTTCTGTTCTTCCACGGCCTCGACGATCTGTTCTGTATTGCCGCTGATCATGGTGGGGTGAACGCGCGGATGCTCTCGCGCGAACTCCCCCAGCAGACGGGGCAACACATATTGGGCGATGGTCGTGGAGGCTCCAAGAGCGAGATGCCCGGCGTGGTCTCCGCTCAGCGCAGCAATCTCGTGTTCAGCCTGGGCGAAGAGGGCATTCGCCTGCCGAGAGTATCCCAGGAGAACCTTGCCAGCCTCGGTCAAGGCGATACGCGTTCCGGTGCGATCGAAGAGTTGGACGCCGATGTCTTCCTCCAGCGCCTTGATCTGGAGACTGACCGCTGGCTGCGTCAGGTACAGTTCTTCCGCAGCCTTGCGAAAGCTGTGCTGTTCCGCAACCGCCCGGAAGACGACCAAGCGGAAGTTGTCGAGACTCGCCATGGAACGATTAGAACATCGTTGCATGGCACACGATGCGAGTCGCCGCATACCTCTGGAGGGTGCCTGGACGTTCTATCCGGTCAGGCATGCTGGAGGACATTCTCGCTCATTGTTAGTTCGATCAAAATCTCAGGCGGCGACAACAACGTGTTGTGGATCAGACAGCGATGTACTGCGCGCATGATCCCCGCGTTCTGGTCTTCGGTTAGGGAAACCGGACATATGACATTGACCTTGAAGTTACCGAGCCGGGGCGGCTGCATCAGCTTGTCAGCGGTTACCGAGACTTCCACGCCTGTATCCGCGAGATTGCGCGCCTTCAGATATTGCACGGCATAGAAGGCGGCGCATGAGCCGAGTGACGCGAGCATCAACTCCGGAGGCGTCATCCCGGTGTCATCGCCTTCATTTTCAATCGGCTGGTCGCAAAGGATCGTGTGGGACCGCGCCTGAATGGCAAACTTTACTCGTTCAAGTTGTTTGATCGTTACCTGCATGGCAGTCATTACCTCTCATAGAGATAAAGACATATGGGAGGCAATTCGTTACAACACGGCTGACATTTTTTCTGTGGTTGGCAGATTCAGTAGGCGCAGGTACTCCTGGGTCAGGATCGAGCGCAGACGGGGAGCAACGGCAGAATTACACGAAATCTCCAGCGAACGGCAACGGTCGATGGCAACTCGCAGGCTTCGCAGGAATGCGACGCAAGCTGGGCAGGCCTCGATGTGTCCGCGCATCTCTTCGCAGCTGCGCGGCTCAACCCTGCCATCCAAATACTCGGAGAGATTCGAAAATAGTTCACGGCACTCGGCGGGGCGCTGTCCGGCCTTAGTCCGGTTACGCTTAGACTTCGTCCCGGACTGCTCTTGGTCAGCCGGCTGATCTGGTGCATCCTCCAGCATCCTGTTCATCTCTTTGCGTACGGAGAGGCGTGCCCGATGGAGGCGAACCCTGACCGTCCCGGGTTGTAAGTCAAGAATCTGCGCGACTTGCTCGGTTGTAAGCTCTTCCATGTCGTGGAGCACAAGAACCATGCGCAATTGGACGGGGATATGCAAAACCGCCTGATGCAACAGGTGGTGCCGCTCGGCGTGGAGTAGATTGTCTTCAGGACTCTCGGCGGCATCCTGCAATAATCGCCCCAATTCGGACTCGTCGGGCATCAATTCATCCAGAGATAGCATATGCGCGGGAGCAGAGGCCCCTTTACGGCGCATCCGCCAGCAGCGGTTTCTGGTTACGGTATAGAGCCAGAGCGCAAGAGCTTGGGGATGCTGGAGCTTGGCCAAGTCCCCGAGCGAACCGGAGAGGACCTCCTGCATGGTATCTTCCGCGTCTTGCCTGTGGCCGCAGACCTTCATACTGAAGGAATAGACCGTATTCTGCAGCAAACCGATTGCCTCTTCAACGGCTTCAGGGGTATTGCGGTGCAGGAGTTCGGTAGCCTGGATCAGTTCGGGTCGCATCGTTGGGGTTCTTAGGAACAAGCCCAGTATATTCTCCCGCCAACGATGCCAGTGCCATCTGGGGATGCCTCGTTTTGCAGGATATTGGGCACTTGCGACGCAATAAGTGCAGGTTCCCGCCTACTGAATGCTCCGTTGGTCAGTGTCGCTCGTTTGTTGACTGGCTTCGATCAGGGAAAGGCAGATCGGGCAGATCTTCTTGAGCCACTCGCACATTGCAGGCCTTCCACGCCCAGAATCCGCGTCGAGCCATCCGCGCACCAAGGCAACTGCGAGATCCAGGTCGGCCCCTGGACGGTTTGCCTCAAGACGGAACATGTGGCGATAGACATCGTCCTTGAGTCGTTCGTTATGGGTTCGGCGAGGATTGCTCGGCCGGGTTGAAGCATCTCGGGCGGTCATGGCTTTATCTCTCCTTGAACGAGCCATGAGTAGAGACCGATGTGCGCAACGGTTATGTTCTGGAACCCTTGTGAGTGGAGCGCGTACGCGGCAGTAGATGAATCGAGGCGATGGTCGAGGGGCGGTCCGGGTTCAGACGGAGCATCAGTTCGCCAGTCGAGGATCGCAACTTGGCCGCCGGCCTTGAGCACGCGAGCGGCCTCCTTCAGTACGGAACCGCGGTCTTCGAATTCATGCCAGACATTTGCAGCGAAGAAGAGATCGCAACTGCATCGCGGGAGGGTTGTGTTGCCAGCTTCCGCGTGGATAAGTTCCACGTTGGGTATCGCGGCTTCATCCAACTTCTGTCTCAAAAGCGTGAGCATCTCGTTCTGGGCGTCGACCGCGTAGATCTTACCCTGGAGTCCAACTGTGTCAGCCAGCGGTAAAGAGAAGTATCCTGTTCCTGCGCCCACATCGGCGATTGTTTGGCCCGATTGCACCGCCATCGCCCCGAGCACATCCGCAGGCGGAAGCCATATCCTGCGTGCAGGAAGGTCGAGCCGATGCGCTTCGGAGGCTGGAAATCGTCTATTGCGCATCTCGCTCCTACTTGGTCACGACGCAGTTGGCGTCCTTCAAACCCATCGCGCGGAAGATGGTCATCGCCGGGCACCAGTTCGTGAATGCAGATTGCAACAGGTTGAGTCCGACGAATGCCGTCAGCCACAGCCAGTAGGGAGAGAGAAAATGGGCAAGTGCAAGCGATAAGAGCACTATCATGCCTGCCATCAGACGCACGCTGCGTTCGACTGTCATAGGGAATCTCCTTGATCGGTGTTGGGTTGTGGTTCCAGCCCGGACTGGCGCCTTGAGTGAACCATGTAGTAGAGCACTGGAATGGTTGGCCACGAGAGGAACGTTGAGGCAACTGCGCCCGCAATCAGCGATATTGCAAGTCCCTGAAAGATGGGGTCAGAGAGGATTACGCATGCTCCTACGACCACCGCGGCGGCGGTTAGCAGCATGGGCCGGAAACGGACCGCGCCGGCATCGATCACCGCTTCGGCCAGAGCCATCCCCTGGCGCCGGCGAAGCTCGATAAAGTCGACAAGGATGATCGAGTTGCGCACGATGATTCCGGCCCCGGCGATGAAGCCGATCATGGAGGTCGCGGTGAAGAACGCNNTCGCGGAAGACCTCGATGGTGATGTGCCACTCTCCGTCCCACTTCATCGAGTAGTGGTCCGTGGAGTCGGGCATCACGGCGTTATAGCGGGTCAGCGTGTATCCGCCGGGCAGAGTGAGATGATCGAGGTCCTTGTTCATCTTCAGGATGGCGTAGACCGGACTCTCTTCGGCGCCAGCGACGTCTCCCGTGACATACACGACTCGGCGCAGATTCTTGTGATAAATGCTGGGCTCGATGGTCTTGTGTTCGACGATGACCAACTCCCGCAGCGAGACCATGCCGCCGTCTGCGCCGGGCAGGCGGATATTCTCCAGGCCCTGTTCGGAGGAACGATCGGCGCGGTCGAGTTCGACGATTGCGGGCACAGGCTCGCGCGAGGTCTGATCGTGGACCAGGCCGACCTGAGTTCCGGAGACGGCGAGCGCCAGTGCGTGTGCGACCTCGGAGACCGCGATGCCATGCTGCGCGGCCTTTACCTCATCCACGCGCATCACCATTCTCGGCTGAGGGTCTTCGACGTACCAGTCGGTGTCGACGACTCCCGGGGTGTGCTGGAAGATTGACTTGATCTGCTGGGCGACTTGCGTCTGACCGGCGAGATCGGGGCCGTAAACCTCTGCGACGAGCGTCTGGACAACGGGGGGGCCGGGCGGAACCTCGCTCACCTGGATGCGAGCGCCGTACTGATTGCCGATGGCATCCATCAGCGGCCGAAGTCGCTTTGCGATCGCATGGCTCTGCACGCTGCGCTGTTTCGCCGGCAGGAGGTTGACCTGGATATCGGCCTGGTTGGGTTGGCGGCGCATGTAGTAGTGGCGCACCAGTCCGTTGAAATTATAGGGGCCGGAGGTGCCGGTGTAGGTCTGGTAGTTCAGGACGTCGGGCTGCCGCGCAAGCTCGTCGCCGAGAGCCTGGGCGACTCGGGCCGTCTGTTCGAGCGGCGTTCCGTCAGGCATATTGATGATGACCTGCAGTTCGCTCTTGTTGTCGAACGGCAGCATCTTCACGCGCACCAGCCCAGTAGGCACCAGCGCCACCGAGATCAGCAGCAGCACCGCGACTCCGATGAAGAAGAAGAGTCGGTTGCGCGGCGAGCGGATCAGCGGCGTCATAATGCGGCGATAGAGTCTGGTGCGCCAGTTCTCGGTCTCGGGTTCCAGTATCTTGGCCCCGCCGAGGTGCTTTCCGAGAAGGCGGAGCGCGGCCCAGGGCGAAACTACGAAAGCAACCAGCAGCGAGAAGAGCATTGCCGCGGAGGCTCCCACAGGAATGGGACGCATGTACGGCCCCATAAGACCGCGGACAAAGGCCATCGGCAGGACTGCTGCGATCACAGCGAAGGTGGCCAGGATGGTGGGGTTGCCCACTTCGGCGACTGCCTCCACCGCGACTTCGCTCATCGGCCGGCCGTGGCTCTCCGGGAGGCGGAAGTGGCGCACCATATTCTCGACGACAACAATGGCGTCGTCCACGAGAATGCCGATGCTGAAGATCAAGGCGAAGAGCGTGACGCGATTGATGGTGTAGCCGAGGAAATAGAACACCGACATGGTGAGCGCGAGCGTGACCGGAATAGCCAGCAGAACGACACCCGACTCACGCCATCCCAGGAAGAGCGCGACCAGCAGGGTTACGGAAAGCGTCGCCAGCAGTAGGTGCTCGAGCAGTTCGTCGGACTTGTCCTTGGCCGTCTCTCCGTAATTGCGGGTGGTGGTGACGGTCACGTCGTTGGGCACTGTCACGCCCTGCATCCGATGTACGCTGGCGAGGACGGCATTCGAAATATCCGTGGCATTGGTGCCTTTGCGTTTCGCCACGGTGATGGTCACTGCCGGGTATTGCCCCACTGCCGACGTACCTGCATTGCGTGAGTTTGCCGTGCCGAAGACCACGTAGTCGGAGGGATCGGCAGCGCCGTCGACGATCTTGTCGGCAACGTCGCGTAAATAGACCGGCTGCCCGCGGACTACGCCTACTATAACGGCTTCGAGGTCTTCCTGGCGGGTGAAGATGTTGCCGACGTCGACTCGGATCTCCTGGTTATTCTCGGCGAAGTTGCCCGCCTGCAGAGTTGCGTTTGCGGCTTGCAGATGGCCAACTAGGGCCATGGGCGAGATGCCGTAGGCATTGAGCTTCCCGGTGCTGAGTTCGACGCGCATGGTCCGCGGCAGTCCGCCGATGATCGTCGTCTCCGAAACATCGGAGATCTGCTCGAAGTTGTGTTGCATTTCGGCCGCGATGGCGCGAAGTTGATAGCCGTTGTAGTGCTCGCCCCACAGCGTGAGGGCCAGGATCGGGACATCGTCGATTGAGCGGGCCTTGATGAGCGGCTGCGAGACTCCCGGCGGCATGCGATCGAAGTTGGAGTAGAGCTTGCTATAGACCTTGATGAGCGCATCTTCCTGGGGCGTGCCGACCAGGAAGCGGACGATCACCAGGCTCTGTCCGGGGGCCGATGTGGAGTAGACATATTCGACGCCAGAAATCTCGTGCACCAGACTCTCGATCGGCAGCGTGACGCGCTGTTCCACCTCAGCCGGAGACGCACCGGGCATAGCGGTGGTGATGTCCAACATCGGGACCAGGATCTGCGGCTCCTCTTCGCGAGGAATGATCGCAACCGCGAACGCTCCGATTGCCAGTGACGCAGCGATGAAGAGCGGCGTCAGCTTGGAGTTGAGAAAGGTGTGAGCCAGCTTCCCGGCGATGCCAAGATCCTGCTTCATCGCTGGACCTCGATGCGCTTGCCGGCGATGTCGCGGTCAGCGGGGTCGTCCACAAGCTGTTCGCCGGGGGATACGCCCGACAGAACTTCTACGAGATCGCCCTGTGCCGCGCCGAGGGTGAGATAACGGAGTTGCGCGATTCCCTGAGCGTCGAGAACATACGCACAGACCAGCGATCCGCGGGAAACGACAGCGGAACGCGGAATGACTATCGCCTGGCGGACGCCGTTGGCAAACTCCGTTGTTCCATACATGCCTGCGCGCAGTTGGCCTGAGGAAGGCAGGTCAATCTTGACAGTAAAACTGTGACTGGCAGGATCGGCTGCTGGGTCGATCTCCGCCACAGTTCCCGTAATATTCGCGGAAGACGCCCCATCAATCGCAACCTGCACCTTCATCCCCTTGTGGACGGTGGCGATTGCCGACTCATCCACTGTGGCTTGCAGTTGCAGCGCTCCGGCCTGATCGACCTGAAGCAAGGGGACGCCCGGCGAGGCCAGTGTCCCCGGATCGGCCATCCGTGCTGTTACGACTCCCGCAAAGGGCGCCACCAGATGGGTATAGCCGAGCATGGTGTGGGCGCCGGTTTCCTGGGCGCGCGCCGCGTCGGTTTGTGAGCGCACTGCCTCGAGCCTGGCGGAAGCTGCGGCAGCCCGCTGTGCAACTTCGTCCATCTCCTGCGGGCTGACACTCTTCTCGGCCTGAAGTTGCCGATATCGGTCTAGTGTGCTGGCAGCCAGCTTTGCATCGGTTTGCGCGGCAGCCTGCTGCTGTTGAGCAGCCTTGACTCCTGCTTGTGCCTGGTCCACCGACGCGCGCAACGCAGCGTCGTCGAGCACGGCCAGAGTTTGTCCCGCTCGCACGCTGTCTCCCTCGCGAACCAGAACCTGCTGGATACGGCCGACAACTTGTGCTGACACAATCGCCGTCTCCCGTGCGTGAACAGTCCCCGTCGAATGGATGTTCAGAGGAACCTGTTGCTGCTGGCTCTGGACAACCCGCGCCTGCATGGTTTCGACGACAGCCGGTGATGCCGACTCGCCGCTATGGCAGCCGACCATCGTTGCCGCGAAAACGGTAAGCAAACTCGCTCGTAATACGATCCTCATTGCAAATCCTCCGCCGCAGCGGGAGTCAGTGTCCCGGTTGCGTAAAGTAGCTCAGCATAGGCCATGGCATTTCCGTAGACCGCATGCCAGTAGCTCGATTGACTCTGTCTCTCCGCGTCTTCGGCCCGCAGCAGATCGGTGATGTTGGCAAGTCCCGCGCCATAACGGTTCTTGAGTATGCGAAGGCTCTCCGCCGACTGGTCCAGTGCGGCCTGCGCTGTCTCCAGCGAGAGTTCCGCCGTCCTCCGGTGGATGTGCGCCTGGCTTACTTCGAGCCGAACATGCTGTTGCGAGGCAGACAGTTGCGCGTCGATCTTCTGTTTCGCCGCGGTCTGCTGCGCAAGCTGGGCGCGTTTGCCCAAAGGCAGGATGTCGACGCTGATCTGAACGCCAACCACCCAGTTGTTTCCACCCGAACTGCCCAGCGATCCGCGGTCTTCTTCCCAATTGCCGTAGGTATTCACGACGGGGCCGAAGTTCGACTTCGCCGCTCTCAGGCCGGACGCCTGCGCCGATTGCGCCTGCGTCAGCGCTGTCAGATCTGGACGAGTCTTTGCGGCTGTTGCAAGCTCCTGCTCGAGCGGCAACTGGTCGAATGTATGCGGCTCAATCGGTTTGAGTTCCGATGCTTTGAGTTCCGGGGTCCCCATAGCCTCGCGCAACTGCGCCCACGCAAGGTCCAGGTCGCCCTGGGCAGCAATCAGTTCCTGCTTGCGCGCGGCCACGTTGACCTGAGCCGACATCCGATCCGACTCGACGGCCAGACCCGCTTTGACGTGGTCGTCCACTGAAGCCAGCAACGCCGATGCGGTCTCCTGTTCATGCTGGGCTACGTCGATCTCGCGCTGTGCGTACAGCACCGCCTGGTATGCCGCGACCACGCTAAGCACGATCTGCTGGTCGACCGCCTTGTCGGAGGATGATGCGCTGGCTCGGAGAAGATCAGCACTGTGAATCTCTCTCTGTGTCTTGAACGAATCAAATGCCGTCCACGAACCGGAGAAACGGGTGGAGAAGTTGCCGATCGATGGAGGATGATTCAGTGCATCGAGCGCGAAGTCAGCTTGGGTGAACTGCCCCTGCCGGAGCCGGGTACCGAACGCATAGACCGGGTCGTCTCCGCGGGAGATGTCTTCCGTGAAGTTGAGATGGGGCAGCAGTTGGGTCCGCGCCATGGTTGCCGCCGACTTCGCTTCCTGGTCACCGGCGTGAGCGATGGCAGCCTGGGGGCTTTGTCCGAGAGCCTGATCTACGGCCTGACGGATTGTTAGAGGTTCTTGCGCAGATGCGGCCGATGCTCCCATGCAAAGGAGGAGAGAAAGGCCCAGAGCTCGATACATTCGAGAAATCATTGGATGAAGTGTCCTTCGATGATGCGTTCATAGAGATAAAGTCACGGAACATGGAATTCGTTACAAAAAGCGTCAGACTAAACTTGCGCATGGTCGCGAAGCTCCAGACCGATACCGGCCCCAGAAGACACTTAAGTCAAACCATGCCTATGACATGGCGATCTACACCATTGCCGAAGGGGAAGTGCGGGGATTTGAGATCTGGCGGAAGATGGTGATCAAGGCAGGGAGGGATTGCGGCTCTGTGATTGCCGGCTTACCCCTTTGCTCCATTCAGAATGCGGCTCACCTGTGCGATCGAACATCTTCGACCCGCATCGTCCGGACACCCCAGACCGTTCCTCAGTGGCCATAGGTATCGGCGTGCTGCGACACCTTGCCACGAAAGAGCCAGTAAACAATGCAGAAGTACATGATGGCCAGCATCGTTCCAATCGCCCACCAGACCAGTCCAACCCTCAGCGTATAGGCGCCGGAGATCGCACTGGCAATGGTGATGGAAGGCATCGCGGGGTTGGTGGAGGGAAGCAGAACCGGGTACAGGCCTGCTGCCGCGCCACAGAGCATGGCGATGAGGTAGACACAGGAGGACACGAATGCACCCAGTTCGGACCGTTTGCGCAGGGCGATCACGACAGAGACGAGGCTGATGGCGACTCCAATGGGAGACAGGAAAGCTACCGGGTGATCGTGATAGTTGTGCAGCGAATCCGGCCGGGCCAGGACGGTTGCGGGGATGGCGAGGACCGTGGCGATTGCAACGAAGGGCCAGAGTCGGCCTGCAGCAGCTCGCGCACGGAGCTGCAGGTCGCCCTCGGTCTTGAGTACGAGGTAGAGCGCTCCGTGGAGTGACAACGCCAGCAGAGCCATGACGCCACCGATGACCGTGTACCAATCGAGAATGCCCGGATTTGGACCTGTCCGCCAGTTGGTCCACAGCGGGAGATAGAAGTAGTTGTCCGGGCCGATGGGAACGCCACGGACGACGTTGGCCAGGGCGGCACCGAAAAAGATCGCGAGCAGGGTACTTGCAAAGAAGAGTAGGCCGTCGAAGAAGCTGCGCCAGAGAGGATCTGCGAAATGCGACCGCAGTTCGATCGCAAGACCCCGCAGGATCAACAGCCAGAGAACGATCATAAGCGGCATATAGAATCCGCTGAACGACGACGCATAGAGCAACGGAAAGGCGAAGAACAGGGTACCGCCTGCTGCGAGCAGCCAGACCTCATTG
Organism: Acidobacteriaceae bacterium; assembly: GCA_003151875.1. Taxonomy (GTDB): domain Bacteria; phylum Acidobacteriota; class Terriglobia; order Terriglobales; family Acidobacteriaceae; genus Bog-257. Next base: position 35,532 of record PLYW01000122.1, read on the forward strand.
CCGTCCCAGACAGGGCCGATCGCACGGATAGCCTGCTGCCGTTCGTCTTCCGTTCTGGCCACAAAGGGGAAGAGGATGCCGACTCCCAGATCGAAGCCGTCGAGCACTACATAGGCGGCGAGCATCACCGCGACGATCCAGAACCAGAGAGCTGCCATGGCGCGCCTCCTAAGCGTTGGTAAGGGTTTGGCCGGCGGCGAGTTCCGTGGTCGAGTGCGGTCCCTTTTCAATGATGTTGTAGACCAGCATCACCCAGAGAATTGAAAGCACTGTATACATACCCAAAAAGCCGAGCAAGCTAAAAAGACTTGTGCCTGCGCCGACGTGCTTGGAATAGCCTTCCGAGGTTCGAATCAGGCCGTACACAAGCCATGGCTGGCGACCGATCTCGGCTGTCATCCAACCGGCAGTATTCGCGATATACGGAAGCGGAAAGCTCAAAAGGATTGGCCACAGCACCCAACGGGCGGTATAGAGCTTGCCGCGCCAAAGGAGAAAACCCGCGATGGACATAAGGGCGGCGAAGTAGGTTCCGAGTCCCGCCATGATGTGGTAGCTGTAGAACAGCAGTGGGAGCGTCGAGGGCCACTGATCCTTGGGATACGCGTCCAGGCCATTCACTTCAGCCGCGGTCGTGCCGTAGATCAGAAAGCTCAGGACCTTATTGACGGCAATTGGGTTGTCAATCTTTTGGCCTTCGATGTCCGGCTGGCCCATCAGCACGATCGGCGCGCCTTTTTCCGAGTGGAACAGACCCTCCATCCCTGCGATGGCAATCGGCTGGTTCTTCGCCATGTACTTGCCGTGAAGGTCGCCGGTTGGAAAGATCTGTGCGACACAGGACAAGACGCCTGCGATGACTCCCACTCGTAGGAAGATTCGTCCAAAACCGCTGTCTCGCTTTTGGAGGATGTAGAGCGCTCCAACCGAGGACATGACAAAGGATGCCGTGACGACTGCCCCGCACATATTATGTGCATATTGAAGCCAAGCCCACGGATTCATCATCAGGCCCCAGAAACTCGTTACCTCGTAGACTCCGTTGGGCAGCAGCCGGTAGGCGACCGGATGCTGCATCCAGGCATCGGTGACGATGATAAAGAAGCCGGAGATCCACGAGCCGACAAACACCAGAACCGCTGCTCCCCAATGAGCGAAGCGGGAAAGCCGCTTTTCTCCGAAGAGAAACAGGCCAAGAAAGGAGGACTCCAGGAAGAAGGAGAATACTCCCTCCATTGCAAGCGGCTGGCCGATGACCCCGCCGGTGCGGCGGGAGAATTCCGACCAATTCGTCCCGAACTGGAACTCCATGGGAATACCCGTGACGACGCCCAGCAGGAAGTTCACAGCAAAGATCCGCGCCCAGAAACGAGCGGAGTCGTTGTAGCGTTCGTCCTGAGTGCGGAGGGCCATCGTCTTGAGCACGACGATGAGCAGTGCCAGCCCCATTGTCAATTGCGGAAAGAGATAGTGGTAGGTAATCGTAAAAGCGAAGTGAATTCTATGCAGCGTAAGTGCGTCCATCTAGAGTCAGTCCTCTTTCACACAGCATACCCCTCAAAGTGGTTTGCGACTTTCCGATCCTCTCTCGATTGCTTACAAGATCGTCCTAAGAGTTTGACGAGGTCGCACGAACCGCGGATCGATCATACAAGCCACAGCCTAAGGCCAGTGACTGGCTTGGCGGGGAGCAACTCATGGCCACGAATCGGAACGATGTGAGCCCGGAAGAACAGAATCCACCGTGGCTTGGGTTTGCAAAGCTTCTGTTCATAGTGATCTTGACCCTCACGGCTTTCCTGCTTACCAGAAGCATGGTGCGCCACCACTTTTTTAGCGGAGGCCAGCAAAACCGACACGACACCACCGAACCATGATGGTTTCGATAGCGCAGGTAAAACGCGGACTCGCAGGTGTCAGTGCCCAGATGAAAGGGTCTAACTGTGCAAGGGCACGAGAGAGTTATAGAGAGAATGTACCGCTAATATGGCGGCAACCAATCCTATTAGCCCGATCGCTGCGAGCCCGCCAACAACATACCAGACGGATGCCATTGGAAGGTCTTCAATGTCGTTTTTCATGCTGCTTTCTCCTTTCAATGCTGTGTCGCAGCGAGTGGAGCATTAGCGGTGCAGTGTTTTGTGTCGAAGTTCCCTATTCTTTCAATAGCTCGAATTCGTGTCTCCCTGACTTCCTGCCGCGATATCCCCAAGAGCACCGCGCAGTTCTGATCCGGGTATCCTTCGAGAACTGCCAGGACGTATACGAAGCGTTCAATGTCTTCAAGCGCGAGGACTCTTGCAAGCCGGGCATCGTGCAATGCAATCCCACGGAGACCGCGTCCATCTTCCGACCGGAGCGCAGCTAGCACTGGTCCTGCGGGGTTGGCATGCGGTGCGACCATCCGCACGGCCTGGCGAATTATGACGCGCCGCGCCCAGGAAAGTGCCCATTCTCGAAAGACGGAGTTCCCGTTCAAGCACCCATCAAGGCCACCCACGAAGCATCGCTCCGCCTTCTCATGATTGGCCGTTAGCAAGAACGAGAGCAGGTATAGACCCTTCACATCCTTTGTGAACAACTTGCAAAAGTCCTCGTTCGTTGCATATTTCCCACTATTGCTTACCGCGAGGAGGTTTCCATTGAAGCAACTCGTTCTTGCATGCATCCCATTCCCCGATGCGGTACTTAGCTTGTTTCGTCCTTCTTGTTGAGTTGATCCAATCCCGATCATTTGCCCCCCTTATCGATGGGTACCAACAGAACTGAGCTGGCCCCGTGGCGCAATACGCGCTCGGTCGTTCTTCCGAGCGTGCTGAATTCGAGAAAAGGTCGACGTCGAGCGCCCAGAACAATCAGGTCGATCTCTTCGCGGCGAGCGTAGAGGATGATCTGCTCGGCGGCATCTCCCTTCAATGCAATCTCGGACACGTGGCAGTGGCTGCGTAAATCCTCGGGTATCCATTGGCAGAGTCGTTGATGCATATCATCCTCAGGTGAGGCATCTTCTTCCACGGCTTGCAATACGGTCAGTTCGGCACCGAGCTTCTCCGCGACGGCGGACGCGACGGCAGCACATTCCTGAGAAGTATCCGTTAGATTCACGGGACACAACACTCGGTTCAGTTGATGTTGCCCAGTCGGGATCTCCGGTCCTCTTACAATCAGCGTCGGACACACCGCTTCACGTGTAACGTTTTCGGCGACCGAGCCCAACAGCAGGCGCTCCACTCCGCTGCGCCCGTGACTTCCCATTACGACAAGGTCCGGTGGAGTCTTTGTCAAATACTCCAGGATCACGTCGACCGCATGCCCTTCCACTACCGATACAGTGAACGGGAGATCGGGGCCCAGTAGTCTCTGGGCGAGGTCACGGGTTTGATTTTCGAGAGTGGTACGGCGAATCACGGCCTCGGAAGCCAACTCGTCGAGTTGTCCCTCGGTGAAATACCGGGGATACTCAGACCGGTCGACATGGATGATCGCGATTTGAGACCCGAAAGCCTTCGAGATGAGTCTGGCCCAGCTGAGGACGATGTCGGAAACCGGGCTCAAGTCAATGGGACAAAGGATTTGTTTTGGCGCGAATATGGGCACTGGACCTGAACCTCCCAGAGCCAGCGAAATGGATCAAAGTTGGCTCTTACTCCACAAATGCAAATGGGGAGGATTCCGTTACAAGAAAGATGAGGCCCGTACCAGAGAAACCTGTCGCCGGTCCGGTAGGGGGTAGGCAAACGAAGAGATGGCTATCCGCAAGCAGAACGGCAAGGGCGATATCCGAGGCGGAAGGTGCGCTGTTAGATGTGGAAGAGAAAGAAGATTCCCAAGCCGGTCAATGCGAGTCCGTACCAGCGCTCGAGTCTTGCCGACTGCGTCTTAATCGCGAGGCGAGCTCCAACGAAAGAGAACGGCATCGACCCCAGGGCGACCAGGCAGGTAACCAGCCAGGAGATATGCCCCAGATAGGCGTGCACAAGAGTTCCCGGTATGGCCAGCACGGCAGAGACTGCCAGGGAGCATGCGAAAGCCTTCTTCATGGGCTGTCTAAGAAAGTGGGTGTAACAGGGGACAAGGAGGAATCCTCCGGCGTTTGCAAGCAATCCCGAGATCACTCCCACCCCAACAGCGACAGCAATAAGGCGCACTCTCCAGTGAGTTGGGCGCAAGCCGCCCGGATTGTCTGCGGATTCCTTGGCGAGGGACCGATCTTTGGGAAAGAAGAGAAAGGAGACTCCGAACGCGAGAACCAGAAGGCCTGTAACTACGAGCAATGGTCTGGCGCCGACGAAGGGAGAGAGTAAGGAGCCAGCCACAATCGCGGGGATTCCTATGCCGATGCTCCACCACACGATCTCCCAATCTAACAACTGGGAGCGCCAGTATTCCCTGGAGGCAACCAGCGTGCTCGGTATCGTTGCAGGAAGGGGGGAAGCGACAGCAACGAATCCAGGGTAACCCAGTAAACTGAGCAACGGGGTTGCCACCGCGCTGCCACCTTTTCCAAAGAGGCCCCCCATAAAGCCGATCACAACCCCCGTCAGAACAGCTCCCAAGTGTTGCCAAGACAATGGAATTCTCTCTTTTCTGCATGATCTGTGCCGCCGGTCAGAGACGCTGGTCTGACATACCGGCAGTATACAAACACACGGCCAAGGGTTCGTGGCGTTAAGATCAGTAAGCATCCGGTCTGGAGTTGCGAGAATGCGGTCTGACTTAGAGAAAGCCGTTCAGCTATTGATGCGCGGCGACACCAATTCGGTGGAAGAAGCACTGGAATTACTGCAGAAGTCTGTTTTCGCCTTCAGTATGCGCGTATGCGGGCAGCAACAGGACGCGGAAGACACGATGCAGGAAGTCCTGATGAAGTCATTGCCGTACTTGCCGCAGTTCACAAGCTCCAAGGCTCTGGCTGTCTGGTTGTACAAAGTGGCGAAGAACTGCTGCCTTATGAGCCGGCGCAAGAGCAGGTTCGCACCCAAGGTAGAGTTGTCTCTCGAACAGTTGATGCCGGACCGGGACGATCTGGAACGGCTTGACGGCGGAGTGGTAGTCAGCCCGGAGAGTGCCGCCATTCGTGGGGAGCAGGACCAACGCGTGCGCGAGGCAGTTCGAAGGCTTCCGCCCCACTACAGGATTGTGATCGTACTGCGCGACATGGAAGGTCTCACCGAGGAGGAAGTTACTGAGATTACCGGCCTGCGCCCGGGGACAGTTCGTGTGCGGTTACACCGGGCTCGCCTGTTTGTCCGAAAAGAGCTGGCTAAGCTAAACCGTCACCCAAAAAGCCGGGGCAGCTTCGGAGAGCAGGCGGCTCCGGTGCGACGCAGCCGCTGCAAGAGGATATTCTCCGGGTTGTCGGACTATCTCGATGGCCAACTGGACGACTTCTCGTGTGAGGAGATGGAGACTCATCTGAACGGTTGCGTGCCATGCAAAGAGTTCCT